>JANLTT010000193.1:0-8989 GCA_031363115.1 Gemmatimonas sp.
TGTGGCGATGGATCAGGTGCCGCGCACGACCCGGGCGCAGAAGGTCGATGCGCTCTCGGCAATGGGCAATCTGTCCGGGTATCGCGCGGTGATCGAGGCCGTGAATGTCCTGCAGCGTCCCCTGCGCGGCCAGTCGACGGCCGCGGGAAAGATCCCACCGGGGAAGGTGCTGGTCATAGGCGCTGGCGTCGCTGGGCTTGCCGCAATCGGTGCGGGACGGGCGCTCGGCGCGATTGTGCGCGCGTTCGACACGCGTCCGGCGGTGCGCGACCAGGTGGCATCGATGGGGGCCGAGTTCCTCGAAGTGCACCTGGAGGAGGACGGGTCGGGGAGCGGGGGCTACGCGAAGGAGATGAGCCCGGCGTTCATCGAGGCGGAGATGGCGCTCTTTGCCGCGCAGGCGAAGGAAGTGGATGTGATCATCACGACGGCGTTGATACCCGGCAAGCGTGCGCCGGTGCTGATCACCGCCGACATGGTCGCATCGATGAAGCGTGGGTCGGTGGTCGTGGATCTCGCGGCGGAGCAGCAGGGCAACTGCGAGCTGACGGTTCCGGGCGAGGCGGTGCGAGTGCACGGCGTAACGGTGGTCGGCTTCACCGATCTCCCCTCACGCATGGCGCAGCAGGCGTCGAGTCTCTACGCGACGAACATCGTGCATCTTGTGGAGGAGATGGGCGGGGCGGCGAACTTCGCGCTGAGCGAGACGAATGACATCGTGCGTCCGATGACGGTGTTGCGAGAGGGTGTCGTCACGTGGCCGGCGCCGGCGCCAGCGGCGGCACCGGCGGCGGCACCGGCGGCGAGCACGCCGCATGCGGCGAAGGCCGCACTCTACAGCGAACAGCATGGTCCGCCGGCCCCGGAGCAATTCTCGAAGAACTCGCGTTGGGGAATGCTCGCGACCGGACTGGCGCTGCTCGGCATCGGCATCAGCGCGCCCCCCACCTTCGTCACGCACTTCACGGTCTTCGTGCTCGCCTGCTTCATCGGCTACCAGGTGATTTGGAGCGTCACGCCGGCCCTGCATACGCCGCTCATGAGCGTGACCAACGCCATCAGCGGCATCATCATCATCGGCGGTCTCGTGCAAGTGGACGGCTTCTCGGCGGCCAGCCTTCTGGGCATTGCTGCCATCATCTTGGCCACCATCAACATCGCCGGTGGGTTCCTCGTGACGCATCGCATGCTTCGGATGTTCCACCGATGACCCCAACTTGCCTTGCGACCACCTATATCGGTGCTGGTGTGCTGTTCATCCTGAGCCTCAAGGGGCTCTCGCATCCGGAAACGGCGCGGCGCGGGAACCTGTTCGGTGCGGGGGGCATGCTCCTCGCGGTGGTAGCCGTGGCCGCGCACGCTGGGTTGCTGACCTCGCCCCTCGCGCTCGGTTCCATTGTGGTCGCCGCGTTGATCGGTGCGGTGCTCGCGGCTCGCGTGGCGATGACGGCGATGCCCCAGTTGGTGGCGATTCTCCACAGCTTCGTCGGTGCCGCCGCCGTGTTGGTTGGACTGAGCAATCAGTTGCGGCCGGCGGAAGTGCTCTTTGGCACCGAAAAGACGATTCACGATGTGGAGACGGCGCTCGGCGTGTTCATCGGGGCGCTGACCTTTACCGGTTCGGTGATTGCGTGGGGGAAGCTGCAGGGCGTCATTGGCAGCAAGCCGTTGTTGCTGCCCGGCCGTCACCTGCTGAATCTCGCGATGGTGCTGGCCAGTCTCTGGCTCGGCGCGTCGGTGCTTGGCGCGGGGCCGCAGTCGATGCAGGCGCTCCTGTTGCTGGCGGCGGTGGCCGGCGTGATCGGCATCCATCTTGTGATGGCGATTGGCGGCGCCGACATGCCGGTAGTGGTGTCGATGCTCAACAGCTACTCCGGATGGGCTGCCTCTGCCGCGGGCTTCATGCTCTCGAATGACCTACTGATCATCACGGGCGCGCTGGTGGGCTCGTCGGGGGCAATCCTCAGCTACATCATGTGCAAGGCGATGAATCGCTCGTTTGTCTCGGTGATTCTCGGTGGGTTCGGTGCCGAGGAAGGCGCGGCGCCGGCGGCGGGGGCCGCAGTGATGGACGGGGAGATCGTGGCGACGACGGTGGACGAAGTGGTGGAGCAACTCCGCGAGGCGCGCAGCGTCATCATCGTGCCGGGCTATGGCATGGCGGTCGCGCAGGCGCAGCATCCGGTGCGCGAGATTGTTGATGTGCTCCGCAAGAGCGGCGTGCAGGTTCGCTTCGCGATTCATCCGGTAGCGGGGCGCCTGCCAGGTCACATGAATGTGCTTCTCGCCGAGGCCAATTTGCCGTATGACATCGTGTTGGAGATGGATGAGATCTCGGACGATTTCGCCACGACGGATGTGGTCCTCGTGATTGGCGCGAACGACATTGTCAATCCGAGCGCGATCGACGATCCGTCGAGCCCGATTGCGGGGATGCCGGTGCTTCCCGCGTGGGAGGCGGAGAGTTGCATCGTCTTCAAGCGGGGGCGCGGCGCGGGGTACGCGGGCGTGGAGAATCCACTCTTCTTCAAGCCGAAGACGCGGATGCTGTATGGTGACGCAAAGGCCACGGTCGATGCGTTGCTCAGTGCGCTGAAGCGCTGACGGCCGGAACATGAGCATACTCTCGAATTCCTCGGAACACGGTCTCGTCCGTGCGGTGGGCGCGCTTGGGCTCGCCGCCGGGATTGCGAATATCATGGTCGGCGGCGGCATCTACCGTCTGCCTGCGTCGGTGGCGGAAACGCTCGGGCCAGCGGCACCGATTTCGTATGTGGTGTGCGCGGTCGTGATGGGATTGATTGGGCTCTGCATCGCGGAGGCGGGGAGTCGCGTGTCGATGACCGGTGGACCCTATGCCTACGTCGAGGCGGCGTTCGGTCCATTCGCCGGTTACATGACCGGCGTGATGACGTGGATGCTCGGCATCACCGCCTTTGCCGCAGTGGCCAATGTGTTCATTGATAGCTTGGGCTCGGCCGTGCCTTGGGTTGGGACGCCGGTGGGACGCACGGTGGGACTCGTGGCCGCGTTCTCGTTCCTCGGCGCGGTCAACATCATCGGCGTGCGTCATGGCAACCGCCTCAACAGCGTGATGATCGTGGTCAAGTTGCTGCCGCTGCTCGTGCTTGTCGCGCTGGGCGTGTTCGCGATCGAGCCGGCCAATCTTGCGGTGGTCGAGTTGCCGACGGCCTCGAGCGTGGCGCGGACGTCGATTGTGCTGCTCTTTGCCTTCACCGGCGTCGAGTCGGCGCTGATTCCTGGGGGAGAGCTCAAGGATCCCGCGCGCACGGTACCGCGCGGCATCTTTCTCGGGATGGCGGGCGTGACGGCGTTGTATCTGAGCATTCAGTTCGTTGCGCAGGGCGTACTCGGGCCGGCTCTCGCTGGGGCGACGACGCCACTGGCCGATGCCGCGGGAGTGGCCCTTGGCCCGTGGGGGCGTCAGCTCCTCCTCTTTGGCGTCATCGTCTCGACGTTCGGTTACCTCAGCGGCATGTCCCTCGCGTCGCCGCGATCGCTCTATGCATTTGCGCGCGATGGATTCCTGCCGAACGGCCTCGCCGCCGTGCATCCCACGTTCCACACGCCTTGGGTCGCGGTGCTCGTGCAGCTCGGTCTCGCCTGTCTCATTGCAATCACCAGTAGTTTCGGCGCGCTCGCGGTGATCTCAAACGTGGCCGCGCTGCTGTGCTACTTCGGCTGCGCGGGGGCCTCGTGGCAGTTGCGCCGCACCGGAGTGCAAGTGGAGGGTAGCGCACCCTTCCGCGTGCCCGGTGGGGCGATCGTCCCCATACTCGCCAGCCTCGCCATCCTCGCGCTGCTGACGTCAATCACGGCGGCCGAGTGGCTCGTGCTGGTCGAGGTCGGCGCGGTGGCGACCGTGATCTTCTTCGCCACGCGCGCACACCGCGCTCGGCGCGTGTCGGCGTAGGGCTGGGGACTCGTACCGCGGAACGTTTCGCGGCGATTGGGCAGGATGGACTTCCTCCGGCGCTTTGTCTGGGCGCGTGGCCGATTTCGCTCGGCGGTTGCACCGAGCGTGACTGCCTCCGATCTTGAGAGCATGAATCGCTCTTTTCTCGCGCTCGGCGCGCTGCTCGTCCTGTCTGCGTGTGCAGGAGATGCGCCATCCGATGCCACGGTCACCCGTACCGATTCCGCGGGGGTGAAAATCATCGTCAACTCGCGGCCCGACACGACGCTGTCGTGGACGCTCACTGAGATTGACGTCCTGCGTGATTCGCTGGGTGAGCCGTGGCTCTTCAGGGCGCTCACGCCCGCGCGGGTACTCACGGATCGCGCGGGCCGTACCTACGTGCTCGAGGACGCGGAGGGGGTGCGCCGCTTTGCGCGTGATGGGCGCTATGAACGGTCATTCGGTAGGAAGGGAAGCGGGCCGGGGGAGATGGAGTTCCCGGTGGCACTGATCCAGCAGGGCGATTCGCTCGTCGTGTATGACGCGGGGCGCAGCGTGCTCGTGCGCTGGGGGACGGAACTTGATCCGATCAACGATATCGCGATGCGCGACGCCTTCGAGGGAGTGCAGCAACTTGCCTTCCGTGTCGGTGGGGTCTGGGTGGAGAAGGCGACCTTCGATTCAGTCGGCCAGACCGTCGCGCTGTATGGCGATACCCTCCCTGCGCCGCCGCTGATGCAGGTGAAAAACGGCAAGCCAAACCAGCTCTCGGCATGCGGCGGTCAAGTCGGCCTCATGCTGCCGGCCTTCTTCTCGCCGGAGATTCACTGGGAGACGGCGGGGGCGCGGATGCTCGCGAATCTCGGGCCCGCGTATGATCTGCGGCTGTACGAGGGACCGCGGCTGATTGCGAGCGTGCGTCGCGATCTGCCCGCACGGAAGCCAACGGTGGACGATCTCGCGCGCATCTACCCCGAGGGGCTCAAGTTGCAGGCGGGGCCACGCGTCGCCTGCACGATTCCCCTCACGGATCTGCAGGAGCAAATCGGCGTCGCGGAGTTCATGCCGTATGTGCAGGATGTCGCGTTGCTCTCCGATGGGACGATGTGGGTGCAGCGTTCGCTGCGAAACGAGGACCCCGTGCTCGACGTATTCGGGAGTGACGGCGCTTACGTAGGCTCGGTGAGCGGCTTCGGCTTGCCGCTGGGTCTGTTGCCGAATGGCGAGCTGCTCGTGTCCCGCGAGGACCCCGATTCCGGGGGCTTTGTGGTCGTCAGACTGACCGTTCGCAAGTAACGCTCCTCGCAAGCGCCGCGCGCAGGGCAACCCTCCCGTAGCGCGGAGGGTCCAACGAAGCACACCTTCTACGGATGATGATGGCTTTCCGCGCTTCCGCCGCGCTCTGCGCGCTCGCTCTTTCCCTGACCGCCTGCGACAAGCTCAAGGCGGTCGCTGGGGGCACTGGTACTCCCGCTGATTCTGCGGCCGCCGCCGACTCTGCCGATTCCGGAGGCTCGACGGCCTCGAATGTGAATCTCCCCGTCGTGGCGGGGGAAGTCGCCGACGGCGATCTCGTGCTGACGATCAACACCACCGGCCAGGTGCGCTCGGAGTCCGAAGGGCGCATTCGCAGCGAAGTGGCCGGAACAGTCGCGCGGGTGCTGGTGCGCCCCGGCGAACGGGTACGTCGTGGCCAGACGCTCGTGGAGCTCGATCCGCGCCCCTTCGATTTGGATTTGGCCGAAGCGGAAGTCGCGCTCGCGCAGGCCATGCAGTCGTACGGGGATCTCTATCGCCCCGACTCAGCGGCCACCGGAGTGATGCCGAGTCAGACGCGACTGGATGCCTTTGTGATTCGCTCCGGATTGGCGGCGTCACGCGTGCGACTCGACCGCGCGAAGCTGAATCGCGAGCGTTCGGCGATTACCGCGCCCTTCAATGGCACGGTGGATCGCGTCGCGGCGGTGCTCGGCGACCGCATCACGGCGGGGCAGGATGTCGGCACTCTAGTGGACTTGGAGAACCTGCGCGTCGAGGCCGCGGTGCTTGAGCATGACCTGCCGCTGATTCGCGTGGGTGGCGAAGCGGTGGTGACGAGCGCGGCGATTCCCGGGCAGGCACTGACCGGACGTGTCTCGGCGATTCTTCCGATGGTCGATAGCACGACGCGCGCGGGGCGTGCGTATGTGCGGCTCACGGGTGGCGGCGCGTTGCGCCCCGGGATGTACGCTGATGTACGCCTCGAAGCGCAGCGTCTCACGGGGCGTCGCCTCGTGCCGGCGCGCGCCATCATTGAGCGCGATGGACGTCCGTTGGTGTTCGTCGTGCGCGACGGCCGTGCGCAGTGGACCTACGTGACACCGGGGCGCACGAATGGTCGGGAGACGGAAATCCTTCCGGATTCCGTCAGTGGGTTGATTCCGGTGAATGCGGGAGATCAGGTAATCATTGAAGGACACCTGACCCTCACGCACGACGCGCCGGTGCGCGTGGTGGCGGCGCGCGAGCGCGCGCCGGGCTCGCAGGACTAAGCACTCCCATGTCGCTCGTCTCCTTCGCGGTCCGTCGTCCGGTGACGACGGTGGCCGCGACCTTGGCGATTGTCCTGCTCGGCAGCGTCTCGCTCACGCGGCTGCCGGTCACGCTGCTGCCAGATGTGACGCTGCCGGTGCTCACGGTGCGCACGACCTACATGGGCGCGGCTGCCGAGGAGGTCTCGCGGTTTGTGGCCGAGCCGGTGGAGGCCGCTGTGGCAGCGACGCCGGGATTGGTGGAGCTACGGTCGGTAAGTCGGAATGGCGAGGCGGTGACGACGCTGCGCTTTGCGTGGGGCACGGACATGCCCACGACGATTCTCACGGTGCGCGAGCGACTCGACCAGGCGCGCGCACGGCTGCCCGAAGGCGCGGCGCGCCCGACGCTGCTCACGAGTGATCCCGGTGAGCGCCCCATCGCGGTGATTGGCCTCACGGGACTCAATGACCTGCGACTGCTCGGGCGTACGGCCACCGATGTGCATGCGCGTCGGCTCGAGCAGATCAGCGGCGTCGCGAGTGTGGCGGTGGTGGGCGCACCAGAAGACGAGATTCGCATTGAAGTGGACCCCGAGAAGATGCGGGCGCTGGGTCTCTCGACGAACGACGTCGCGACGGCGGTGCAGAACGCGAATGCCAATGGCGCTGGTGGCACTATTCGCCGCGGGCAGTTCCGCTTCTCGGTGCGCGCGCTGACCGAGTTCCGCGCGCTCGATGAAATCTCCGAGACCCCGGTGGGGCCGGTGAGCGCGAACATCCGGTTGCGCGACATTGCGACGGTCACGTCGACGCTCGCCGAGCCGCGGACGCTGACGCGGTTGGATGGGGGAGCGGCAGTGGGCTTGGTGGTCTACAAGGATGCCGGCGCCAATACGGTGGCGGTGACGCAGACGATGACCGAGGTGATTGGGCTCCTGCAGGAGGAGTTTCCGGACATTCGGATGCATGTCGTGGCGGCGCAGGCGGACTTCGTGGTGGACGCGCTGTCGAATCTCGGGCAGGAGATTTTGCTCGGCGGAGTCCTCTCGCTCGTGATGATCCTGGTATTCCTGCGGCACTGGCGGTCGTCCATTGCGATTGCGGTGATTCTCCCGCTCTCGGTGATGCTGGCGCTGGTGTTCCTGCAACTCTTTGATGTCACCGTGAACGTGCTGTCACTCGGCGGACTCGCGTTGGGTGTCGGACTGCTGGTGGACAACGCGATTGTCGTGGCCGATGCGGCCGGGCGAAAGTTCGTGGAGTCGCCGGAGATGCCGCACGATGACGCGACGATTGCGGCAACGGAGGAGGTGGCTGGGCCTCTCTTTGCCGGCACGCTGACGACGCTGCTGGTATTCGGGCCGATCATCTTCGTGAAGGGACTCGCGGCGGCGCTGTTCCGTGACTTGTCGCTCGCCGTGGTGCTCTCCGTGGGCGGCTCGCTGATTCTCGCGCTCACACTGATGCCCGTCATGATCATTGGGCGCCGCAAGCTGGTGGCGCAGGAGACGAAGGCGCGCGAGCCGGGGCCGATGGAGCAGAAGCTGCTCGCCTTCGGCGAACGGTGCGCGCATGTCTACGAAGGTGGGATGGAGTGGACGCTCAAACATCCCGGTACGATGCTCGGCGCAGGGATTGCGCTCGTGGGCGTGATGTTGTTCTGCGTCTGGAAGATGCCGAAGGAGATTCTGCCACAGGTGGACGAGGGGATTGTCGTTGCGGCGCTGCAGTTGCCTGAAGGGACGAGTATCGAGGAAACGACGCGGCAGGTTGGGCGTGTGGAGTCGGCGGCGAAGTCGCTCGGCTCCAATGGCGTGTACTCGCGCGTGGGCATTGCCACGGACGAAGAAGTGCTCTCCGGAGCGGAGCCCGGGACGTCGGCGACGGCGCAGTTGCTCGTGCCCGTGCCGACGGCGGCGGACGCGGCGCGCTTTGCGGCGCAGCTGCGTGAGGCGCTGCCCGACCTCGTGGCGGGCGGCACACTCGCGCTGGATCTCGCGGGGCAGTCGGAGTTTGGGAGCTTGATTGGACGTGAGGGGCGATTGGTGCGTGTTGAGGTGAGTGCGCGCACGTTTGCGGAGAGCCAGGTGTGGGCCGATTCGGTTCGCCGGCGCATGGCCACCTTGCCAACACTGAGCGATGTGCGCGACGCCTACAGCACCACGCAGCCGCAGGTGGAAGTGCAGTTGGAGCGCGCGCGGATGGCGGAGCGCGGGATTCCGGTGCAGACGGTGCTGCGTGCCCTGCAGGGCGGGCTGGGTGGCGTCGGAGCCAATGAACTGCGCGAGACCGACCGCCGTACGCCGATTCGTGTACGCTACGCGGGGAATGCGAACGAAGATCTGCAGGTGGCGCTCGCGACGCCCGTGAATGGAGTGCCGCTGAGCCAATTGGTCACCACGCGTGAAGTGCGTGCGCCGATTGAAGTGGTGCGCGTAAATCAACGGCCGGTAAGCATCGTGGAGGGACTGATTGAAGAGGGCGGCACCTCGCGCGCGTCGAGCGATGTCGAGGCGCAGCTCGCGGCGCTCACGCCGCCGGCGGGGCTCACCTGGGC
>JANLTT010000195.1:0-3140 GCA_031363115.1 Gemmatimonas sp.
GCCGGTACGCCGGTTTTCGAGACCGGTGCCTTCATCCACTCGGCCACCTGTCCAACAAGTACCACAGGTCCCACCGATTCGGGGACAGCCGAGAAACCTAGTCAGCTCACGGGGTCGCGACAAGCGTCCGAGCACGAGCTGGGAACTGGGCGCGGCCCTCACGCGCTCCCCTTGAATGCTGACTGCCATCCTGCTTTCGGGCGCCCGCGCCCAGCGTCGCCGCCTTGCATTCGTCCTTGTACTTGGGAAGATGCTGGCGCTGGCCACCGTGTCGCTCCACGCCCAGCGCGCGCCGCGCGCCCTCCCCGCGGACAGCTTCCCCGCCCCGACGCGCGGCATCTCCGCCATCGTGGCCCCTCGGTGGATCGCGGAGGACCGCCGCGATGCCTTTGGCGAGGCCGATCGCGTGCTGGCGGCTCTGCGCATCCGGCGTGGGATGGTGGTCGCGGATATCGGCGCGGGCGACGGCTACTACGTGGCGAAGCTGTCCTCCCGACTCGGCGCCGAGGGCAAGGTGCTCGCGAACGACATCGAGCCACAGTACCTGCAACTGCTCCGTCAGCGCGTGTCGCGCGCGCGCTGGACGAATGTCGAAGTGATCGAGGGATTGCCGCACGATCCGTTGCTGCCGGCCGGAAGCGTGGATGTCGCCCTCATGATTCATATGTATCACGAGATCGAGAACCCCTTCGGGATGCTCTACCATCTCGCCTTTGCGTTAAAGCCAGCGGGGCTGGTTGGCGTGTTGGATGTTGATGGGCCCACGGACCGCCATGGAACTCCCCCGGCGCTGCTGCGCTGCGAGTTCCAGTCGCTGGGCTACACCTATGTGCGTCGCGACGAGATGGCGGACGGCGCCTACTTGATCACCTTTCGCGCGCCCGCCGAGACGGCGCGGGCCACCACGGCGGCGCAGGTGCGTGAGCGGGTGACGAAGGCGAACTGTCGGTAGCCTGATTGGGCGCGTCGAGACGGCTACGGCTCGGCGCGCCGTGCCTTAAAAAACGTCGTCAGCAACGCGCCGCACTCCGCCTCGCGAACCCCGCCCTGCACCTCCGGCCGGTGATTCAGCCGCGGATTGCGCAGCAGGTCGTAGACCGACCCGACCATCCCCGCCTTGTCGTCCCAAGCGCCAAACACCACGCGACCGACGCGGGCGAGCAGGATCGCGCCGGCGCACATCGCACAGGGCTCCAGGGTGACGTAGAGGGTCGCGGTGGTCAATCGCGTGTCGCCGACCGCATATGCGCCCCCCTTGATGGCGCGCATTTCGGCGTGCTGCGTTGCGTCCTTGCTGGCGATCATCGTGTTGGCGCCCCGCGCCATCACCTGGCCGTTGTGTACGAGGACGGCGCCGACGGGGACTTCTCCCGCCTTCGCAGCCTTCTCGGCCTCGGCCAGCGCCATGCCCATCCAGTAGGCGTCCTCGTCGGCGCGCGTCGCGAAGGTGACGGGGCCACTCATGCGTGCGCCATCGAGGTGCGCGTGTTCAACGGTGCGTTCAAGACAGCTTCTCAAAGACGATGTGCTCTCCCGCGACGGTCGCGCGGATGCGATCACCATCGAGGAACTTGCCCTCAAGCAGCTCGATGGCGAGCGGGTTCTGCACCAGCCGCTGAATCGCCCGCTTGAGCGGTCGCGCCCCAAAGGCCGGCTCGTACCCTTCCGTGGCAATGAGCGCCTTCGCTTCCGGCGAGAGTTCGAGCGTGATCTTGCGATCGGCCAGGAGCTTGTCCATCCGCGCCAGTTGCAGCCCGACGATGTGCTCGATCTGCTGCTCGCCGAGCGGATGGAAGATTACGATGTCATCAACGCGATTCAGGAACTCCGGCTTGAACTGCGCGCGCAGCGCGGTCGTGACCTGCGTCTCGACGAGCGCCCAGTCGGCCGTCCCCTGCTCGAGAATCCACGCCGAGCCCACGTTCGAGGTCATGATGATGACGACGTTACGGAAGTCCACCGTGCGACCCTGTGAATCGGTGAGGCGCCCATCGTCGAGGATCTGCAGCAGGATGTTAAAGACATCGGGATGCGCCTTCTCGATCTCATCAAAGAGCACGACGCTGTACGGACGCCGACGCACGGCCTCAGTGAGCTGCCCGCCTTCCTCGAAGCCCACGTAGCCCGGTGGGGCGCCGATCAGTCGTGCGACCGCGTGCTTCTCCATGTACTCCGACATGTCGATGCGCACCATCGCGGTTTCGTCGTCAAACAGGAACTCCGCGAGCGCCTTGGCGGTCTCCGTCTTGCCCACGCCGGTGGGGCCAAGGAAAATGAACGAGCCGATGGGGCGATTGGGGTCCTGCAACCCGGCGCGCGAGCGGCGTACCGCATTCGCCACCGCCTGCACCGCTTCGTCCTGCCCCACGACGCGCTTCGCCAGTTCCTTGTCGAGTCGCGTGAGGCGATCGCGTTCACCCTCAAGCATGCGCTGCACCGGAATGCCGGTCCAGCGCGCCACGATCTCGGCAATGTCATCGGCGGTGACTTCCTCCTTGAGGAAGCGCGCCGATCCCTTCTGCTCACTGAGTCGCAGTTCAACGGCCTTGAGTTCCTGCTCGAGCTTAGGAACCGTGCCGTACTGAATCTCCGCCGCCTTTTGGAGATCGCCCACGCGCGTGGCCTTCTCGACCTCGATGCGCGCCTCCTCGATCTTCGTCTTGAGGACACCGACCTCGCCGAGTGCGTTCTTCTCGTTCTGCCACTGCGCCTTCATCCCGGCGCTTTCTTCCTTGAGTTGCGCCAGCGAATGCTCGATGATCGCGCGACGCTCCAGTGACGCGGCGTCTTTCTCCTTCGAGAGCGCCTGCTTCTCGATTTCGAGCTGCACCACCTTCCGCTCGACTTCGTCAATCTCCTGCGGGAGCGAATCGATCTCAATACGCATGCGCGACGCGGCCTCGTCCATCAGGTCAATCGCCTTGTCCGGCAGGAACCGATCGCCGATGTACCGGTTGGAGAGCGTGGCAGCCGCGACCACCGCGCCGTCGGTGATGCGCACGCCGTGATGCGACTCGTACCGCTCCTTCAGGCCGCGCAGGATCGCGATCGTGCTCTCCACCGAGGGCTCGCCGACGAACACCGGCTGAAAGCGACGCTCGAGGGCGGGATCCTTCTCCACATGCTTGCGGTACTCGTCG
>JANLTT010000196.1:0-8204 GCA_031363115.1 Gemmatimonas sp.
TGTGGCGATGCTGGAGAAGACGGTGCGCACCCTTAGCGAAACACGTCGCTGAAGCGTAGGAAGCGCACGCCTCGGCAAACAACGCGGGCCACCGGTTGACGCTACATTCTCTCGCGTCGCCTCCCCATTTGCCCATCGTCGGATATGGCCCTGAACACACAAACCACGCAGCTCATCGCCGTCACCACGATCTTTGGCCTCTTCGCCGTGGCCGAGCTCGTGATGGGCAAGTTCTTCGCTCCCGAAGCCAGCAGCGAGGACAACACCCTCGATGTCGCCGTCGGCGTGACCTTCCCGATCATCTCCGGACTGGTCTTTGCCGCCGCCAAGGGACTCTCGGCGATCGTGATGCCAGAGATGCAGGACGCCTGGGCCCATTGGCCCTGGTGGGCGATGCTGCTCGTGCTGCTCGTCGCCGACGACATGACGCAGTACTGGTGGCACCGTCTCTCGCACACCTCGGTGATGTGGCCACTGCATCGCGCGCATCACTCGGCGGCCTACATGAGCGTGCGCGTGGTGTATCGCAACAATGCCTTCTACTACGCGCTGATGCCGGGGCTTTGGCTGAGCGGAATGCTGCTCTACCTCGGCTTCGGTTGGGTCTTCGTGGGCTACAGCGTCGTGAAGCTCGCGGTGATTATCGGCGCGCACTCCGCGGTGCGATGGGACCAGTGGCTGTATCGGTATCGCGCGCTGCGTCCTCTCGCGTGGATCCTTGAGCGCACCATCTCCACGCCGGCCACGCACTTCGCCCATCATGCGCTCACCCAGGATGATGGCATTGGACACTACATGGGGAATTACGGGAATCTGTTGTTCTTCTGGGATGTGCTGTTCGGCACGGCGCATATCACGCGGGAGTATCCGCCGGCGTACGGGCTCAAGGATGACCGTCGTCATGGGCAGGAGCGCTGGTACCATCAGATGTTCTTCCCGATTTTCCGATCGCATCGCGCCGAGACGGTGTTGGGGCACGAGAAGCACATTCCGATTGACTGACCTTCACCGGAAAGGAGAGTCCCCATGCTCAACCTGTTGAAGCTTGCGCTGGCGCTCTGTGTGGGAGTGGTGCTCGGCAGCTTCGTCAACATGGGGATAGTGGTGGTTGGCCCCAAGCTCATTCCGCCCCCACCGGGCGCAGTGATGACGACCGTTGAGGGACTCGTGGCGGCGATGCCGCTGCTGCAGCCCAAGCACTTCGTGGCACCCTTTCTCGCGCATGCGCTCGGGACCTTGGTGGGAGCGACGGTCGTGGCGCTGCTCGCCATCTCCCATCGGGCCGTGCTCGCGTACACCGTGGGCGCCTTGTTTCTGATTGGCGGGATCATGGCGGCCCAAATGATTCCAGCGCCGGTGTGGTTCATCGCGCTCGATCTGCTCGTGGCGTACATCCCAATGGCGTGGCTCGGGCTCGGGATTGCGAATCGGCTCAGGTCGCGGCCCGGAAATGGAGTAGCTTAAAGATTCACCCGCTCGCTTCCGGCCGACCCGAGGATACCTCAGTGCAACGCAAGAAGGCCATCGAACTCCAGCAAGCGTGGGGTGATAAACCCTGTGATCATCCGACCTTCGCGCGCGAGTACGATCTCGGTGAACGCACCGGGAACTACTGCTGCCAGCAGTGCGGCACGGTGGTGACGTTTCGGGAGAAGGTCGAGATGACGAAGAAGATGAGCAGCGGCGCGGACTCCGGTCGGGCGAAGTCGTGACCATCTGGAATGTGGACGTCCTCTGGGGCCTGATGTTGTTCGGTGTGGCCCTGTGGACGACCTGTTGCCTGGTCTTCAATCCCGTGCTGCGCAGCATTGGCATCATGGGTATCGTGACGGCGTACGCGATTGGCGTATGGATGGCAATCACGCTGCCGTGGATGGTGGCGCTCTCCACCTGGTGTGTCTTCGCCGCCTTTGGTGGCGCGATCTCGCTCGGTTATGAGCTCTGGGCGCGGTATCACTATGCGGGGACAGGGCGAAAGGCGCGCCCGCTCATTCTCGTGCAGGGATTTGTGCTCTGGCCAACGATGATTCCGCAGGCGCTCGAGGGGATGCTAGTGGATGCGGGGTTGTTGAAGCCCGGGGGTGGTGCGAGCGGGGCAGAAGCGGCGCGGAGCGCTGCGGCGCGGTAGCGGCCGCTAGGGCGCGCCCGCTCGACGCACATAGCGCGCATCGAATGTCGGCTGCCAGGTGCGCCCCGAATCTTGCGACGCCTCGAAGAGCTGTCGCACCGTATCGCGATGAATGTTAAAAAAAATGAGGCGCTGCTCGACGCGTTCGCCCTGCGGGCCGCGGGTCCAGCCGGTGAAGCGCATCGCGCCGTCGCGATACGCACCCGCTGTGTAATCGAGCGTTGTGCCCTGTTGGTCAATCCACAGTTGTCGCCAGCTCTGGAGATTCGTGTCGTACCAATTGAAGGATCGCCCGGTGCCGCCGCTCGCATCGGTCCACGACTCAAGCAACGCGCATCCGGACTCAATCGCGGCGATGACATTCACGCCGAGGCGCGGGGCGCGTCCCGCGGGGGCGGCGCTGGGATAGACGTCCCAAGTGCCGATCCAGAAATCGAACTGCCGGTTTCGCTCCGCTGAGATGCAGGGCGCGGGTGGCCGTCTCGGCGACACCGCCGCGGGAGCGGACTGTTGCGCGCTCAGGGCGAGCGTGGGTGTAGCAAGCAGCAGGAATGCGGTGAGATGGAGACGCATGGCGAGCCGGGAGTGAGTGACCGCGCAGAGGGTGCCGACTTGTATCGTACCCGCGCGCGGTCGGCGGCGTCACGAGACGATGCCCTGCACTTTTTGATGCAAAGTACTTGACAGAATTCCGGAACGGCCCAATACTCCACCCATGGCCGCTCCCGATTCCCATCCGCCCGCCCTCCGCGACCGGGCACTCCAGGACCTCTCCTTCATCCGCCGCACGATGGAAGGAGCCTCCTCCTTCACCGACGTCCCAGGCTGGGGGCTCGTCGCGACCGGCGTCATCGCCCTCGCCGCCGCCTTCGTTGCCGATCGTCAACTCTCGGCCGAGCGCTGGCTCGCGGCCTGGATTGCTGCCGCGGTCGTGGCCGCCTCGGCTGGCGGACTCGCGATGCTCCGCAAAATGCGCCGCCGCGTCACCGCCGACAGCGCACAGCTCATGAGTGTCCCAGCGCGCCGTTTCCTCCTCGGCTTCTGGCCCGCCATCTTCGCCGGCGCCGTCCTCACCCTCGCGCTCATTGATCCCTTCATCGCCGGCATTGATGCGCACGTCACTGACCGCCTGCTTCCCGGACTCTGGCTCCTCCTCTCCGGCGTCGGTGTCACCACCGCCGGTGCCTACTCCGTGCGTCCCGTGCCGCTGATGGGCCTCGCCTTCATCGCCCTTGGCATTGTCACGCTCTTTGTTCCCGCTCTCGATGGAGATCTCATGATGGCGCTTGGCTTTGGTGTCCTGCAGATCGGCTTTGGTATAGTCATTGCCCGGAGGCACGGTGGCTAAGCGCGACGGAAGTGCCGCGCGTGCGCGCAGCAAGGAGGCGCCGAAAGAACCCGCGCGCGCGACGAAGGGTCAGTCCCGAACGGCCCTCAAGGCCGAGGATGGAGATGCATCCATGCCGATGTCGCTGGATCGAATCATTCATGAACGCGTGCGATTGGCATTGGTGAGCGCGCTCGCGGTGCACGAGTCGCTGACCTTCAACGAACTCAAGGCGATGCTTGAGACGTCCGACGGAAACGTCTCGGTGCATGCGCGCAAGCTTGAGGACGCGGGCTACATCTCATGCAAGAAGGGTTTCGAGGGACGTATCCCGCGCACGGAGTACAGGCTCACGGCCGCTGGCCGCCGCGCGCTCGAGCAGTACCTCTCCCACATGGAAGCGCTCATCAAGCGCGTGGGGGGCGAATGAGCGCCATTCCCGGACACGTCGCCATCATCATGGATGGCAATGGCCGATGGGCCACGCAGCGTAAGCGTCCGCGGTGGATGGGACATGTGCGCGGCGCCCACACGGTGCGCGAGGTGGTGTCGCATTGCGCGCGTGTCGGCGTGCAGCAGCTCACGCTGTATGCGTTCTCCAGCGACAACTGGAAGCGTCCGCGCGAAGAAGTCGGCTTCCTGTTTGATCTCTTCGCCTCGCATCTCGATCGCCACTTGGAGACGCTCGTCAAGAATGGCATCCGCCTCTCGATCATCGGTCGGCGCGATCGTTTGCCGCAGGCGTTGGCGGATGCCTTCGCCATCGCTGAGCTGCGGACTGCCGAGGGGAAGCGCATGCACCTGCGCGTGGCGATTGACTACTCAAGCCGCGCCGCCATCGCCGAAGGGTCGCTGATTCCCGATGTGGATCTGGTGATCCGCACCAGCGGCGAGCGACGCCTCTCGGACTTTCTCCTCTGGGAAAGCGCGTACGCCGAGCTCGCTTTTCTCGATGTCCATTTCCCCGATCTCACCACGCAGCATCTCGACAGCGCGTTTGCCGACTTCGCCGCACGCGAACGTCGCTTCGGCGCAGTCCTCGTCCCGGACAACACATGACTCCCCAGCTTGCCCGACGTATTCTCGCCATCTCCGCCGTCCTCGGCGTGCTTGCCCACTGGCTCCTGAAGGTCAATTCGTGGCGCGCGGGCTTCGTGCTTTGGGTGATCGTGGTACTCAGCGTGGCGTTCGTCGTCGAAGCCTCAGCGGAGTCGGATGCAGTCGCGCGGCGTGAGCGCCGCATGCTCTACGGCAGCGCCGGAGTGCTCGCGTTGCTTCTGGTGCTGCGCGATGCGGAGTCGCTGTATGCCGTGGACTTCTTCGCCTTCATGGTGGTGCTCTTCCTCGTGGCCTGGCGCGCGAGCGGACGTTCGCTCAGGCAGCTCGAGCCACGCGATGCACTCATAGGCGTTGCATCATCGGTCACCGCCGCGGTGGCTGGCGCACCGACCCTCGTGCTTCGCGATGCCGACGCCAAGCCGATGGATGCGGGCACGCGCCGCTCCTATCGCGGCTTCGGCATCGGGAGCCTGGTGGCTGCCCCGGTTCTGCTCGTCGTGACCGGGCTTCTCGCGTCGGCTGATCCGCTCTTCGCGGGCTTCGTTGAGCACACGGGCGAATTGCTTGAACTCTCACTCGTTGGCGATTTCCTATTCATTGGTGCCGCCGCCTGGGTCACGGCGGGAGCGCTTCGTGGCTCGCTCGTTCCCGTGGGAATCACCGGCACAATGTTCCGGCGTGAACTCGGCGTCCCCTTCGCATCCGTACTGCCGTTGCTCGGCGGACTCGCGCTTCTTCTCAGCGCGTGGATCGGACTGCAACTGCGCACGCTCTTTGGCGGCGCCGCGTTTGTCGCAGCCACGGCCGACATGACAATCGCAAACTACGCGCGAGAGGGCTTCTTCCAGCTCATCGTGATTGGCGGAATCGTGCTGGCAGCGCTTCTCGTGACTGACGACGTGTTGGATCGCAACGCGGAGAGCGAGCGAAAGTCATTCCGCATCCTTGGGCAAGTGCTGGTGATGCTGGTGGGAGCGGTGCTGGTATCCGCCGTCACGCGTCTCGCGCTCTACCTGCGCTTCTACGGGCTCACGGATGACCGCGTCTTTGCGCTGGCCGTCCTGGTCTGGGTGGCAATCATGCTCACCTGGTTTGCGCTGACCGTGCTGCGCGGACAGCGTGCGCGATTTGCCCCAGGGGTACTAGTGCTCTCGGTGGTCTGGCTTGGTGCGCTCAATGCCGTGAACCCAGAGCGCCGAGTGGTGGAGACAAACCTGCGCCGCGCGGAGCAGGGCAGGGACTTCGATGTGGCGTACCACGCAAGGCTCTCGGGCGATGCGCTGCCGGCATTGCTCCGTGGTGCGGATCGTCTTGCCCCCGCGGTGGCCGCGGAGCTGCGCACTGCGGTATCGGCCGAGTGGAAAAAGCGCGCCGAGTCGCGGTCAGACTGGCGGATGTGGAGCATCCCCTACGTGCTCGGCCAGCGTCAGCTCCTGCAATAACAGTCGCTTAACGCGGCGGCAGGAAGAACTCGCGCGGTGATGACCGCAGCCGCGCGAGGACGCGAGACGTGAGTCCGCGAGTTTCTTCCGCCATGATCCCACGCGAACGCAACGCCACGCGGAGTGCCAGCGAAAAGCTCACGACAAGATTCACGACTCCGATTAGCACCACGCCAACGGCGCTGATGACGATTACCTGCCAGTCGAGTTGGAAGTCGAACGCCTGCAGCCCATAGGCGAGATTCGCCGAGGCGAAAGCGACGTGCCGGATATCCAGCGGGAGCCCGAAGAACGCACCAATGGTTCCGGTGGAGCCGAGCATGCAGCCGAAGATGAAGTTGCCGGTGAGCGCGCCGAAGTTGTACTCGACGTACGTCGCCACGCGGTCGAGCCGCTGTTGACCCAGCAGGCGTCGCAACCACTTCAGGCGGCGTAGCCGGTCCGGAATGCGGTGAAAGAGCGATTGGTTGTCGTAGTAGCCGGAGATCAGTCCGCTGAGGAAGAGATAGACGCCGGCGATGCCCGCATGGAACAACGCGAGGCTCTTCCACGGGTGGAGGTCGTGCAGGAGATGTTCGGCCTTGGTGACCGTCACCGGCTCCCATCCGAGAAACACGCCGCCGACCATGACGATCGCGAGCGCGGTCAGAAAACCAATCGAGACATTGCCGGCGATCGACACCCACTGCGTGCGACTTACCTGTGCGGCAAGTTTGGCGATGTCCTCAAGGCGCGCATCTCGGTCGGTCGTGCGGTCCAAGGCGGCGGCAATCGTTGCGGCGGTCATCGCGGGCTGCTTGGTGGCGATGGTCAGGTGCAGGATGTGCACGATGACGAAGCCGAGTCCGTAGATGAGGCTGTAGGCCACCGCTTGCCAGAACGGGGGAAGCCCGAGCCCGGACGCGAGGATCTTCAGCAGCGCCATCACCGCGATGATGAGCCCCGCGCCCGCTGCGGCGCGGAACATCTCGCCATACTCGCTGCGCGACTCCGTGACATAGTGCTCGCCAGACTTGCTTGCATGCTCGGTGACGCGTCGGGCGAGGAGTTGAGTGGTGCCCTCAAAGATCTCACCGAACCGATTGCGACGATTCTCCGCGCGAATGAGCAGGCTCATGAACTCCACGGTCTGCGCGCGGGTGTTGGCCTCGGTCGTTCCGACGTCAGGGACCGCGAGGAGACGCAGCACGCGAAGCCGCTCAATGAGTTGCTCTGCGCGGGCCAGCACAAACACGAGGTTCACCCCGACGCCAGTCTCATGCGAACGCTTGCGGATCTGCGCCACAAAGTTTGTACAGTGCGAGAGCAGGACCTCAAGGTGCCCATCGTGCGGCACCGGTGCGGCCGAGGGGTCCGCGTGCTGTGCGAGGAAGAGTCGCACTTCATCGCTCTGAGCGAGGAAGGGCGATTCCTCGCGCGCCAGCGCAGGCACGTACCGCACGAGGACGGGCTCCATGCCTAGCGCGGCGAGCCGATGCGAGGTCATGCGAATCGCTTCGAACAGCTCCTGCCGCATGTGAGCACGCACCGGCACAAAAGCCTCGCCAAAACAGCCGACGCAATCCAGCAGTTGCAGCCAAAGACCAGTGGGAATGGCCGCGACCCATTCGTCGTCGCGAGGCTCGTCAAAGACCTCGGTGACCAGGTCGCGCAGGAAGTCCGGATCCACAGCGGGCGGAAGGATGCGCCCGATCAGGCGGCTCCAGAATCCTGTGAGGAAGCCGCTGCTCGTGAGAATGCCCGACTCCGCGTACAGCGTGCGGTGCATGCGGGAGAGCAATACGGCGCGCACGTGGTCGCTGAACGCGGCGGCGAGCATCGGTCGCGCCGCGAGGAGGGCAATGAACCCTTCGATTGGCGCCGCGGCCTCGGCCGCCCCATGAATCCGCGCGGGACGGAGGAGCGCCACCAATCGCCCGAGGAACTCGCCGGAGAGGTCTTCAGGCGATTGGGCAATCTCACCGAGGAGGGACTCAACACCCTCGAGGTGATGCGGCTGCGCGTGGGTGCTCATCATCGAAATGTGGGTGGCTGCGTTGCCCAGCGGCACCCACGAGGGGCTTCGTGGTGTCGCTAGTTTCGAGAATGCCCCAACGCACCGAGATCGCCCTTCTCACCGAGCACCGCTACGCCGGTATGCAGGCGCCAGATGGAGACTGGTATCATGCCAACATTCTTCGCGATGACGCCCTCCTCACGGAGGCGCTCGCGGAGCATGGACTGACTTCGCGTCGCGTGGACTGGGCAG
>JANLTT010000202.1:0-3063 GCA_031363115.1 Gemmatimonas sp.
AAGCTCGAGCTGCGCCGCACCGAGTGGGTGCGCGAGCGCGAGAGTGTCGAGGGGCGCCTGCGCACCTTGCGCGCCACCTACGCCGATCTCCGCGACCAGCGCGATGTCCTGCTCAATACGGGCGAGGCGGGGAATTGCCCGACGTGCACGCGCCCACTCGGGGAGCACTTCCGCGCCGTGCTCGATGTGGTGGAGTCGCAGTTGGAAACGGTCGAGGCGGATGGTTCGTACTTCCGCACGCGTCGTGACCAGCTTGAGGCCATGCCGGCGGACATCGAGCATCTCGATGGCCTCCGCAAGAAGTTGCAGGCTGACGTCAGTGCCCTCGACCGCCGCTTGGCCGAGGTGCGCGGCGATGCGCGGCGACTGGCGGGCGAGGAGCGCGAGCTAGCCGCCAAGCGGCAGCGTCTCGCGGAGCTCGCGGCGGATGTCGCGGCCATTCCGAGCGGCTACGACGCCGAGGCGCATCGCGCGCTTGAACGCGAGCGCGAGCGGCTCGTTGAGACCACCACGATTGCGAATCGTCTGTCCAATCGGATTGAGCGGGAGCCGGCATTTCGTCGCGAGCGCGACGGCGTCGTGCAGCAACGCGACACCTTGTTGCGTCGTCGTGGCGAGGCGACGGCACGTCTCACCACGTTGGCCGTGCCCGACGGCGACTACGGCGAGCTGCGCCGCCTGCACGAGGGGGTGGCGGCCGCGCACGCGGAGGCGGGACAGAAGGCCGCCGCGGCGCGGGCGGGACGCGACATGGCCGCGGCGGCGGCGGCGCGTGCCGCCGAGTCAAAGGCGGCCTACGAGGCGCTCGCGGCCAAGGTTGCGTTGCTCGAGGACGATCGCCGATTGCACGATGAGTTGCACCGTGCCTACTCGGAACTGCGCAACGATCTCAACTACCAGCTCCGCCCGGACATCTCGGAGATCGCGTCGGAGTTGCTCCGCACGCTCACCGATGCGCGCTACACGGAACTCGAGCTCGACGACAAGTACCGCATTCTCGTGCTCGAGGAAGGGGTGCCGAAGCCGGTCATCTCGGGTGGCGAGGAAGACGTCGCCAACCTCGTACTCCGATTGGCCATCTCGCAGATGATCGCCGAGCGGGCCGGGCAGTCGTTCTCGCTGCTCATTCTCGACGAAGTCTTCGGCTCGCTCGACGAGGTGCGACGGCAGAATGTGCTGTCGTTGCTGCGCGGACTGCAGGACCGATTCGATCAGGTCATCGTCATCACGCATATCGAGGCGGTGCGCGATGGACTTGACCGCGTGATTGAGGTGGGCGTGGATGAAGCCACCGGTGCCGCCACCGTCACCATGGCCGATCCCTCCGCCGATGCCCTTGAACTACTTGGCGCGGGAAGCGACGCATGAGTGAGGCTGCCGGCCGCATCAGTGGGCCCTTTGCGATTCGTGTTGACGAGATCGTCGCGCTGAATCACATCTTCAGCGAGGCATTCAGCGAGCGCTACCGTCGCGACGGCATGGCCGGGGTACGGGTGCCGCCGCTGAATCCGGCCATCTGGCGTTTCGCCATCGAGGGGGCTGGGGACGGCGCGATGCTCTGGCGCGATGCCACCGGCGCCATTGCGGCCTTCAATCTCGCGCACATCTCCGGACGTGAAGGGTGGATGGGGCCGCTCGCCGTGCGCGAGGAGTTGCAGGGACGAGGGCTGGGACGCGAGATCGTCACGGCGGGCGTGGAGCGGCTCAAGCGCGCCGGATGCACGACCATCGGCCTGGAGACCATGCCGCGCACGATGGACAACATCGGCTTCTACGCCTCGCTTGGCTTTCTTCCGTCGCGTCTCACCATCACGCTGACGGTCGAGGGGATGGCCGGCGTGCCGCCCGAGTTGCTGGGTCAGTCCGGGAGCGGCGAGCGCGCCGAGTTGCTGCAAGAGCTTGCGGCCCTCACGGACGGCGTGCGGGCGGGTGTTGACCACTCGCGCGAGATTGCCGTCACGTTGCGCCACGGCATTGGCGATGTGGTGTTGCTCCGCGATGCCGCCGGTGCGGTGCGTGGCTACGCACTGTATCACGATGTCCCGCTGGTGGAGGGGCGGAGCCGCGAGGAGATGCGCGTGCTCAAGCTCGTGACGCGGGACGAGTCAGACCTCACGCCGTTGATTGCCCTATTACGCGCCCAAACGCGACGGAGCGGTGCGTTGCGTGCCGCCGTCCGCATGCAGGGGGAGTACGGGGCCGCGTTTCGCGCGATGGTGGCGCACGGCGCACGGGTGCGGTGGACCGACCTGCGCATGACGCTCAGCGGTTACGACGAGGCACCCGCGGCGCGCGGCATCGCGCTGTCGAACTGGGAGATCTGAGCCGCCGCGGATCTTCGCTACTTCCCGTTGCGCGCGCGTTCGGCACGCTTGACTGCGCCGAGGGCAATCAGAAAGACGCCGAGCGAGAGGAAGAGATGGATGATGCCCGGCGCTTCCCACAGGAAGGTGCCGGCGGCCCAGAACGCCAGCATCACGACACCGGCAATAGTCAATAGGTCCATGATGTCGTCACGATGGAAAAGAGTGATTGACGCTGTCGAACACCGCTCCTACTATTATCCGCACATCCCTTACGGGACGAAGAGATCTATTTTTTGAGCCGATAAGTCCTTAGAAACGGATCCGATATCTCTGTAACCGACATGCCCGGACGCCGGGAAGTCGCCACCAGGGTGAGGGCCTCATCCATTCGACAGGGCTTCAAAAACCCTCTTCGCTCCCACCTTTGCAGACGCTCCGGTCGCCACGCGCCCGGAGCGTTTGCCTTTAGGCCCCACCCCTCGCGGAACCGCCCCGCTTGCCCCACGCTTAATCTAGTCTAGCCCTGCCACCCTTCGTCATGCCTATCGTCACCGCCACCCGACTCGTTCGTTTCAACGCCGCGCACCGCGTGTACAACCCCGCGTGGAGCGACGAGCGCAATCAGGCCACCTTCGGGAAGTGCAACAACCCGAACTGGCATGGTCATAACTACACGCTCGAAATCACCGTGGCCGGCGAGGTCGATCCAGAAACCGGCTACGTCATGGACCTCGGCGAACTCAAGCGCATCGCCGAA
>JANLTT010000219.1:0-9706 GCA_031363115.1 Gemmatimonas sp.
TCTCAAATGCGACCTCATGCCCGCTCGGTGAGAAGCGTGGCCGGCTTCGTCCGCCAGTGGGTAGTCGCAGCGTATCGGCAGTGGCGCCGGGATCAACGATCACGAGAATGTTGGTGCCGCCGGTGCCCGTACTGGCCGCCCCTTCGTGATGGACGAGCATACCGGTGGCGGACACGGAGTATCCGCGAGTGAAGACCCCGACCGCGACACGGTCCAACACGCGGACGGGCGCGCTCGTGACGCGCCGCTCCTTTAGATTCAATGATACCGCAAAGAGCCCAGCGTCCTCAGCGATATAGAGCAGATGCCCTGTGTTCTTCACGTACACGGGATGCCGCGCGTTCGAGATGAGCGGATACACCGAGTCGGAGGCGAAGTCATAAAGAACGACGCCGCTACCCTGCACGCCAAGCACGCCGGAGCCATCCGGTAAGAGGAAGGGTGCAATGCCGCCGACTTTGAGGAGTCGCTCCGGCGCGCCGCCTGACGCCGCGACACGATAGTGTCCAGTGGGGCCGCTCATGACGATTGCATCATCGGCGCCCCAGTGAGGCGCGTATGGATCAATCGGACCGGCCGGCACAAGGGTGGTCACGCCTCCCCCCGCCACCGAGACCTTCACGAGGGATCGGTCGCTCTGTCGCCGGAACACGATCCAAAGATTGTCGGGGGAAAAGTTCGGAAAGGCCCCGCTCTCGGTGCCCGGTACCTTCCGGAAGTCCGGATCTGCATCGAGCCGTCGCAGGTAGATGGCTTGCTCGCCGCCAACCGTCCCCGCGAAGGCGAGCATAGCGCCATCGGGGGAGATGACGATATCCGAGTTGGCGGATACCGCGATTTCTCCAGGGGAGAGATCTAGGCGCGTGAGCGGAAGATCGCCCGCTGGCCTCATCCATCCGAACGCGGCCACGGCCGTCGCGACTGCTGCAAGTGTCCACGCGAGCACGCCTCCGCGAGTGCGAGCGCGGCCTGTGCCGGTTTCTGTTGCCGCTGCAGCCTGGGCAGTGCCGCGTGGCGCCACTCGCGTGCTATACGAAAACCCCTCGGTGACAAGCGCCTCGCCGAATGCCTTCGCCGTATCAAACCGGTCCGCAGGAAGCTTCTCGAGTGCCTTGCCCAGTGCCGCGACCACATGCGGCGGCACGGTCGTCCGCGTCTCGCTCACCGGGCGCGGCGTGTCGGTGAGAATCCGCATCAGGATGGCCTGCGGCGAAGGACCCGTGTGCGGCGGATCCCCCGCGAGCATCTCGTACAACACGCAGGCCAAGCTGTAGATATCGCTGCGTGGCGAGAGGTCGCGGTCGGCCGTGGCCTGCTCGGGGCTCATGTAGTGCGGCGTGCCGAGCGAGAGGCCGGTCTCGGTCATCCTCCCCTTGCCGGCCGAGCTCACGGCGAGTGCGATGCCGAAGTCGGCGACCACCGGTCGCCCATCATGCACGAGAATGTTCTCGGGCTTGATGTCGCGGTGGATCACGCCGTGGCGATGCGCATAGTCGAGCGCGTCGGCGACATCGCGCACGAGTCGCACCGATTCATCCACGCCGAGTTGCCGCTCGCGTTGCAGCTTGCCGCGCAACGTTTCGCCCTCAACAAAGGGCATCACGTAGTAGAGAAACGACTCCGCGCTCCCGGAATCGAAGAGCGGAAGAATGTGCGGATGCTGCAGGTTGGCGGTGGTGCGAATTTCGCTGAGAAAGCGCTCGGCGCCAATCACCGCAGCGAGTTCGGGGCGGAGCACCTTGAGCGCGACTTTGCGGTCGTGCTTGAGGTCATGGGCCAGGTAGACCGTGGCCATACCGCCCGCGCCAAGCTCGCGTTCGATGCGGTAGCGGTCGGCGAGGGCGGCGGTGAGGCGTTCGACTTCGGATTTCATCGCGCAAATTTGGCTCTTGGGAGCAGAATACGCGAGCGTCGGCACCGGGAAACCTCGCCGGTCTCCGGAACGTACGGGGCGGAGTGGTCGCGTAGGCTCCCCGGAGCACAGGAGTTCCAATGCACGACGTCTCGCTCTTCCGGCTCTATCTCCTCCGCGCCACCTACCTGCTCATCTTGGTCGGCATGGGCTCCATCACGTGGCCGCTCCTGCTCGGGACGCCCGAGACGGTCGAGCACTTCCGGGGCGTGACCTGGAGCCTACTCGGCTCCGTGGCCTTGCTGTCGGCGATTGGCATTCGCTACCCGCTGCAGATGCTGCCCCTGCTCTTCCTCGAGTTGGCGTGGAAAACCACCTGGATTGTGACCATCGGACTGCCGATGCGGAGCGCTGGGACCCTCGAGGGGGCCTTTGCGGAGACCTGGTTTGCCAATGTGATGGGGCTCGTGATCTTCCCGTTGGCGATTCCGTGGGGGTACGTGTATCGCCGGTACGTACGCGCGCCGGGTGACCGCTGGAGGAACGAGGTTCACTAGCGGTGCATGAGCGGATTACTCGCCTTTCACCGTCTGTTCATCTTCGCGGCATACCTTTCATACAACCTCCTAGGAGGATGTATGTCGCGCCGCGCCACAGGATCCCGCTCCCTCTCGATGCTCTCGACCGCCTTGCCGGTTGATGCCGAACGGGTGCGCCTGCTGGGGAAAGGCATCGTGGTCGCGGAGCCCGGCCGATGCGTTGAGTGCGGCATCTGCTCGCACAGCTGCCCCAGCGGCATTGATGTCCGCGCCGTCGCGCGCAAGGGACGCGCGGTCACCGACAGCCGCTGCCTGATGTGCGGGAGCTGCGTGGCGCGCTGCCCACGCGGAACCCTTTCGTTCCGCCTGCTCGAGCGTGCCCCATGAGTCGGCACCACGTCCTCGTTGGATCAGGCATCGCCTCACTCAGCGCCGCGGAGTCGATTCGCAGCGCCGATCCCGACGCGCGCATCACTCTGGTGAGTCGCGAAGAGGGTGCATTCTACTCGCGCCCCGGACTCGCCTACCTGCTCACGAGTGAAGTCCTCGAAAACGGACTGCACATTCGCACGCCGCAGGAGATCGCCGCGCTCGGTATCGAACGCTTCGTGGCGGACGCTCTTGAGCTGCGACCCGAGCAACACGAACTCGTGGCGTCGGGGAATCGCCTGCTGCGCTACGACCGACTGCTCATTGCGACCGGGGCGACGTCCATTCCCGCCGACTTTCCCGGCGCAACACTTGGCGGAGTCGTGCAGGTGGATGGACTCGCCGAAGCGCGCGATTTCGTGGAGCGCAGTCGTGCGGCGGGTTCGGCCGTCGTGGTGGGAGGCGGGAGCACCGCGCTCGAGCTCGTGGATGGACTCCACGCGCAGGGCGTGACCACGCACTACCTGATGCGCGGCGAACGGTATTGGTCGAAGGTCTTCGATCCCGTGGAGTCGGCGATTGTCGAGGCGCGATTGCTCGCTGCGGGCGTTCACCTGCATCGCCACGCCGCCGTACGAGAGGCGATTGGCGATCGCGGCCAACTGGTTGGCGTCACGCTTGAGAGTGGGCTTCGCATTCCCTGCGAGATGCTGGCGGTCGCCATTGGTGTGCGTCCGCGGCTCGAACTCGCCACCAGCGCGGGCATCTCGACGCAGCGAGGCATTCTCACGTCGGCGTTTCTCGAGACGAGCGCGCCGGACGTATTCGCCGCGGGCGACTGCGCGCAGGTCTATGACCCGGTCACTCAGACCTCGAGCATGGACACGCTCTGGGCCAGCGCGCTGCAGCAGGGCCGCATTGCCGGACTCAACATGGCTGGCGTACGCGTGGCCCATCGCAAGCGTCCACCAATCAACGTCACCAAGGTGGGTGGCATCACGGTGACGATCATCGGTGCGGTTGGCCAGGGCACGGACCCCGACCTGCTGACGCTCACGCGTGGACAGAGCGAACGATGGAATGCCGACGCGGAGGCCTGGAGCGTGAGTGCGGCACGGCGTAGCGATAGACTGCGCGTCGTAGTGAGTGGACGCACGATTGTCGGCGCCGTCGTGATGGGCGATCAGTCGGTATCGCGTCCCCTCGCGCATCTCATTGGCGAAGAGGTGGACATCTCCTCATTGCGTCCGCTACTCGAGGCCGCGCCGGACAACGCCATGGAACTGTTGCTCGACTTCTGCGCACACCACGTGGGGGATCATGCAGCCGCGCATCGCTGAGGCCACCGCGGCGGGAATCGCGGCACTGCTCGCGACGACGCTCTTTGTCGTCGCGCGGAGCGAAGTCTTTCGCACGAACTGGGCCGGCACGGTGCCGGGCCATCTCCTTGGCGTGCTCGGCGTGCTACTCATGCTGGTGGCGGCAGTGGACTACACGCGTCGCAAGCGCGCACAGGACGCCGGTGGCGTGGCCATGCGCTCGGCGATGCAGCGGCATGTGCTCGCTGGGCTGCTCGGGCCGTATCTCGTGATTCTGCACTCGGGCTTGGCCTTCGCCGGACTCGCTGGCTGGCTCACGCTCGTGATGGTGATTGTCGTCGCGAGCGGAATGATTGGGCGCGCGGTCTACACCGCGGTGCCGCGATTGGTGACGACGGCCGACCCCGTGCGCGCCGCGATGCTCGACGCCGAGTTGGCGCGCCTCGAGGCGCGCAACGCCGAGCTGTTGCGCCAGGGCGATCCCGACCCCGCTGAACGTGATCGCATTCGTCGCGAGATGACGGTGGTGCGGCATCAGGAAGAGGTGTTGCGCGCCGATTGGCAGGCCGAAGGCGGAGCCGTGCTCTGGCGTCGCGCCCTGAGTGGCTGGTGGTATCTGCATATTCCGATGAGCGCCGCACTCTGGGTGCTCGCGCTGGTTCACATCGTCGCGGCGCTGTGGTACGCGACGTTCTCCCGGTAGCACGCCCCATGCCCGCTCCCCTGCTCGCTCGTTCGAGTCTCACCGTGGCGCTGATCGCCGTCATCGCGGTGGCGGCGGCGATTGCGAGTTTTGGTGGCGGCATGTTCTCACCCGGCGGATTGCACGCAGGGGACAGCGGTTCGGTGGTGATGGGTGGGGTGTCGTCTCACGCTGCGCTCACGCGCGACTGCGCCTCGTGCCACGCGGGCCCGATGAGCGGCACCACGATGCGTGCGCTCTGCGTGCAGTGCCACACGGATATTCAACAAGAGCTGAAGGACTCGACCTCGCTGCATGGCGCCTTCGCCGCGACGGGGAACTGCACTAATTGCCATATCGAGCACGCGGGCCCTGACGCGAACCTCACGCGCTTCGATGGGCTGGGCGCGGAGCATGCACGCTTTGGGTTCCCGCTCGATGGCGCGCATGCGAAGGTGGAATGCGCGCAGTGCCATGTGCCGGAAGGTGGCGCGCCGAGCTATAAGAACACGCCGAAGACCTGCGTCGGCTGTCACGAGCTCGATGATGAGCACAAGGGATCGTACGGAACCGACTGCGCCTCGTGCCACAATACGACCCGTTGGGACGACGCGACCTTTGAGCACAGCGTCTTCCCGATCGATCATGGCCGAGAGGAACAGCGCAGCACCTGCACGACCTGCCACACCGACACGTCGAACTACAGGGTCTACACCTGCTACGGTTGCCACGCGCACACGCCGGCGAGTATTGAGCGTGAGCATCGGGGCGAAGTGAATCGGTCGGATATCTCGGACTGCGTGTCGTGTCACTCCGGCGGGCGCGAGGGCGGGGAGAGCGGCGATCGCGAGCGCGGGGAGCGGCAACGGAATAGGCGGCGCGAGCGTTGACTCTGCGTGCGAGTGTGGCTCACTAGCTTGGGTGGGCTCTGCCGCGCGCCCGATTTGTGGCCGCAACCCTATTCGACGAGCCCGTGAAGTTCACGTTGACTCCGCTACGCAACATGCTCCGCGTGCTCGTACTCCTCTCGCTCTTCGCGGCGGGGAGCCTCTCGGCGCAGTCCCCCGGGCGCGCGGTCACGCTCTTTGGGCGCGTACAGGATGCACAGTCCAAGGCTGGCATCCCCTTTCTGACCGTCCAACTCAAGACCGAGCAGGATAGCGCCTTCGTCGCTGGACGACTGACCGACTCCACCGGGGCCTTCACCTTCACCGGACTCGCGCGCGGCGTGTACCTGCTCGAAGCGCGCCGAATTGGCTACGCTCCGCTCCGTCAACGAGTGCTGGTCGGTGAGCTAAGCGCCTACCTCGACCTTGGCCTGTTGCCGATGACGGCCACCACCACGCAGCTGAAGGAAGTGGTCGTGACCTCCACCGCGGACGAAGTTGCGAGTGCGATGGATCGCAAGACATACCGCGTGGAGGACAATATCGCGCAGGCGGGGGGCTCGGTGCTGCAGGCCATGGCTGCACTCCCTGGCGTCACTGTCGGCCAGGACGGGAAGGTGCTGCTGCGCGGAAGCCCACAGGTCATTGTGCTCATTGATGGCAAGCAGACCGCGCTCACCGGCTTTGGCTCGCAGAACGGACTGGAGAATCTTCCAGCCTCGGCGATCCAGAGCATTGAGATCATTAACAATCCCGGTGCGCGCTACGACGCCAATGGCAGCGCCGGTGTAATCAACCTGATCCTCAAGAAGGAGGAGCAGGAAGGATTCAACGGCACTATCGGGGTGACGGGAGGCGCGGGGGCGCTGTGGGAGAAGCGTGCCAACCTCCCGACCATTCGCCCTCAGTCGCGCGCGACGCCCAAGTTCAATCCCTCGGTCGCCATCAACTATCGGAAGCGGCGCACCAACAGCTTTCTGCGCGGCGATTGGCTCTACAGTCCGACCCTGAACAAGAATGAGTTTGCCACGCGCACGTATGGCGACACGGCAGTGATCATTCAGCAGGTCAAGCGCAATCGCCGCACCGACTACGCGACCGTCAGCGCGGGGGTGGACCACGCCTTTGATGACCTGCACACGCTGAGCGTATCGGGGCTGTTCAATCGCGAGAAGATTCTCGACGAGGGCGACAATCCCTACTTCCGCGACGACCTCACGAATCGCTACCGCCTCTGGCAGTTCCTCGAAGACGAGGTAAAGTACACCGCCTTTGGATCGGCTGTCTTCACGCGACGCTTCCAGCAGCCAGGGCACTCACTCATGGTGACGAGCAACTACTCGTTCCACCGTGAGGATGAGCGGTACTTCTTCACCAATACGCTCCCCGCATTCACTGGGCGCGATGCATTCGCATTGCTCTCGGACGAACATGTGCTCGACATCAACGTTGACTACACGCGTCCGCTTCGCCAGGGACGTGTCGAGGCCGGCTTCAAGGGGCGTTATCGCTCGATTCCCGTCAACATGCAGTTCTTCCCGGGTGCTCAGTCGCCGATTGACAGCGGAGCGGGTGGTTGGGCCGACTACCGCGAGACGATTCCCGCGCTGTATGCCAATTACGTGTTCGAGAGTCAGGCGATTGAGATCGAAGGCGGACTCCGCGTCGAGAATGTTGCGGTGGATTACGAGGTGAATCCCAATCACAACACCTACGAGAGCGATGGCTATCGCTACGTGCAGCCGTTCCCCAGCATCCGCCTCGCCTACAAGTTCGACGAGGACCGCAAGCTCTCGGTTTTCTTCAATCGCCGCGTCGATCGCCCAAACGAAGTCGACATCCGCATCTTTCCCAAGTACGACGAGCCGGAACTCATCAAGGTTGGCAACCCAGGACTGCGTCCGCAGTTCACGACCTCCCTCGATGTCGGCTACAAGACGAGTTGGCCGAGCGGAAGCCTCTACGCCGCCGCGTACCGGCGGATGACAGATGCCACCATCACGCGCATTGCCACCCAGGCGCCGGGCAGCGTCCTGCTGTACAACGTCTTCCAGAATGCCGGACGGAGTTGGCTCACCGGCTCCGAGCTGGTGTGGCAGCAGTCAGTCTCGGGACGCGTGACCCTGAGCGCAAACGCCACGGTGTACCGAAACACGGTTGGGGCATTCACGGTCGTCAATCAGTACCCGGTGCCCGTCACATATTCGGCGTCACGACAGCAGTTGGTCTCGGGCAACCTGAAGCTCAACACCGCGATTCGCTTCTCGGCGACCATGGATGCGCGCGTGAGCAGCGTATATCTCGCCCCCGACCTCCTGCCGCAGGGACGCATTGACCGCCGCTTTTCGCTCGACGCCGGTTTCCGGCGAAGCGTTCAAGGCGGCAGCGGTGAGATCGTCGCCAATGCCACCGACCTACTCAACACCATGCAGATCCGACGGACCATTCGCGGCACGGACTTCCGCTTGGTGAGCACGGATTACCTCGAGACCCAGGTCGTGCGGGTCGGCTATACGTGGAAGTTCTAGCGGCGGCGGAATCCATCCGTGACGGATCGCGAGTGCAACCCAGCCCAGAGTGCATCACGTCCAACGCCGAGTGGCGTCACCGCACCCATGCCGGCGCTAACTACACGGTTTGCTTTGCGAGCCATTACATCGACTCGGCGGCGGTGATGAGTCCGGCCATCGTGCGCGACGCGATCCCGTGCACGAACGCCGGACCGACGACGGCGGCGGCCGACCCGAGCAGCGGAATCGGCCAGCCGTCCCAGACATGCACGAGCGATACGTCCGTTCCGCCCTGCGCCGAATCACCGCGCACCACGTTTTGGCAGGTCCACTCGACGTCCATCCCGGTCGTGAGTCCACCGATGTGCCTGAATCGTACGCTCCCGCGCGCGGCATCGACTTCCATGCTTGCACGCCAGAAGGTGGGCCAGCCCAGCGGGCCGAAGGGGCGCACGGCCTTCATCTCGACGATGCCACCGCCTTGGCCGTCGCGTTCGATCATGCGGACCCAGCGATAGTGAGGCAGATAGGTCGGCCAGGACTCCACGTCGGCAATCATTGCAAACATCTGCACGGCGGGCACACGGGCGAAGCCGAGGTCGGTGGTGACCATCGCACGGCCGGTCGGCAGGGTGCCGAGTCGATACGGTGCGATGGTTTCGCGCGGGACGAGCAGGCGGGGCGCGATCATTCTCAGACTGAGCGCATGACGTGGAAAGCTCGGCGTCATTACTGGTGCGGCATCGCGATGTATGCGATCACGGATGCATTGACGAGTGCATACGCCGTGCCACCTGCCGTTGCGTCGCGGCAGCTGAAGGTGAAGCCGGTGGTGCTTTGATTGTCGATGTGCCACATGCAGCCGAAGGTGACGACGGCGGTTCCGGTGATGCCGTTCGTGATGAGCGAGACGCTATAGTTTGCGTCGGCCATTGGCGTGGAGAAGGTGACGCTGAAGGTGAGGGGTGCGCCGACGACGGTGACGGTGCCGGAGCGCACGGCGAGAATGCCGGACGGTCCGGTGGCGCCGACGGCGCCCACGGCACCGTCGATCCCGTTGGTGCCATTGGTGCCATTGGTGCCCGGAAGACCCGCTGCACCGGCGGCGCCCACGGCACCGTCGATTCCATTGGTGCCATTAGTGCCATTGGTGCCCGGAAGACCCGCTGCGCCGGCGGCGCCCACGGCGCCGTCGATCCCATTGGTGCCGTTGGTGCCCGGCAGGCCCGCTGCGCCGGCCGCACCGACTGCACCGTCGATTCCATTGGTGCCTGGAAGACCCGCTGCACCGGCCGCACCCACGGCACCGTCGATCCCATTGGTGCCATTGGTGCCCGGCAGACCCGCTGCACCGGCGGCGCCCACGGCACCGTCGATTCCATTGGTGCCATTGGTGCCCGGAAGACCCGCTGCACCGGCGGCGCCCACGTGGCGACCGCCGTTTCCGCCAGCTTTGGATCGCGGCGCTCCAGCGCATCCATGGCCTGCACGAGCTGGCGCTCCGCAAGGCCGCCCATCTGCGCGATTTTCCGGTCGAGAAGCTTCAAC
>JANLTT010000144.1:0-17359 GCA_031363115.1 Gemmatimonas sp.
TTCAACTTCCCGCCGAACGCGGGGAACACCGGGAGCGCGGCATATATCGCCGTCTTTGAGTCGCTCTTCAACGTCCTCACGGCGATGAGCCGCGAGGGCTACACGGTGAATGTCCCAGAAAGCGTGGATGCGCTCCGCAAGGCCATCACCGAAGGCAACGCGCAGCAGACGGGCGCGCCGGCAAATGTCGCGGCGCGCGTCAGCGCGGAATCGCATGTGCGTCGTGAGCCCTTCCTGAAGGAGCTCGAGGCCGTCTGGGGCGCTGCCCCTGGCCGTCAGCTTACCGATGGGCGCGACATGTTTGTGATGGGCGAAGTCTTTGGGAATGTGTTCGTGGGCGTGCAGCCGGCCTTTGGCTGGGAAGGGGATCCAATGCGGCTCCTTTTCCAGGGCAACTTTGCCCCGACGCATGCCTTCTGTGCCTTCTATAGATGGATGCGTGAGGACTTCGGTGCGCATGTCGTGTTGCACTTCGGCACGCATGGTGCGCTCGAGTTCATGCCGGGCAAGCAGGTCGGTCTGACCGACAGCTGCTGGCCGGAGCGATTGATTGGCGATCTGCCCAATGTGTATCTGTACGCGTCAAACAATTCGTCGGAAGGAACGCTTGCCAAGCGTCGTGGTGGCGCGACCCTTGTGAGCTACCTGACGCCGCCGATTGCGCAGGCTGGCCTGTACAAGGATCTCGCCGCGCTCAAGTCGAGCCTCGACACCTTCCGCGCGCAGGATGATCCCGACCACGAGCTGGCCGAGATGCTGCAACTGCAGGCCGCAGCCCTTGATCTCTGCAAGGCAGACCCAAAGTGGAACGGTGACTCACGTGAGCGTGTGGCCGAAGTGCGCAGCAAGCTGCTCGAGCTTGAGTACTCGCTGATTCCGATGGGACTGCACGTGGTCGGCGAAGGGATGCCGGCGCAGGCCCGCAAGGAAACGATTGACGCGATTCGCGAATCCATGCCGGTGCCGATGGCGGAGTCGGAGTTCGCGGAGCTCGACCGCTTGCTGGCCGATGACCACGAGATTCCAGGCATCCTGCGCGCGCTCGATGCGCGCTATGTGCCGCCGGCTCCCGGTGGCGACTTGGTGCGCACGCCGAAGGTTGTCCCCACGGGGCGCAATCTCTACGGCTTTGATCCGTACAAGGTCCCGAGTGCCTACGCACTGATTGACGGGCGGAAGCGCGCCGACCTGCTGCTTGAGCGTCACCTGGCCGATGGGCACGCGATGCCCGAGACCGTGGCCTTCGTGCTCTGGGGCACGGACAACATGAAGACGGAAGGGGCCCCAATCGCGCAGGTGTTGGCGCTGATGGGTGCCGCGCCGCGCTTCGATGCCGTCGGCCGCCTTGCCGGTGCCCGTCTCCTGCCGATCGAATCGCTGGGCCGTCCGCGCATTGACGTGGTCTGCACGCTCTCGGGCATCTTCCGTGACCTGTTGCCGCTGCAGGTGCGTTTGCTCGCCGAGGCCGCGCTGCTCGCCTCGCAGGCTGATGAACCGACGGAGCTCAACTACATCCGCAAGCACACGCTCGCGCACCAGGAAGCGCTGGGCTGCGATCTTGAAACCGCCGCGCTCCGGGTCTTTAGCAACAACGATGGCGCCTACGGCTCGAATGTGAATCTCCTCGTGGACACCGGTCAGTGGACGGAGGAAGACGAGCTCGCCGAGCAGTTTGTGCAGCGCAAGAGCTTTGCGTACGGCGTAAAGCCGGGAGCGAAGGCCAACGCGGCGCTGATGCAGCGTGCGCTTGGCGGTGCGGATATCGCCTTCCAGAATCTCGACTCGGTGGAGCTGGGCGCGACGGACATTGACCAGTATGTCGAATCGCTCGGTGGGATGAATCGCGTGATCACGCGGGCGAAGGGCGCCGAAGTGCCGGTGTACCTCGGCGACCACACGGGGAAGGGTGGGAAGATTCGTACGTTGGGCGAGCAGGTCTCGCTCGAGACGCGGACGCGCATGCTGAACCCAAAGTGGTACGAGGCGCAGCTCGCGCAGGGCTATGAAGGCGCGCGCAACATCGCCGGGCATGTGTCCACGACGCTGGGCTGGTCGGCGACGGCGGGGAATGTGCCGCAGTGGGTCTATACCGATATCACGAACACCTTCGTGCTGGATCCCGTGATGCGGGAGCGGTTGGCGAAGGCGAATCCGAATGCGGCGTCAGGCATGGCGCAGCGACTGCTGGAAGCGAACGACCGTGGTTACTGGAAGCCGAGCGAGGAGATTCTCGCGCAGCTCCGGGACGCCGCGGAGGAATTGGAAGACCGGCTTGAGGGCGTCCACGCGGTGGCGTGATCCCGGTGGCATGGGAGCACGCAGCGGGACGGACCCGGTGCGAGTCGGAATGAACTTTACAGGAGCAGAGCGCGTGGCAACATCGATGCAACTGCCGGTCTTGACGGGCCGCGAGGATGGCGAAGGGTCACTGCAGGTCCATCTCGACCCCGAGGAGAAGATCACCGGGGCCCAGGTCTTCGCGGTGTATGGCAAGGGAGGGATCGGCAAATCGACGACGTCGTCGAACCTGAGCGCCGCCTTCTCGCAGCTCGGGAAGCGTGTGCTGCAAATCGGGTGCGACCCGAAGCACGATAGCACCTTCACGCTGACGAAGAAGATGGTGCCGACGGTGATTGACGTGCTCGAAAGCGTGGACTTTCACTCGGAAGAGCTGAAGGTCGAGGATTTCGTGTACACGGGATTCGGCGGGGTGCAGTGCGTGGAGGCGGGCGGACCGCCGGCGGGCACAGGCTGCGGTGGCTATGTGGTGGGCCAGACGGTGAAGCTGCTCAAGGAGCATCACCTGCTGGAAGACACCGATATCGTGATCTTCGACGTGCTCGGCGACGTGGTGTGCGGCGGCTTCGCGGCCCCGCTACAGCATGCGCAGCGCGCGATGATCGTGACGGCGAATGACTTTGATTCGATCTTTGCGATGAATCGGATCATGGCGGCCATCCAGGCGAAGTCAAAGAACTATGCGGTGCGTCTGGGCGGCGTGATTGCCAATCGCAGCGCGGATACCGACCAGATTGACAAGTTCAACTCGAAGACCGGGCTTCAGCTGACTGGGCGCTTCCGCGACCTCGACGCGATTCGTCGGAGCCGACTCAAGAAGTGCACGATCTTTGAGATGGAGAGCACCCCCGAAGTGCAGGTGGCGCAGGACGAGTACATGCGCATTGCGCAGAGCATGGCCGACGGCCTGCCGCCACTGCTGGGCACGCCGCTGAAGGATCGCGACATTTTCGACCTGCTCGGTTACGATTGATGTCCACGCCCGCGCAGGACACGCACACGCCGAACACCGTCGCTGGTCCGACGGGGGGCTACACGCGTACGCGCACCTGGCTGCACGAGTACTTCGACCGCACGGCGGCGAAGTCGTGGGAGACCCTCACCTCGGATGCGCCGGTGAGCGGCATTCGTGCGACGGTGCGCGCGGGGCGCGACCAGATGCGGTCGTTGATGCTCTCGTGGCTGCCGACGAATCTGGTGGGCACGCGAGTGCTTGATGCCGGTTGCGGCACCGGTGCGGCGGCGGTGGAGTTGGCGCGCCGTGGTGCTGAGGTCGTGGCGATTGATCTGTCTGCGACACTCGTGGATGTCGCGCGTCAGCGGGCGGCGCAGTCGAACCTGCGCGGCAGCATCGATTTCCGAAGCGGCGACATGCTCGACCCCTCGCTGGGTGTGTTTGATCACGTCATCGCGATGGACTCATTGATTCACTATGAAGTGCCCGACGCCGTGGCCGCGCTGCACGCGCTGGCCCCGCGAGTGACGGGCAGCTTTGTCTGGACCTTTGCCCCACGCACCCCCTTGCTCGCGGTGATGCACGCGGCGGGCAAGTTTTTTCCGCGGAGCGATCGCGCGCCGCGCATCGTGCCGATGCCCGAGGACGGGTTGCGTCGTGCGTTGCAGGTTGCGCTCCCCGAGTGGCACGGGGTGCGCACGCAGGTCGTGAAGAGCGGGTTCTACACCTCGCAGGCGATGGAACTGCAGTTCACCCCCGGGAGGCAGTCATGATCGGCTGGGTTGCTCTCATCATTGCCGCCGTTGCCTTAAGCGGTTGGGCCGTGTTTCGCCGCACACGACAGGTGGCATGCACGATCGACCTTGAGTCGACGCCCCAGGAGTTCCATGCCCACGTCGAGTTGGAAGGCGTGCTCGTGAACGAAGGGGACGAAGTGCTGGTCCATGGCGCCCCGTCGCGTATCGCCCTCGGCGAGAAGCGGACGATGGCCGCCACGGCGACCGTGCATCAGGCGAGCTGGCCGCGCCGCGTTCTTGTCCGCGTGTTGGGGACGAGCGGCATCACTGAACTCTATGAAGTCGGATTCGAGGGCTGATCATGTACGAAGCCACAATGTCCCCCCCCGTGAAGGAAGTGAACGAGGCCACCAAGGCCGCGACGGATGATGCCGTTCTCAATCCGCGCTTCTACACCACCGATTTCGCCGAGATGGACCGTCTCGACATCTCCCCGCTCCGCACGGATTGGGATGAGCTGGTCGCGGAGTTCCGTCGCGATCCCAACAAGACCCATTTCAAGCGCACGCCGGAATTCGAGAATCTCGACTGGACCGGTTGGCCTCCCGAGCTGCAGAAGGCGTTCATTGAGTTCCTCGTGAGCTCGGTGACGGCCGAGTTCTCCGGCTGCATTCTGTACGCGGAGATCAAGAAGCGCGTGAAGAACAAGGACATCCGCGACCTGTTCGGCTTCATGAGCCGCGACGAGGGCCGGCACGCCGGGTTCATCAACCACGTGCTCGCCGACTTCAAGGTGGCGGTGGATCTCTCGTTCCTCACGAAGGCCAAGAAGTACACCTACTTCAAGCCCAAGTACATCTACTACGCCACGTATCTGTCCGAGAAGATCGGCTATGCGCGGTACATCACGATCTTCCGTCAGCTGGAGAAGCATCCGGAGTATCGGTTCCACCCAATCTTCAAGTGGTTTGAGGAGTGGTGCAACGACGAGTTCCGTCACGGGGAGGCCTTTGCCGTCCTGATGCGCGCCAACCCGCAGTTCCTGCAGGGGGGCAACAAGCTGTGGATTCGCTTCTTCCTGCTGGCCGTGTTCGCCACGATGTACGTGCGCGATCATGCGCGCCTGACGTTCTTCCACGCGCTCGGCTTTGACGTGGACGATTTCGATCGCAAGGTGATCACGCTGACGAACACCATCGCCAAGCAGTGCTTCCCGGTCACGATTGACGTGGACAACCCCAAGTTGTGGGCGCTGTTCGAGCGGATGCATCAGAACATGCACAAGATCGAAGCCGCGCAGAAGCAGGGCGGCGTGATGGGGAGCATCAAGTCTGCGCTGGCCAAGGTGGACAATGGCGTGACCTTCGTGCGCCTGTTCGTACTGCCGGCAAAGCATGCGGAGTTGCCGGTGAACTTCCGTCTTGAGCCGGTGTGGTGATTCAGTGAGCGCCAAGCCGGTTTCGCCCTTCGTGAAGTCCCTGGCACTCGTGGGCGCGCGCTTCATGCCGTTCGCGGATATCGCGTCGGCGGAAGTGCCGCTCTCGCGGTTCCTGCGACTGAGCCTGTTCCAGCTCACGGTGGGCATGGCGACGACGTTGTTCTATGGCACGCTGAACCGCGTGATGATCGTGGAGCTGCAGGTGCCCTCGTTCATTGTCGCGGTGATGATCGCCATCCCGTTGCTTGTGGCGCCGTTCCGCGCGTTGATCGGGTTTCGATCGGACACGCATCGGAGCTACTGGGGGTGGAAGCGCGTCCCGTTCATTTATGTGGGATCGTTCATGCAGTTTGGTGGATTGGCCATCATGCCATTCGCCCTGCTACTGCTCGGCGGCGACCAGGCGAATGGGCCGGCTTGGGTTCCCTACGTTGGAGCCGCGCTGGCGTTCTTCCTCGTCGGTGCCGGTGCGCACACCGTGCAGACGAGCGGACTCGCGTTGGCGACCGACTTGGCCGACGAGGCCAAGCGCCCGCGTGTGGTGGCCCTGATGTACGTGATGATGTTGCTCGGCGCGGTGATTAGTGCCTTCCTGCTTGGCACGCTGCTCCGTGATTTCACTCCGCTTCGCCTGATTCAGGTGATTCAGGGTGCGGCGGTGTTCACGATCGTGTGCAACTTCGTGGCGCTGTGGAAGCAGGAGGCGCGCGGTCCGTCCACCCTGGTGGTGGGCGACGAGGTGCGCCGTCCGAAGTTCCGTGAGGCGTGGGCGACCTTCGTGGCCGGGGGCAATGCGGTGCGCCTCCTCGTGGCCACGGGTATCGGCTTCTTTGCCTTCAACATGCAGGACGTCCTGCTCGAGCCGTACGGCGGGCAGATCCTAGGCTGGAGCGTCGCACAGACCACGACGCTCACCGGCATTGCCGCAGGAGGTGCGCTTCTTGCCTTCCTACTCGCGGCGCGGATGATGGAGCGGGGGAGCGATCCCGTGCGCGTCGCGGCCCTTGGTGCGGTGATCGGCGTCATCAGCTTCGTGGCGGTGATCTTTGCGGCGCCGCTGCAGTCGTCGGGACTCTTCGTGAGCGGCTCCTTCCTGATGGGGATGGGTGAGGGGCTCTTCGCGGTTGGCACGCTCAGCACCGCGATGGGGCTGCGCGATTCGACGCAGCACGGCATCGCGCTTGGTGCATGGGGCGCGGTCTTCGCGACGTCCGAGGGGCTGTCGATGGCGACTGCCGGTTTGATTCGCGACGCGATGACCACCGCGGTGCAGGACGGACGCATTACGGGACCGCTCGCGGATCCGGCCGTCCCGTACAGCGTGGTCTACCATATCGAAACCTTGTTGTTGTTTGGCGCACTGGTGGCCCTTGGCCCCCTCGTGCGGTTGGTCCGGTCGGGCGCGATTCGTCGCGGCTCGAACGGGGAGTTTGGCTTGGCGGATCTTCCCGCCTAGCCGAGCGCACATAGCGCAGCATCGTTCCGTCATACACGGGGAGGAGCGGCAATGGAGTACATCGATGGTGCACAGATTGCCCTGTACACGTTCTGGGCATTCTTCGTCGGGCTGGTGATTTACCTTCGGCGCGAGGACAAGCGTGAGGGCTATCCGCTTGATTCACCGCAGGGGCCGCGCGAGGGATGGCCGACCGTTCCTCCCAAGAAGGAATTCGTGCACTCCACCAAGCACACCGATGAGGGGACTCACTGATGTCGGACATCAAGGCAGTGCCAGTGGATGATTTCAACGGTTCGCCGCTGATTCCGACCGGGAATCCGATGGTTGACGGCGTGGGGCCGGCCGCGTGGGCCAATCGCGCTGACGTGCCGGATCTCACGGCGCATGGCGAAGCGAAGATCATCCCGATGCGGGTGGCACCGAGTTTCACGATTGCCGCGGGCGATCCCGATCCGCGTGGACTGCCGGTCAAGGCGTGCGATGGCAACATCGCCGGCGAGATCGTGGACCTCTGGGTTGATAAGTCCGAGCCGCAGGTGCGCTACTACGAGATGAAGCTCACGGGGAGCGACAAGCACAAGCTGCTGCCCGTGCCGTACGTGCAGTGGCCGCACTTCGGCCTCTGGGGCAACGATCACGTCATCGTGAAGGCCATCACCGCGGCGCAGTTCGCCGATGTCCCCGAGACCAAGCGCGATGATCGCATCACGCTGCTCGAAGAGGACAAGATTATGGCCTACTACGCGGGTGGACATCTCTACGCCACGCCGGACCGCGCGGAGCCGTTCATCTGATGACCGCCACGACCCTCCCCCCCGGGGTCACGGATGTCGCGCGCGAGCCTGCTCGTGCGCGCGTCCGCGGTGTGAGCGAAGCGCTTCCCCCCGGCGAGCGCATTCTGTGGGAGGGCGCACCGTCTGCCCGCGCCCTCGCGCGTCATCTGTTTTACATGCGTCCACTCAGTGCCTACCTCGGTGCCATGGTACTCTGGTGGGTGGCCGTGAATCGCACGCAGGTCAACACCGAGCAGTTCTGGGCCACGCTCGGCATTCAGCTCATGCTGGTCGGTGGCGTGATTGGCGGTGCGTGGCTGCTCGCGCGAGCCATCGCGGGCGGCACGATCTATGCCATTACCGATCGGCGCATCGTGATGCGCTTCGGCGTCATCTTTCCGCTCACGATCAATGTGCCGCTGCACTACGTCGAGGGCGCAAGCGCGCGCGAGTTCCCCGACCGGAGCGGACAGATTGCCGTGCAGCTCACGAAGAAGGAGTCGATTGCGTGGATCGTACTTTTTCCGCATGTGCGGCCCTGGCAGTTCTCGCATCCCGAGCCGTTGCTGCGCGGGCTCACGGATCCGGTGACCGTCGGTGAGGTGTTGCGCGCGGCCGTACTCGCCGTGCCGGCGAAGGACGCATGAGCACCGAAATCCATTTCGAAGCGGAGCCTGGTTCAGACTCCGCGATGCCGCAGCTCACGCCGCCGAAGCCCATTCTTCGCGTGGCGGTGATGCTTGTGCTGGCGACCTTCACGCTGGCGGTGTTGGCCTCGCAGTTCGGGATTGGCAAGTCGCGCGACGAATACGGCGCGGCTGTTGCCCAGCGCAGCCTCGCGTTCGATGATGCACCGGACGGTGGCATTCTCGTGATTGATGGCACCACCGGCGAGCTGGCCCTGACGCTCCCGTCCGGCACCAACGGATTTCTGCGCGGCTCGTTGCGCGCCTTGGCCGATCGTCGCCGCATCATGAAGCTCCCGCACGATGCGCCGTTCCTGCTGACCGCGTGGCAGGATGGCCGCGTCACACTCGATGATCCGCTGACGAAACAGCGCATCGCCGTCAGCTCGTTCGGCCCGACGCAGGTGAAATCGTTTGTGGCGTTGCTCGATCCGGCCGGCAAGGTCTTTCCGAAGACCGACTCAGCTGCCCCGCGCCCGCAGGAATGAATCCCAAGGCGTCGACTCCAACGTGACGCCCAAGACGATCAACTCGAGCACCGCGAGGCCGAGGATCGTCGCGTAGATGGTGGCCGCCTCTCGGCGGCCCTCGCTGGGTGCGCGCCGCGCCGCCACCGCGGTCCCGAGCAGCGCCATCGCCACCACGATCGTGCTGGCCGTCAAGAACGGTGAGTTCACCGGTGGACCAAAGAACTGGCGCAAGTACGAGAGATGCGGTGGCAGAAAGTTCGCCGCTGGGTTCTCCACGCCAAAGAACACATTGAGCTTGGCGACCTGCTGCACTCCCCAAAAGAGCGCGAGGGTCCAGATGCCCGTGCGGTTCTTTGCATCGCGGTCTCCGACGAAGCCGCCAATCAGGATCAGCAGCGCGGCGGCATCACTGACAAGCGTCGCGGCAATTGCCGGCCAGACCGCAGCCCACGACGGCGCCGCCGCCACGGGGCCAGTCGGATGCATACCGGTGATGTAGCCGCCGTAAAAGCTGGCGGAGACCCACGCCCACAGCATCGCTCCCCCGAGAAAGGCACGACGAATCCCCGAGGGCGAGACATCGTCGCGCACGGCGCGCAATTCCGCGACGCCAACGACGGCGAGCACGGTGGCCACAATGAGACCGATGAATCGCGTTGCCGCGTTGGCCTGCATCGCGATGATGACGCCGGTCGCCGCCCACCAGAACAGAATGACGATTCCAATGGCCCGTGCGGTCTGCTTCATGCCCCAGCGCTCGGCAGGGCGGCACTCACGGCGCGATGGATGCCCACGGCATCGGTGCGCGGAAGCGCGACGTATCGTGCACCGAGTGCCGCGGCGAGTCGCTGGGCGATCTCGCCAGGGCGTGGGGCCGTGTCAATCACGAGTGTCGTCCCGCCGAGCGCGCGCAATGCTTGCGCAGAGGCGATCGCGTCGGCTTCCGCTTGCGGACGTCCCGGCGTTCCGTCGCGAGCAATGTTTGCACGGGCGTCGGTGAGAAAGACCACCACGGTGTCGTTCCCCGCACGCCGCGACTGCATCACGAGATCGCGCGCGCAATCAATCGCACTGGCAAGCGGGGTGCCGCCTCCGCCCGGCAATGCCGCCAGCGCGCGCTTTGCCGCGGCGATGGCGCGCGTCGGCGGCAGCAGCACCTCGGCTTGTGTGCCACGAAAGGCGATGAGTCCAACTTCATCGCGCCGCGAGTAGGCTTCGGCGAGCAACAACTCCACGGCACCCTTTGCCTCAGCCATGCGATTGATTGCCGCCGAGCCTGAGGCGTCCACGACGAAGATCGCCGTGGTGCCGGCGGGCTCAATCAGGCGTCGCAGGCGAAAGTCATCGGCGCGCACACGGACGCGGACGCGCCCGGCATCTCCCGGCGGAGCGGGGCGCAGCTTTTGCCACGGCGCCGCGGCACGCAAGGTCTCGAGGAGATCGAGTCGTCCTCCCGCGCGCGGATCGCCCCGTCGGGTTCCGACCTGGCGTCCGCGCATGCCCCCGCTCCGATCATTCCCCGAACGCCCACCAGTCGCGCCCGCGCGGGCCGTGCGCATCGGGGCGTCGATGGTGAGGCCAATGGGCAGCGTGGCCTGGACGGCGCGGATCATCAACTCTTCGAGTTCTCGAATCTCCTCTTCGGAGAGCGTCTCGTTGTCGTCGTGTTGGGAGTCGTCGGGCGGCGTCGGCGATTCCGGTTCTTCTTCTGCGGGCGGTGGCTCCGCGGCCACTGGGCGTTGCGTGGCGCGGGGCCCAAGCACGAGTGCGGCCGCGGCGGCACAATCGTCGTCGTTGACGGCGGCGCGATCATCCAGCGCGGCACAGGCACGCGCGGCACGCACGGCGAGTGCGACCGCGCGCAACGAGTGCACACCGAATGCACCGGCGAGTGCCACGAGACTCGCGATGCGCGCATCGGCAATGCGCACCTGCGAGAAGGCGGCGCGCGCGCGCGCGACCGTGGCGGCATCCACGAAAATTTCAACTGGTGCCGCGGCAAACTCCGCGGGCTCCAACAGGAGATGAAAGGCGAGTCGGTCCGCGAGCGAGGCGGCCACCTGCTCGTCTTCGCCATCGCCTTCATCAAGAGCAACGACCGCGAGCCGGGCGCGTTGCGGTGCACCAACCGCGTGACCGCGCGGGACGGCGATGCGCGTGTCGAGCACTTCGGTGAGGCGGGCCACGAGCGTGCCGCTGGCGCGTTCGGCGCAGGGCAGGATCAACACGCCACCATCGGTGCGCGCGAGGAGCCCGCGTTCGGCGACGGGGCGTCCCTGCGCGAGGGTCATCGCGAGATCGAGTCCACCGAGGAGTCGGTCGTCGGGAATGCCAAGCGGGAGTCGCGTGATGGGGGCGTCCGCGGGGAGCAGCGCGCGGAGGTCGGCGAGCCAGCGTTCGACGGCATCGTAGCGGGAGGTCCGGATGAGTGCGCCGCCGAATCCCGCGGGATCCATGGCCAGGAGTGCGGCCGCGAGTTGTGCGCGGACGACTCCTGTCATTTCCGAGTCGGCGGATAGCGTCATCGCGCGAACCTTAGGCGCCGAAGAGCTCGTCGAGCGCGCGCTCGATGCGAACGGTGCTGCCGACGTCGTCGAGCACGTTGCGCCGCAGGCGATGTCGCAACGCACTGGGCGCGATGGCGCGGAGATGCGTCGTGGTCACGTGCTTCGCGCCGTCGAAGGCCGCGAGCGCGCGTGCACCGCGCAGGAGCGCGAGCTCACCGCGCACGCCATCGGTGCCGACGGCGGCGCAGAGTTGTGCGGCTTGGCGGAGAATGGCATCGGGAACGACGAGGGTCGCCACCTTCTTCCGTGCGCGTTCGACCTTCTTGCTCGCTTCGTGATCGGCGTCGGCCCACTTCGCGGCAAAGCCATCGGGATCGCGGTCAAAGGCATCGCGCCGCTTGATGACTTCGACGCGCGCATCGAGGTCGGTGGTGGTGGTGACTTCGACCGAGAGCCCGAAGCGATCGAGGAGTTGGGGGCGGAGATCACCTTCTTCGGGGTTGCCGCTGCCCACGAGCACAAACCGGGCGGGATGGCGCACGGAGATGCCCTCGCGCTCGACGACGTTTTCCCCGGTGGTGGAGACGTCGAGGAGGAGGTCCACGAGGTGATCTTCGAGGAGGTTGATCTCGTCCACGTAGAGGTAGCCGCGATGCGCCCGAGCGAGGAGGCCGGGTTCGTAGGCTTTTTCGCCGCGCGTGAGGGCGCGTTCGAGGTCGAGTGCGCCGACGACGCGGTCCTCGGTGGCCCCGAGTGGCAAGTCAACGACCGGGACGGGGGCCTTGTGCGCGCGGAGCTTTTCGCCGCTGGCCTCGCGGGCGAGGCAGTCGTGGCATTTCCGGCCTTCGGCGTGCGGATCGCACCCGTAGCGGCAGCCCGTGACGACCAACATGGCCGGCAGGAGGGCGGGGAGGGCGCGAACGGCGGTGGACTTGGCGGTCCCGCGGTGCCCGAGGATGAGCACCCCACCTATAGTAGGGTCCACCGCGGTGAGCAGGATGGCCCGCTTCATTTCTTCCTGCCCGACGATCGCCGAGAAGGGAAAGGGGATGAACAAGAGCTGGTCTCCGGGGGGAGGGTGTCAGGAGGATAGTACGATTTTAGCGGAGTTGTCGCAATCCCCTGACACTTCGTTTGTATGGACTACTTGACACATTTCGAACGGACCCGTATTCTGGCTATGGGCGTTCTTCCTCAACGTAAGCTGGGGTGGGACCACAGCAGTTTCAGATCTTCTAGCGGACGCATGGCAACCAAGGAATCGGCGATCGCAGGGGTTTCGGTGCCGGACGAGCAGGTACCAATGAGTGTGTGGGATCGTGTGCTCGCCTGGCGAGACGCGGTTCAGTCGAGTGTGGGCTTCCAGCGGTTTGCCGCGTCGTTCCCGCTCATGCGGCCGATTGCCCTTCGCCGGTCTCGAGCGGTGTTCGATCTGGCGGCCGGGTTTGTCTACACGCAGACGCTCACCGCCTGCGTCCGAGTCGGATTGTTCGATTTCCTGGCGGTTCGTCCACGGACCCGCTCGGAGATTGCCGCGCACATTGGGGTACCGCTTGAGGAAACCGAGCGACTCCTGCGTGCCGCAATCGCCCTCAAGTTGGTGCAGGGACGCTCGGAAGGACGGTATGGCTGTGGCCCGCTTGGGGCGCCGCTCATTGGGAACGTGGGGCTGGCGCGCATGATCGAGCACAACGCGCTGCTCTACAAAGACCTCATGGATCCGGTCGCTTTTTTCCGAGATAAACAGAGCAGTAACGGCGCAGTAAACGAACACTTTCCGTACACAAGCGTTGCGCACCCCGAGAATTTCGGCCGCGACGTCGTTGCAGACTATAGCGCACTGATGGCCGATACCGTGCGGCCGTTGGCTGAAGACATCCTCGATCGGTATCCGTTGACCGGCCGAAAGGTGCTCCTCGATGTCGGAGGTGGCGAGGGGGCGTTCCTCGCCGAGGTCGCGTGGCGGTATCACGACCTCGAACTGAAGTTGTTCGATCTCCCGGCGGTCGTTGAGGGAGCGAAGACACGTTTGGCCCGGCTGGGATTAGTGGGGCGGGTGGAATTGTCCGGGGGGAACTTTCATCAGGACCCTCTCCCAGTCGGTGCCGACGTGATCACCTTGGTGCGCATCCTGCTCGACCACGACGACGAGTCGGTCCTCAGGTTGTTGCATAAGGTGAAGCAGGCCCTGCAGCCCGGCGGTGTGCTCCTCATTGTGGAGCCCTTCTCTGGTGTGCGCGGCGCCGAAACGGTCGGCGATGCGTACTTCGGGCTGTATCTGCGGGCGATGGGACGCGGACGCGCGCGTCGCGCGGAGGAACTCCAAGCGCTGCTCGCACGCGCCGGCTTCTCCCGCAGCAAGGTGCATCGCACCCGCTACCCGGTCTACGCCGGGCTGATCACCGCGGAGTCCTGAGCGTTCGATGCGCGTCGCGCGCATCGCGTTCCGTACGCACGTCGCACTGAGCGTCGGCTCAGCCGTCGCCTTCGCGACCTTTCTCGTGCCCCCGGTTCCGGAGTTCTTTCAGCGTCCGCTGAATCAACTCATCATGGACTACGCCTACCAATTCGGCGGACAGTCCACCGTCGTGCTCGGCGCCGTCGCGGCCATCTGGTTTCTCGCCGCACAAGTCGGCTGGCGTCGCACGCTGCAATCGCTTGCCATCTGCTTCGTGCTCTCGTTCGCCGCCGAAGCGATCGGCACCGTCACCGGTGCGCCCTTCGGGCCCTACATCTATACTGACCGACTCGGCTTCCGCATTGCCGGTCTCGTGCCGTTCAATATTCCGACCTCGTGGTTTTATCTCGCCGTCTGCGCACTCGGCATCAGCGGGCGATTGCTGCCGGCAAAGGATGACGGGCTCAGCAAGTGGTGGTGGGCGTTCATTGCCGGATTGATTCTCACCGCGTGGGACTTGGTGATGGATCCCGCGATGTTCCGCACCGAGCATTGGCTCTGGCAGTTGCCCGATCTTCCCAATGCACCCGCGTGGCAGCAGTGGTTGGTGAGTCGCGATGCGTACTTCGGTGTGCCGCCGGCCAACTTCCTTGGGTGGATCCTCACGGGCACGCTCGTCACGCGCGCGATGCTTGCGGTGATTCCGCCATCCATCTGGGCAGCGAAGGTGGCACCGCATCAGTTCCCCGTGGCGCTGTACGCCACTAATGCGATTCTCCCCATCACGATCTGTCTGCGCTGGGGAATGGTTCCTGCAGCCTTCGTTGGCATAATCGCCATGGGGATTCCGCTCGCGTTGGCCTGGCGCGCGAAAGTCGTGCCTCCCACTTCCGTCACGGTGCCCGTATGAGCGAGCAGGACCTCAGCCCACTGCGCAGCGGCATGCGTCGTTTGACGCGCACGCTCGCGTCGGATGGCATGATCATCTTCATGCTCGCGGTGGTCGTGCTCGAGGCGACCTTCCTCGTACTCTGGCATCGCAACACGGGAGGTGGCCCGGCACCGGTCGAGCTGCTCTCGTTCCTTGGCGCGGGGGGCAGCCTGATGGTCTCGATGCTCTTCATGCGCCGCGTGGACAAGCATCCGCTCGTCTTCGCCTTCGCGCTGCTCGCGGCGCTTGGCTTTCACTCGTATCACGTGTTTCTGCTCTGGGGACGCTAGTCGCGCGGTGACCTTGCGCGACTAGCGGCAACTCTAGGTGCGCGCGGTCACTCGCACCATGATCTCATGCCGCGGTCGCGTCGTGAGTCGCGCCACCGGGCGCACGCTTGCGGGATCGAGCGTGGTGAAGTCGTAGCGCCGCGTCAGACGCGCAATGATGAGCGCCGCCTCAAGCGTGGCGAAGGCCGCGCCCACGCAGACCCGCGGCCCCACGCCAAATGGCAAGAATGACCCCGGCGTGATCTCGTGCTCGCGTTCCGGCGAGAAGCGGTCGGGATCAAAGAGCTCCGGGTTCTTCCACAGCTTCTGGTGCCGGTGGATGGTCCATGGCGCAATCATGAGCATCGTGCCGCGCTTCACCTTGCGAGTGCCGAGCACGGTGTCGCGCAGGGCGACGCGCGGCAAGAAGGTGATGGGGGGATACAACCGCATCGTCTCCTTGAAGACCAGCTTGATCATCGGCACGCGCTTCGCGTGTTCGATCGTCACCGGTCCATCGCCGCAGAGTGCATCCACTTCGGCGCGGATGCGCGCGACAATCTCCGGCCGCTGCGACAGCAAGAAGAAGACCCAAGTCAGGACGCTCGCGCTCGTCTCGTGCCCGGCGAGGAAAAAGACGCCGAGTTCGTCCACGAGCTCCTCGCGCAAGAAGGTCTTGCCCGTCTCGGGGTCCACGGCGGCGATTGCCGCGCCGGCGATGTCATCAATGACCGGCGCATCGGGCACGAGACGCGGATCGAGCATCTCACCGATGTGCGTGCGGATGCGACGGCAAGCCTCGAGCACTTCGGGCGGCTGCTTCGTGCGGCTCCACGGCTTGTCGAGAATCAGCGCCTTGACGTTAACGCTCGCGACTTGTCGCTCAAAGACGGTGAAGGCCTCAAAGACATCGCGTGCCGCGCCAACATGCAGGGGTGTGGAGAAGATGGTGCGTGTGATGACATCGGCGGTGAGATGTCCCATCGCGGAATCGAGTGAGTACGATTCACCGCTGGCGATCTTTTCGTCGAGCCACTTCTCGTGATCATCCACCGCACCGTCCATCTGACCGAAGGCGCGGTTGAGTCGCATGTGTGAGAAGGCGGGTTCAATCATGCGACGCTGCTGTCGCCAGGTTGCGCCACTTGACACAAACATCGCATCACCAATCAGCGGCTCGACGGCATCCACCATCAGGTCGTTTTTCGGAAAGATGCCCTCGGGGTCGGTGAGGACATGCGCGGCGAGTGCGGGATCATTCAGATAGAGGATCCCGCGGCGCGTGGGGCCGAGGGGAAGCAGCATCTCCTGATAGGCGAGATCGGGAATGAGGGAGAGTAGATCGCCGTCGCCCTGCGCAATCACGCGCAGGAGCGAGCGCACGGGACCAATGGGTCGTGGTGCGGGCGGGCGATAGGTCGCGGGGGTGTCGTCGCTCATTGTACTGCGGGCTGCTCACGCGCGTCGGCGCGCATCGCGAGGGTGGTCCAGAGCACGCCGAGCATTTCGTTGCCGGCCATGCCGAGGAGCAGCACCGGTGCGATGCCGAGGGCGACGAAGAGGGAGAAGCCAGTCGCCATGGCGATACGACCCCAGAGGGAGGCGCGGGCCATCACCGCGATTTCGGCGCGCCCTGCAACTATATAGTAGGCGCCGAGCACGATGGCGGTCATGCCGAGGAGTCGGATCCAGTGCTCGTCGGTGCGCGCGGTGCGGAGAAAATCGAGTGTGGCATCGGGCGCGACGACGAGTGCGGCGCCGGCGCCGGCGACGTAGCAACCGAATCCAATGAGACTCTTCGACGTGCGTGTCATGATGCGATGATACGTCGGGTGTGCATGCGTGTGAATCCGCTATGCGTCGGACATCTGTACGCGTTGCGTGACGCCACGCTTATACCACGTGCTGATTTGGTAGCGATGCCAGAAGATGATCGAGAGTCCGATGGTGAGTGGAATGGCCCACGTCATCGGATTCAATGCGTGATCGGGGAGCAGGCGCACCAATCCGAAGGTCATGAAGGCGGTGTAGACCGAGATTCCGGCGCCCACCAAGGCCTTCATGTGCTCGATCATGTAGTCCCAGCGCTTGGGTGCGGCCCGAAAGGCGAAGGCGAGATTGGTGCCGCCGGAGGCCAACCCGACGAGGCTGATGCCGATCATGAGGGGCTGGTCGGCGAGCCAGCCGCGGGCGGCGCAGTTGATGGCTGCGGCCATGACGAGGAGCTGCAGGGCAACATCGAAGGGGGCGCGATTGGCTCGGTGATCCCGTTTGTTGCGGACCGCCTGCAGCCCGTGCCAGGCGAGAGAAATGGTCAAAATGGCCAAATAGAGCATCATCCACCCGAAAATCGCCCGAACCGCCTCGGGATTCCACTCATTCCAGTCAAAGTGGGAATGGGTGGAAATTGGGTCAATCAGGGTGGTGATTCCCATGCC
>JANLTT010000246.1:0-12998 GCA_031363115.1 Gemmatimonas sp.
TCCGCGACGAAGCGCACCGCACGGCCATCACGTACAACCGCAAGCGCCGCACGATGCGGACCGTGACGAGCGAGCTGCTGAAGATTCCAGGCGTCGGTCCAGTGAAGCGACGGGCGTTGCTGCAGGCCTTTGGTTCATTGCAGGGCGTGCGGGAAGCGACGCTGGAGCAGGTCGCCGCGCTCGAGGGCTTCAGTGAGCTGAGCGCACGTCGATTGCTCGAAGGGCTTGGTGTGATTGGCGCGGCAGATGAAGGTGGAAGGATGGAGGATGAAACGTCGCTTCCTCCAGACTCAACAAAGCAGCCCGAATCGACGTAAGCAGTGCAGCCTCCATCCTCCAGCCTTCATCTCGACATGTGGTCACTGAACTGCTCCGTATGCACGTATCAGAAGTCCGATGGCACCCAGCTCGCCTCGCTCTGCCCCGACTGTGGACAGCCCTTGATGGTGAAGTATCCGACGGCGGTGCCGCGTAGCGCCGTGACCTCCGAAGCAAGCCTCTGGCGCTATCGCGCGGCGATGCCGTTGCTCGCGCATGAGCAGCCCGTGACGCTCGGCGAGGGCATGACGCCGATGGTCGAGTTGCCGCATCTGGCGAAGGACGTCGGTGTGCGTCGGCTGTGGGTGAAGGATGAGGGCATCAATCCAACCGCGAGCTTCAAGGCGCGTGGCCTGATGATGGCGGTAACGCGTGCGAAGGCGCTGGGTCTCCCGGGGGTGTGTGTGCCAACGGCGGGAAACGCCGGCATTGCGCTCGCGGCGTTCGCGGCAGCGGCTGGCATGCCGTGCCGCATTTTCGCGCCCGAGACCACACCGCCGCCCATTCTCGGATCCATCCGTGCGCTTGGTGCCGAACTCATCCTGTTGCCCGGACACATCGGCGACGCGGGGAAGGCGACGATGGCCTTCGCGAAGGAGAGCGGCTACTTCAACGTCGCCACCGTGCGCGAGCCGTACCGTGTGGAAGGGATGAAGACGATGGGCTACGAGGTGGCGGAGCAGTTGGGCTGGCGCCTTCCCGATGCCATTGTGTACCCGACCGGCGGCGGTGAAGGCACCATCGGCATCTGGAAGGCGATGGGCGAGATGCTCGATTGGGGATGGCTCCCCGCAGAGACGAAGAAGCCGCGCATGATCATCGCGCAGGCCGATGGATGCGCCCCGCTCGTGCGTGCGTTCAAGGCGGGCGAGGAGAAGGCAACGCCTTGGGAGAACCCCACCACGCATGCGAGCGGACTTCGCGTGCCGGGGCCGCTCGGTGACCGTTTGACGCTGCGCACGTTGCGCGAGAGTGGTGGTGATGCCGAAGCGGTGAGCGAGGAGCGCATTCGGAGCGGGACGTTCCTGCTCGCGGCCAAGAGCGGCATTGACGCCGCGCCCGAGGGCGGGGCAGCGCTTGAGGCCACGCGTCAGCTGGTGGCTTCGGGGCGCCTCTCACCCGAGAGCGAAGTCGTGGTATTCAACACGGGATCGGGCGCGAGCTATCGCTGGTAGCGCGTACGAGCGTAGCGCGCCGATCAGCGATTCCGCATGTGATCCGCGAGCTGCATGAAGCGCTGGTGCAGGTAGGCGCGGAGGTCGTCGGGCATCGCCTGTTCATCAAGCGCCTGTCGCATGCACCAGAGCCACTCATCGCGCTCGCGCTCGGCGATAGGGAAGGGCATGTGCCGTGCCCGAAGCATGGGGTGGCCATACTGCTCAACATAGAGCTGCGGGCCGCCAAGCCAGCCGCTGAGAAACTTGACGAGCTTCTCGCGCGAGGCTTTGAGGCTCGCGGCATGGAGCGCGCGCACGTTCGCCGCTTCGGGGGCCGTATCCATGAGGTCGTAGAAGCGGTCCACCATGCGCTGGACGCCCTCGGCGCCGCCGACGGTGTCGTAGTGAGTGGGCGCGGGTTCAGGCATGTGGGTGGACACTATATCGGGGTCGGAGCGGATGGAAGCACGCTCGTGAGGCGCCATGGTTAGATTGCAATGGTCATGACCCGAATCGCCATCCTCGATCCCATGTCCGGCATCGCCGGCGACATGTGCCTCGGCGCCCTGCTTGATGTCGGGTTGCCGGAAGCCTTCGTGCGTGAGCTGCCAACGACGCTCGGCATCGCCGACATCGGCGTGAGCATCACGACGGTCATGCGCGGTCAGATTGCCTCGAAGAAGGTGGACTTTACCGTGCCGCCGCAGCCGCATGGCCGGCACCTGAAGCACATCAACGCAATTGTGGAGGCGACTCCAGCCCCTGATGCCGTGAAGGCGAAGGCGATGCAGGCCTTCACGCTGATTACCGAATGTGAAGCCGCGATTCACGGCACCACCGTCGAACGCGTGCATCTGCACGAGGTCGGGAGTGTAGACGCCATCCTCGATATCGTCGGCACCATCTGGGGACTTGAGCAGCTCGGCGTCGAGCATGTCTTTTGCGGCACGATCCCGCTCGGCGACGGGTTCGTGGATACCCAGCATGGCCGAATGGCGGTGCCGACGGCCGCCACGCTGCGGTTGCTCGAGGGGTTGCCCGTGCGGCCGGGGCCAGAGGGCTCAGGCGAACTCGTTACGCCGACGGGTGCCGCGTTGGTGCGGGTGCTGAGCGAAGGGCCGCCGCCGAGCGAGTTCGTGCCGGTGCGGAGCGGGTTTGGGGCAGGGACGAAGGACTTCCCGGATCGGGCAAATGCGTTGCGACTCCTGCTTGCCGACACGATGGCCGAGACGGGACAGGCTGGTCCGCGCGAGACGCTGGTGATGCTGACTGCGGATATTGACGACGCCACGGGTGAGCATCTCGCGGGTGTGGCTGAGCTACTGCGCGAGTCCGGTGCCCTCGATGTTGTGCTTCTGCCGGTCCTCATGAAGAAGGGTCGCCCCGGCACCCGCATCGAAGTGCTGGCGGCGCCGGCTGATGCCGACGCACTCGAGCGGCGGCTGCTGCGCGAGAGCACGACAATCGGCGTGCGGCGCTACAGCGTCGAGCGTCAGGCTCTGCCTCGGGCGCACCGTGACGTGGAGGTGCTGGGGCACACTATTTCCGTGAAGGTGGTGACGCTGCCGGACGGGACCACGCGCGCGAAGCCGGAGTTCGACGATGTGCGCCGTGCTGCGGCAGCCACAGGACGTCCGTTGCAGGAGATTACCGACGCCGCGCGCCGCGCGGCTGAGTCCGCCTGACGACGCGCGGGAATCCGTCACTGCTGCGCCTGATTGCCCTCTTGGTAGTCGGGCGGGTGCTTATGCCGCTGGCCCTGTTGCATCCCGCGTGGGAGTTCCATCGGGACGAGCTGCTCTACTTCGCGATGGGCGATCACCTCGCGTGGCGCATGCAGTTTCCGCCGTTCATCGCACTCGTCGCGAAGATGGGCGCGAGTGTCTTTGGCGACGCGGTCTGGGCCGCGCGCGTTCCCGCCGCCCTTGCCGGTGGGGCGCTCGTCGCCGTTGTCCTCCTCTTGGTGCACCGGCTCGGCGGCGGTCGCTTCGCGCTCTGGAGCGCGTGGCTCGCGATGCTCGCGTCGCCCGTGTATGTGCGGCCGAGCGTCCTGATGCATCCGGTCATCTTTGATCAGCTCTGGGCTGTCGTGGCCGTCGCGGCATTGGCTCTCGCCGCGCACGAATCGCGCCCGAAGTGGTGGCTCGTGGTCGGTGGCGCGTTAGGCCTTGGTTTGCTCACCAAAGTGACGGCGCTCATGTACGGTGCGCTGGTTCTCGCTGTGGCTCTGCTGCAGCCGCAGCTCCGCGCGCAATTGCGCACACGATGGCCGTGGGTCGGCGCCGCACTCGCGGTGCTGATTGGCCTGCCAACCGTGCTCGGACAAATCCATTTCGACTGGCCTTTCCTGGCGCAGCTGCGCGTGCTTGAGTCCACGCAACTCGCAGCGACATCGTGGGGCGATACCCTCACGGGGCAGGCCCTGATGCTCGGTCCTGCGCTCGTGCTCGTCGCGGCGGGCACATGGGCATCGGCGCGTTCGCGGCTCGGTGCATCGGCGCAGGTGGCATTGCTCTTTGCCACCGCGTTGCTCACCATGATTCTCTGGCGTGGCGGCAAGGAGTATTACGCGGCCCCCGGTTACCCCGTGCTGATTGCCATGGGCGCCATCTGGGTGGGGGCCAACTGGCGCCCGCTCGCGCAGGGATCCTTGGCCGTGATTACCTCAGGGCTCGCGCTCCTGGTGATGCCGATGGCCGTTCCGATGCTCAGGCCGGACGCGATGGCGCGGTACACCGCGTGGATCGGTGTTGGCAACGTGAGCAATCGCGGGCGCACCCTCGAACTGCCGCAGGACTATGCCGATATGCTCGGGTGGCGTAATCAGGCGGTTGCCGTGCGCGAGGCCTTTGACGAACTCTCTCCAGAGGATCAGCGCAGGACGACCATCGCCGCCGGAAACTACGGACAGGCCGGGGCCCTGGCGATGTATCGGCGGCGCTTCGGGTTGAGCTACCCCATTAGCACGGCGGGGGACTTTCACGCGTGGGGCCCCGGCCGTGGCCCCGTTGAGGTCGTTATTGCCGTCACGGGCCCGGACGCACGCGCGGAATTGGAGCAGCTCTTTGGCGAGGTGCGCGAGGTACGCCAACTCGTTGATCCACGGCGGGTTCCAGAGGAACAGGATGTGCGTATTTGGGTCTGCCGACGCCCGCGGAAGCCGCTCGCCGAGGTGTGGCCACTGATGGGGCCTGAGTGGGGGTAGTCGAAATTCCCGCAAGTAGCTGTCCCGCATTGCTTTCCGCCCCCTCTGGTGATACATTTTGTGAGCCGCGATTCGCGGCTTTTTTTGTCCCTATTTTCCCGCTTTTCTTCATTACGATGGTTCGCGTTTCTAAAGTTCAACCCAACAGCATCGCCGCCGAACTGGGGATCACCCCCGGTGCGGAGCTGTTGAGCGTGGACGGGCGCGCACTTGAGGACTTTCTTGACTGGGAGTTTCTGACCGCCGACGAAGCGTTCGAACTTGAAGCCAAGCTCGCCAATGGCGAGCACGTGGTCTTCGAGATCGAGCGCGAGGGTGGGGAATCGATGGGCATTGAGCTCGAGCCGCCGAACGTGCGGCGCTGCGCCAATCGCTGCGAGTTTTGCTTCATCGAGGGACTGCCGAAGGGACTGCGCAAGTCGCTGTACATCCGCGACGATGACTATCGGCTCTCGTTCGCCTACGGCAACTTCGCGACGCTCTCGAATGTGAAGGAGCGCGATATCCAGCGCATCCTCGAGTACCGGCTCTCGCCGCTGTACGTCTCGGTGCATGCGACGCCGTGGGAAGCCCGCAAGGTGCTGCTCAACAACCCGCGCGTGCCCAACATCCTCGATCAGCTCACGCGGCTGACCGAGGGGGGCATCCAGTTCCACGGCCAGATGGTCGTGGTGCCAGGGCTGAACGATGGCGAGGTGCTCGAGGCCTCCTTACGCGACCTCTACAACTTCGGCGAAGGCTGCCTCAGCGTGGCCCTCGTGCCCGTGGGCCTGACGCAATTTTCGCACATCTACACGGGCCAGTCGATGGACCGTGAGAATGCCAATCGTATCCTCGAGACGGCCGAACGGTGGGCCAAGCGCGCGCTCGCCGAGCGCGGTGACGTCTGGGTGTATGGCTCCGACGAGTTGTACCTGCTGGCCGGGCGCGAACTGCCGTCCGCCGCGCACTACGGCGACTTCTCGCAGATCGAGAATGGCGTGGGTGCCGTGACGTCGATTCGCGATCGTGTGCGCGAGGGCGTGAAGAAGCTGCCCCGTCTCGATGGCCGGAAGATTGGCATTGTGACCGGCCTGGCCATGCGCGAGCTGATGCCCGAGTTGCTGGAGCAGCTCACCGCCCAAACGGGGGCGCAGTTCGAACTCATTGCCGTCGAGAATTCGCTGTTCGGCCCGACGGTGACCACTGCAGGACTTCTCGTGGGGGCGGATATCCGCCGTGCCCTCGAGTCGCGTACCGATCTCGACCTCGCGCTGATTCCAGCGGAGACCATTAACCAGGACGGACTCTTCCTCGATGACGAAGCCTTTGTCATCGTGCGCGAGAGCCTGCCCATGCCCGTGTATCCGTCGTACGATTTCATCGACGTGCTCGAGCAGGAAGGGGCCAACGTGCCCGCCGGGAGCATCCGATGAGTAACATCCCAGTAGTCGCAATTATCGGCCGACCGAATGTCGGCAAGTCCGCACTTTTCAACCGCTTCATCGGCGACGACGATGCGATCGTCAGCGAAGAAGCGGGCACGACGCGAGACCGTCACTTTGCCCGCTGCGAGTGGCAGGGCCGCGAGTTCTGGCTCGTCGACACCGGCGGACTCATTGAGGACTCGCAGCTCCCAATGGACGTCGCCATTCGTCGCCAGGTGCGCGAGGCGATTGCCGAAGCCGACCTGCTTCTGCTCACCGTGGATGCCAAGAACGGACTCCATCCGAGTGATGCCCGCATCGTGGACCTCCTGCGCAACGCGCGGAAGCCTTGGTTGTTGGTCGCCAATAAGGTCGACGATCCGAATCGCACTGATTTTTACGAGTTCTACAACCTCGGCGCCGGGGATCCGATTCCCGTCTCCGCGGTCAACGGCAAGAACTCCGGCGATCTTCTCGATTTGATTGTCGAGAAGCTTCCCGAGATGGAGTCCGAGCCGGGGCCCGAGGTGCTGCGCATCGCGGTGATTGGACGCCCGAATGTCGGCAAGAGCTCGTTCATCAATCGCCTGCTGGGCGAAGAGCGCCTCGTGGTGAGCGACATCGCCGGTACGACGCGCGACTCCATCGACACGCCATTCACGTACCATGGCCGCGATCTCATCTTCGTGGACACGGCCGGTTTGCGTCGTCAGAGCAAGATCGACGACGGCATCGAGTTCTACTCGTCGCTGCGCACCCGCAAGGCGATCGAGCGCTCCGACATCTGCGTGCTGATGATTGACGCGCAGGAAGAACTCCACAATCAGGACCTGAAGATCGCCACGCTTGCATGGGAATCGGGGCGCGGCATGATCATCGTCGTCAACAAGTGGGACCTGAAGGAGAAGGACGACAAGACGTCGGCGAAGTTCGAGAAGGAGTGCCACGAGAAGGCGCCGTATCTCAGGTTCGTGCCGTTCCTCTTTACGAGCGCCCTGACCGGCCAGCGCGTGACGAAGGTGCTCGACATGCTGCTCGAGGTCGAGGCGGAGCGCGGAAAGCGCATCAGCACCTCGGAAGTGAATGACACGCTGCAGGAGTTGCTGGCGCGTCGTCAGCCGCCGCAGGCTGCGGGCCACGAAGTGAAGCTCAACTACGCGACCCAGGTGACGATCTCGCCACCGTCCATCGCGGTGTTCGGCAATCACCCGGACCTCGTGCAGGAGCACTACGTGCGCTACTTGCACAATGGCTTCCGCGAGAAGTACGGGTTCTGGGGCAATCCGCTCCGCATCCTGATGCGGCAGAAGGGTGGACGGAACGCCGTTGATGAGTGAGTTGACCGGCGGCGGGATCCACTGGAGCATCGCGCTCCTGCTCGCGTACCTCTCGGGTTCCATCCCGACGGCGTATCTCGCGGGTCGCCTGCTGAAGGGCGTGGATCTCCGCACGATTGGGTCGGGTAACCTTGGCGCGACGAATGTCTATCGGAACCTCGGTGCCGTGCCGGCAATCATCGTGCTTCTGCTCGATGCCGCCAAGGGCGCGTTGCCGGTGCTCCTGCTCCCGAAGCGAATCGAGGGCGTCTGGTTCTTCGAGACGCGTGAGCTCGTACTCTGGGGGCTCGCCTGCGGCATCCTCGCGATTGCCGGTCATGCGAAGCCGATCTTCCTGTTGTGGAAAGGAGGAGGGAAGGGAGTGGCCACGGCGGCCGGAGTCTTCGGCGCGCTCGCGCCCTACGGGCTGGGCGTTGCCCTGGTGGTCTTCATCACGGTGGCGGCTGGTAGCGGCTTTGTGTCACTCGCCAGTATCGCCGCGGCCTTGACGCTTCCGATCGCGGTGGCGCTCACGATTGGCATCAAGACGCCAATCTTCCACGTCGCACTACTGGTCGCGGCGTTTGTGGTGTGGTCACACCGCGCGAACATCTCCCGACTCCGTGCGGGCACGGAACCACGCACCTTTGGCAAGAAGGAGAACGCATGAAGGTCGCCGTGATTGGGGCGGGCGCGTGGGGCACCGCGTTGGCCAACCTGCTCGCCGAGAATGAGCACGACGTGATGCTGTGGGCGCACGAGCCCGACGTCGTGGAGTCCATCAATACCACGTACGAGAACCGACGCTTTCTCCCTGGCGTCCCGCTCAACAATGGCCTGCGCGCCTCCGGGCTGATTGAACAGGTGGTTGAGGGCGCGGCGCTCGCACTCTTCGTGGCACCGTCGCACGTGCTGCGCGGCGTGGCCGCATCGTGTGCGCGCTCGATGCCCGCGGGCATCCCGCTGGTGGTCGCCACGAAGGGCATTGATCGCGAACGCCTCTCGCTGATGACCGATGTCGTGGACGAGGAGATTCCCGGACACCCCATCGTGGCGCTCAGCGGTCCGAGCTTCGCCCTCGAAGTGGCCAACCATCTCCCGACGGCCATCGTGGCGGCGTCCACGGACGCGGAAGCGGCGAGGCTCACGCAGCAGGCGCTCAGCACATCGGGCTTCCGCGTCTACACGCAGAGCGATGTGATTGGCGTTGAGCTCGGCGGGGCGCTCAAGAACGTGATGGCGGTGGCGACGGGCATTGCCGATGGCCTCAACCTCGGATTCAATGCGCGCGCGGCCCTGATCACTCGTGGCCTCGCGGAGATGACGCGCCTCGGCGTCAAGCTCGGGGCCGATCCGCAGACCTTCGCTGGCCTCGCCGGCATGGGCGACCTCGTGCTCACCTGCACGGGCTCGCTCTCACGCAATCGGAGCGTTGGATTGGAGATTGGTCGCGGTGCCGTGCTCAGCGAGATTCTGCAGGGACGCGAGACGGTCGCGGAAGGCGTCGTGACCTGCGAGTCAGCCAAGCTGCTCGCCGAGAAGCATGGGGTGGAGATGCCCATCGTGAATGCCGTGCATAAGGTGCTTTTTGAGCGTCAGCCGGCGCGTTGGGCGCTGGTGGAACTCATGACGCGCGACTTGAAGGCGGAACGCGATTGATGGGATACGAGATGGGTGAGCCGACCTGGGAGCACCGCTGATGGCGAGCGGGGCGGAACCCGTCCGCGAGTTCTTCTCGATCGGCGATGTGTGCGAGCTGACCGATCTCAAGCCGCATGTGCTGCGGTATTGGGAGAGCCAGTTCAAGTTTCTGAGTCCGTCAAAGAATCGCTCCGGGAACCGCGTCTACACGCGGCGCGAAGTCGAACTGGTGATGCTGGTCAAGCACCTGCTCTACACGGAGAAGTACACCATTGAAGGGGCCCGACAGAAGGTGGACGAGCAACGACGTGCCGGTGGCGTCAAGCCCGCGGCGCGAGCTGGGCTCGACACCGAGACGGTGCAGTTGCTCGAGAAGGAATTGCTCGTGATCCTCGACATCTTGGAGCGAAAGGACTGATGCGGCTGCTGATCAGCAATGACGATGGAATTCTCGCGCATGGCCTCGACTGCCTCGAGCGTGCCGCGCGTCCGCTTGGCGAGGTCTCGGTGGTTGCTCCCGATCGCGAGCAGAGCGCCACGAGTCACTCGCTCACCTTGCATCACCCGTTGCGCCCGATGAAGCTCGGTGAGCGGCGATGGCAAGTGGACGGCACGCCGACCGATTGCGTGATGCTCGCCATTGAGGCGTTGCTTCCCGAGAAGCCGGACTTCGTGCTGAGCGGGATCAACCATGGCCCAAATATGGGCGAGGATGTGCTCTACTCGGGGACCGTGGCCGCCGCGATGGAAGGCCTCGCGCTCGGGGTGCCGAGTATCGCCTTCTCGTTTGCCGGGCGCGTGTTGCACGCCGAGCACTCGCTCCTTGCCGATCACGTCGAGAACCTGACGAAGCTGATTGCACACCTCACCTCGTTGCCGAAATTCCCGGAGAACACGTTGCTGAACGTGAACATCCCGGCCATTCCGGCGGACCAACTGAAGGGCGTGCGCTTGACGCGACTCGGCCGGCGCGTCTTCAGCGACTCCCTCACGCCGATGAAGGATCCGTGGGGTCGCGACATCTTCTGGATCGGCGGCGGCTCCGTGGCATGGAGCGGCTCGGATGATTCCGACTTCCGTGCGGTGAAGGACGGCTACATCTCCGTGACGCCCCTTCATCTCGATCTCACGGCGAAGGACCGGCTCGATGATTCGGAGCAGTGGTGGCTGCCGGTCTAGTCCGCGAGTTCGGCGGCGCGCGGCGTCGGCTGATTGAGGAACTCCAGCGCAAGGGCATCCGGGATCTCGCGGTGCTCAAGGCGTTTGATGACGTGCCCCGGCATGAGTTCATCCCCACCGGACTTCGGCACCGCGCCTACGAGGACGCACCGATTCCAATTGGCCAAGGCCAGACGATCTCGCAACCCTGGGTGCATGCGAAGTATCTCGAGTTGCTCGCGCTCACCGGGAAGGAGCGGGTGCTCGAGATTGGCACAGGCTCCGGCTTCCAGACGGCGTTGCTCACGCGGTTGGCGGGTAACGTGTTCAGCATTGAGCGAATCGCGCCGCTGGCCGATCAGGCGCGTGAGGCCCTGCGGCGGTGCGGCATCGACCACGTGATTCAACGCGTCGGCGATGGCACACTGGGATGGCCTGAGTACGGGCCATACGACGCCATTCTCGTCGGCGCGGCCGCACCCGATGTACCGCAGCCGCTGCTCGACCAACTCGCCGTAGGCGGCCAACTCTTGATTCCTGTTGGTGATCGCGAGAGCCAGTCGCTCGTGCGCATTCGCCGCACCCCCGAGGGAGATGAGCGCACGACGCTTGACGCGATGCGCTTTGTGCCGTTGATCGGCGCCCACGGCTTCACGCATTAGCCTGTGAACGAGGTGATGTTCCAATGAGCTCCATTTCCGAACGACTGACCGCAACGATCCGCGACGTGCCCGACTTCCCCAAGCCGGGAGTCGTCTTCAAGGACATCACGCCGGTGCTGCAGAACCCGGCGCTCTTTGCTGACGTCACAGCGGCGCTCGCGTTGCCGTGGAAGGGCAAGGGCATCACGCATGTGCTGGCGATTGAGAGCCGCGGATTCCTCTTTGGCGCCCCGGTTGCGCAGCACTTGGGTGCGGCGCTGGTGCCTGTCCGAAAGCCAGGAAAGTTGCCGCATGCGCGCGTGACGGAGCGCTACGTCCTCGAATACGGCGAGGACGCCGTCGAGGTGCACGCGGACGCACTCGACGCCAAGTCGCTGGTGCTCATCGTGGATGACGTGCTCGCGACGGGCGGCACGGCCGCCGCGACGCGCCGACTCGCTCACCGACTCGGTGCGGGGGTTGCGGGGATTGCCGCCGTCATTGATCTGTCGTTCCTGCCGTGGCGCAAGGCACTCGCCGGCACGCACGTCGAGACGCTCGTTCGATTCTAGCGGAGTGTTATGTTTGGGGCGCGCCCCCGTAGCTCAGGTGGATAGAGCGACGGTTTCCTAAACCGCAGGTCGGCGGTTCGAGTCCGCCCGGGGGCATTTGCGACTTTGGGGGGCGGTAGAGGTCACGGCGCCTTCCGATTACTTTTGTAGGCTAGGACTCTTCTTATATAAGGATGTCATGACCAAGACCGGAGACGCGGCGCAGCCGCCGCTTGCACTCGATGCCGAGAACCTCGGCGATACCCTCCAGCGGTACCAGCGTCCGCTGATCATTGGCGCAATCGTGGTGGCGGCCGGCATCGGTGGTGCCGTGCTGATGAAGCGGTCGGCAGACATCAAGGAGACGCGGGGGATGGAAGCCCTCGCCGCTGCCGAGGCTGTGTACGGGTCGGGGAACCCGGTGGCCGCCCAAGCGGAACTCGGGAAAGTGGTTACCCGGTACGCAGGGACCGGCGCCGGAACAGCCGCCGCGCTTTTGAGTGCTCAGCTCTCGTTTGAGAATGGCAAGGTGCCGGAGGGTCTGGCGGTTCTTGACCAGGCGATTGGCAAGGCGAAGTCGCACCAGAAGGCCGGGCTTTTGGCGCTCCGCGCAGCCGGCAAGGCAACGGCTGGGCAGCCGGCTGAGGCCGCGAAGGACTATGAGGCGGCAGCTTCCGCGGCTCAATTCCGCCAGGAGCGCGAGCAGTATCAGATGGAGGCTGCGCGCCAGCACGTGTCGGCGGGGAACTTTGCGGCGGCGAAGAAGCTGTATGAGACCATCTCCTCGCTTGAGGACTCCGCGCATGCGAGCGAAGCGCACCTAAGACTTGGCGAGCTAACGCTTAAGGTCTAGTCTACTCAAGTACATTAGCATGTAAAAAGGCTCGGCGAGATGATCGCCGAGCCTTTTTTGTGGCGTGGTGGGGCGGAGGGACTGTCGCGATGCCGTCGGTATAATTGTGGCGCCCTGCCGCCCTGACGTGACTTTGCTTAACTACGCATAATATGTATTATGTATTGTTCGCGTGGGGATAACCTAGAGATTTCCACTTCCTGCCCTACAGCTCCCGCAGCACTCCCTCGAAGACAATCCGGCCTTCGCCGGCCAGCGTGGGTACCAGCTGCCCGTCCACTTCACGGAACCGAACCGAAAGCACACGGCCGGATCGGGTGATCAAATCCGTGGAGTCACCAGTTTCCCCCCAGGCCCGAAGCATCGCCGCGCAGGCCACCGCTCCGGTTCCGCAGGCCAGCGTCTCGGCCTCAACCCCGCGCTCGTAAGTTCGCATCGCCCACTGACCGGCAGCATCGCGCGCCACCCAGTTCACGTTGGCACCGGCCTTTAGGCTGGTATGGAACCGGAGTTCTGGCCCCCGATCCAGAATTGGAATGATGCGGAGGTCGTCGGTACGGACCACCAAGTGCGGGACCCCGGAATCGGCGAACCCCATGGCTTGCTCCCCGATGTGGCGGGAAATCCCGGCTTCGGTCGCCAGATGCGCAACGGGCTGCAAGTCAACTTCCGGGCGACCGTCAACCAGTCGGCCCTGGATAACCCCGGCTGGTGTCCGAAAGCTCAGCCCCGCCGGCAAGGCGAGACCGAGC
>JANLTT010000254.1:0-24309 GCA_031363115.1 Gemmatimonas sp.
TCCGCGACCTGAGGTTGGCAGGATCCGGCGCGAAAAAGGGGCGGCCTCGGAATCCCGAGGCCGCCCCTTCGCGCGCCGCGCTGTCGTCCTACTTCGCGTTCAGCTGCAACCCGTAGCGGCACGGCTCGGTGGCGCAGACCGCCATCACGACCTCAATGCGGTACTTCGCCGAGCGCCCGGCGGTAAACATCACGACCGGCTTGTCGTCGGCGAGAATGTCGCGCTTCACCACGCGCCCGTTCTGATCGTACACGATGAGATCGACGTCCGTGCAGTCGTTGTCGCAGGCACCAAAGAGAACGTAATCGACACCGGACACGACCGTCATCTCGTGCGACGCCTTCCCGTCGTCATCGAGGCTGCCGAATACGGGGCCACCCACCACGCGACGGAACCCCTGATTCTCCGCCGCCGAAGCGATGTTCGCGAGATACCCCTGCACCTGCCGGGTGTACTGGCTGGTCCCGGAGCCCGAGGTGGTCGCCGCGCGCGAGCCGCCACAGGCCGTGAGCGTCAGAGCGAGAAGCGCGACTGCAAGCGAATGCCGAACCATGGTGGGGCCTCGGAGAAAATTGGTGAATTACCGCTCTGCCGATTGTGCTGGCTACCGACCACCATGTCAAGAGGCAACACAGTGGCGCAACTTTTGCCAATCAGTGCGCGACATCACAGATTCACTACCAACTCAACCTTTCACCCGCCCCTCTCATGATCATCGTCACGACCGGCGAACTCCAAGGCCAGCCCGTAAAACAGTACCTCGGCCTCGTCAGCGGCGAGGCCATCCTCGGCGCCAACATCTTCAAGGATTTTTTCGCCGGCATTCGCGACATCGTCGGCGGACGCTCGGCGGCGTACGAGGAAGAGCTCCGCAAGGCGAAGGCGATTGCCATTGAAGAGATGACGCAGCAGGCGCGCGAGCTCGGTGCCAATGCGATTCTCGGCGTGGACCTCGAATACGAGAACATCACGGTCGGCCAAACCGGCGGCATGCTGATGGTGAGCGCGAACGGGACCGCGGTGAAGGTCTGAACGCTCCCAATGCTTCCGTACTCGTTCTATAAAATCGTCCACATCCTCGGCATCGCCCTCGCGCTCGTGTCGCTCGGCGGGTTTGCCGTGCATGCGCTCAATGGCGGCGCGAAGTCGGACAACCGCGCGCGCACGTTGCTCATCGCGATGCATGGCACCGGCGCCTTTCTGATTCTACTCGGCGGCTTCGGACTGCTCGCGCGCCTCAACTTCCCGCATGGCCAGGGCTTTCCGGGCTGGCTCTGGGTGAAGCTCGGTGTCTGGCTCGCCGTCTCGGCGATTGTCATGCTGCCCTACCGCAAGCCCAACGCAGCGCGCCCAATGTTGCTCGCGCTGCCGCTACTCGCGGTGACGGCAGCGTTGATGGCGGTCTATAAACCGTTCTGAGGCCGGTGCGTTAGAACCAAGCGACCTGCATGTCAAAGGCCGACGCATCGTTGCGCATCAGCAACGCGGCGTCGGTTTCGTGCTTCGGGAGTTCGGTGCCGAAGTAGAAGCGCGCGGCCTGCCGCTTCCCTTCATAGAACGCGGCATCGTTGCCGCTCGCGCCTGCCGTGAGCGCGCGCTGCGCGACCGTTGCCTGACGCAGCCAGAGCCACGCGTACACGACGCGCGAAACGAGTTCGAGGTAAGCCGTCGCATTCGAGAGTCCGCGCGCCGCATCACCCATCATCACGCCAACCAGCGACTGCGTCACGGCAGTCATGCGCTCGGTCGCGACCTTCAACGAATGGGCCATCGGCTTGAGATCACCACCCAACTGTTCCGCCTCGGCGATCGTACCGGCGATCTCCTGCGCGAGGGCGGCAAAGGCGGCGCCCTTCTGCTGCGTCACCTTGCGGCCGAGCAGGTCGAGTGCCTGAATGCCGTTCGTCCCCTCGTGAATCTGGTTGAGGCGATTGTCGCGATACAGCTGCTCGACATCGTACTCGCGCGCATAGCCGTAGCCGCCGAGCACCTGCACCGCATTGGAGATGCCTTCCTGGCAATAGATGGAGGGCCAGCTCTTGGCGATGGGTGTCAACACTTCGAGCAGGAGCGTGGCCCGCTGACGCGCGGCGTCATCGGGAGCGGTCTGTTGTTCATCCACGAGCTTCGAGCAGGCGAGGATGAGATGCATCGAACCCTCCGCCGAGCACTTGCCGATAAGGAGCATGCGACGCACATCGGCGTGCTCGATGATGGCAACAGGAGGGCGCTTGGGATCCTTCTCGCCCGGGAGTCGTCCCTGCTTGCGCTGCTGCGCGTAGTCGAGCGCGTAGCGGAACGCCTCATAGCCCATCGCCGTGGCGGCACGACCGACGCCAATGCGCGCCTCGTTCATCATATGGAACATGTAGGCGAGGCCGTGATTGGCTTCGCCAATCAGGTAGCCGACACAGGGGCCCTGCTCACCGAAGTTGAGCAGGGTGGAGGTCGTGCCGCGCCATCCCATTTTGTGGATGAGGCCGGCGAGCGTGACGTTGTTGAAGGCGCCGACCTTCCCGTCCGCACCGTAGTGCTTCTTGGGGACGATGAAGAGCGAGATGCCCTTCACGCCCTCGGGTGCCCCGACAATGCGCGCGAGCACGAGGTGGACAATGTTCTCGGTGAGTTCGTGATCACCGCCCGAGATCCAAATTTTTGTGCCTTCGACGTGGTACGTGCCATCGCCGACGGGAGTCGCCTTGGTGCGCACATCGGCGAGCGCGGAACCGGCGTCGGGCTCGGTGAGGGCCATCGTGCCCGAGAAACGACCCGTGAGCATAGGCGGGAGCCAGTGCTGCTTCTGCTCCTCGCTCGCGAACTCGGCAATCAGGTTGGAGGCGCCGGCGGTGAGCATTGGGTAGCTGGCGGTGCCGATGTTGCCGGCCTCGAGGTGCGCGATGGCTGCGGAAGCGATGACATGGGGCAGCTGCATGCCGCCGCGCGCTTCATCGTGGGTGGAGGCGATCATGCCGGACTCGGCGGTCGCGTCCCACGCGGGCTTCACGGCGGGCTGCAGGACGACAACTCCATCCCGGACCTCGGGCTCCTGCTGGTCGTTCGCCTTGCGATTGGGCGCGTAGTGCTCCTCGGCGATGCCCTGCGCCATGTCGAGGACGGCGTCGTAGACCTCGCGGCCCTGCCCTTCGAAGCGTGGGCGCTCCGCCAGCTTGTCAACGCCGAGGAGTTCGTAAAGGAGGAAGTCGAGGTCGCGGCGCGGGAGCATCGGCGGAGTCGGTAAGGGTGAGGCCTGGAATAGTTAGGAATATGGGGACGGGGGCAGAAAAATTCACCCGACTGAAACCCGACCCGAGGAATCCCGGTACGGGATGAGGCAAACCCTCCCTTTCGGAGGGGTGACTGACCATCGTTCATGGATGCGAATGTTTCCTGCCTTTCTCGTCGCGTTAGTGGTTGGGCTGTCGGCGTGCGCCGGACGGTCCGCTGGCGCGCCCGCGACCATGTCGGAGCCACAGATGGCCTCCGGGGTCGAGCGGGCCCGAATCGACTCCCTGCGCTATCCATATACGTTGGGCGACATTGCCTTCATGCGCGGGATGATCCAGCACCACGCGCAGGCAATCATGATCTCGCGATGGGCCCCGTCACACGGGGCGAGCCCGGCAATGCAGCGGCTGACGGCCCGCATCATCAATGCTCAGCAGGACGAAATCACGCTGATGCAGAAGTGGCTGGCCGACCGGAATCAGGCCGCGCCCAAGGTAGACAGCACCGGAACCGTGACTGGGGTGCCGCAGGACGAGCACGCAGGCCACGAGATGCCGGGCGGGCACGGCGGACACAACGGCATGCCGGGGATGCTCAACGCCACACAGCTCTCGGCGCTGGACGCCGTCCGTGGCGAGGAGTTCGACACGCTCTTTTTGCAGTACATGATTCAGCACCATCGCGGGGCGGTGCTGATGGTGCGCGACCTGCTGTCGCAGAACGGGAGCGGGCAGGATGAAACGATCTTTAAGTTCGCGGCGGATGTGGAAGTGGATCAGTCCACGGAAATTCGTCGCATGTTGCAGATGTTGCTCGAACTCGGTGGCATTCCGCCGAACTGATGGATGCGGTGCCCCGTGTCATGCTGGTTCCATTTCACGCAGAGGAATTCCTGATGTCCGTAGTGCTCCATCGCCGCCGTGCGGCGCTGTCTCTCGCGACACTCGCCCTAGTGGCGGCGTGCGCGACGCCGCCTGCCGCGACCCCGCCGGCGCCGGCCAATCGTATGTCTGATGCTCGTGTTGGGCTTACTGCTGGCCTGTTCAACGCCGGCGAGGCCGTGTCGAACATGCGCGTGGTCGGTACCGCGCGCTCGCCGGAAGGCTTCCTCGGCATCACGAACTCCGACCTCGCCTTCTCCGGCAACTATGTCATTCAGGGCAACTACAACGGCCCGGTGATCTGGGACATCTCCAACCCGTCGACGCCGACGCTTGTGAAGGCCATCGTCTGCCCGGCCTCGCAGAATGACGTCTCGGTGTATCGCAACCTGATGTTCGTGTCATCGGAGGCCTTCAACGGCCGCACCGACTGCGCCGCGGGTGGCGTTCGTGACTCGGTGAGCAACGTCCGCTTCCGCGGCGTGCGCGTGTTCGACATCTCGAACATCGCCGATCCGAAGCTCGTCGCGAACGTGCAGACCTGCCGCGGCTCGCACACGCACACGGTGCTCGAGGACCCGAAGGACAAGGCGAACGTCTACATCTACGTCTCCGGCTCCGCGCCGGTGCGCTCGCCGAACGAAATGGCCGGCTGCGTACGCGACGAGCCCACTGCGAATGCCAACTCGTCGCTCCTCCGCATTGAAATCATCAAGGTCCCGCTGGCGAACCCTGCGGCCGCCGCGATTGTGAACCGCGCGAACATCTTCGCCGGCCTCAGCTCGCCGCCGGAGCATGGCGACACCGAGGCCGACAAGGCCGAGGCCGCTCGTCGCGCCACTGCGGCACGCGCCGCCGGTGGTTTCGTGGCAAAGAACCCGCAGTCGGGCACCGAGATCGTGGTCGGTGGCAACTTCGTGCGGGTCCAGCTCGACAGCATCGTGCGCTCGCGCGGCGGCAGTGGCGCCCCGACGGCCGCCGACTCGGCCGCGCTGCGCAGCGGGCTCCAGACCATCATCAATCGCTTCTTTGAGGGCGCCCCGGAGCCGGGCGGCCCGGTCAGCAGCGGCTCGCAGTGCCACGACATCACGGTGTATCCCTCCGTCGGACTCGCTGGCGGCGCCTGCGAAGGTCACGGCCTCCTGCTCGACATCTCGGACCCGGTGAACCCGGTACGTCTTGATGCCGTGGCGGACTCCAACTTCGCGTACTGGCACTCGGCCACCTTCAACAACGACGGCACGCAGATCCTCTTCTCCGATGAATGGGGCGGCGGCGGCGCGCCGAAGTGCCGTGCGACCGACAACTATGAGTGGGGCGCCAACGCGATTTTCACCATTGTGAATCGCAAGATGGTGTTCAAGAGCTACTACAAGATCCCGACCGTGCAGTCGGCGCAGGAGAACTGCGTGGCGCATAACGGCTCGCTGATTCCGATTCCTGGCCGCGACGTGATGGTCCAGGCTTGGTATCAGGGCGGCATCTCGGTCTTCGATTGGACCGACGCGGCCAAGCCCTTCGAGATGGCCTTCTTCGATCGTGGCCCGGTCACGGCCGACCGCATGGAGATGGGCGGCTCGTGGTCGGTGTACTGGTACAACGGCAACATCGTGAGCTCGGAGATTGCCCGCGGCCTCGACGTCGCCCAGCTCACCCCGAGCGAGCACCTGACGCAGAACGAGATTGACGCGGCGAACACGGTCCGTTGGACCGAGCTCAATGCGCAGGGACAGCCGAAGATCTCCTGGCCGCCCTCCTTCGCGCTCGCGAAGGCCTATCTCGATCAGGCCGAGCGCAAGCAGTGCCTCGCGCCGGCGCGTGTGAACGCGCTGCGTACGAGCATCGCGGCCGCCGAGCGCGCGACGGGTCCGGCGCGTTCCTCTGCCTTGAACACGGTCGCGGGCTCGCTCGCGTCTGAGGCGTCGAGTGCCTGCGATGGAAACAAGAACAAGAAGCTCCGTGATGCGTTGACGGCATTGGCGAACGCGCCGATTTCGTAACTGCAAAAGGCTTCACCACGGAGACACGAAGACACGAAGGGTCCGGCTTGCGAGCCGGACCCTTCGTTGCTTTCGCAACTCACATTGAAAGCAGTTCTCCGTGCCTCCGTGTCTCCGTGGTAGCGCTGTTGCCGTTACGGCGTCGGAGGAATCGCGCTGAACCCTTCGCTGAGCGCACGGAGCATCCGCGTGTCGCCGGTCATTTCCCAATGAATCAACGAGACGGGAATCATCCCCGACGCGTTGACCTCGTCGAAGAAGCGCCGGAGCGTGAAGGCATCGCCGAGCTGCTTCGCGCGCAGGGCCATCGTCTCTTCCATGAGGCGGCCTCCGGTCACGTACGCCGCGCCGTAGCCCGGCTGGCGCAGATACAAATGCTGCTCGAAGCCCAGCAGGGGATCGCGCCGCATCCAGCCGCGCGGGGTCCACTCGACGTGGATGTTCCCCGCCCCTTCCATGTTCACGATGTTGGCGTGCGCATAGAGATTCCCGAGCCCGCGGGCCGCGCGCGCCGTGAGCATCACCCAGACGATCTCGCGGGAACGCGGCGAGTCATCGTACAGCCCCGCCTGCATCATCCACTCTTCCATCGCGGTGGCCATGCCCTCGGCGCGGCTCATCCAGACGTTGTAGAGCAACGGGCCGCGACGAATGGGGCTCGCGTGTGGCGCGTAGCGAATGCGTGCGTTGTCCCACCAGTGGTAGAGGTGCGTCCAGAGAGGAATCGGATCGCGCTGCGTGGCCTGCATGAAAAAGTCGCGCGTGGCCTCCGGGGCGAAGGCCGGCATCCGCTCGCGGAGCGCGCGCTCCATCCAGGGCTCCATCGTCACGATCTCCTTGTCACGCACAAAGCCCATCCACTTGGCGATCGCGCGCTCCTGCATGTCGGCGTAGTCGCCCGGCGTGTTGGCGACGATCATCGGCGGGAGATTGCGATTGCGCGCCTCTTCCAGGCGCAGCGACGCGTGCGCGCGGGCCAACTCGCGCTGCGAGATGGTGACCTCGTCTTCCCACGAGAGCGGGACGAGCAGGACGTTGCGCAGGTACCAGGTGTACTGGGCCACGCCAATGCCCGATGGGCCCGTCTTGGAAGATGCCTGTTCGCGAAGCCACTGGGCAAACGATTCCGTTGCCACGCGCGCTTCGGTGACTGCGCGTAGAAGGTCGCGCTCGTTCTGCGGCACCCGCGTGCGCAGGGTGGCAAGCGCCTCGCTTTGTTCTTCGAAGGCGCGCACCCCGCCAATCCAGAGATCACGCGCGTTGCTGGCTGCGAGATTCGTGCGCGCCTGTTGCAACAGGGGGTCCACCGTGCGGAGCGCGGAGGTCAGGCGCCGCGACTCGTCGCGCGACATCGGGCGGATGGAATCCAGCACGGTGCGCGGCCAGATGCCGTACTGCCAGAGTCGGACGGCGCCATGAATGGTTGGGCCTTCTTCCGCCGGCGTGTCGCTCTCGTCCGTACGTACCGAGGCATAGTAGGCGGGGTCACGGGCGAAGGGCTGCAGTACCGAGAGGTTGTACTGCATGCCGTTCATCTCGGCGCGCACCAAGTGCCAGTCAATCTGTTCGGACACGCTCCATCCCGTCGTGTCGATCAATCGCAGCTGTTCTTGCCAGGTCGCGAGTTCGGTGAGACGACGCGCCGAGGTTGCCGCCGTGTAGTCGGGCGCGCCCTGCAGCTTTGGCGGATCCTCAAAGACGCGCCAATCGCGGAAGAGGGCCGCGAGCTGCGGGTAGGTGATGCTCGGCGCGCTCGCGTGCGGGCCAGACTGTGCAGAGATGGCGGCCGGAACGAGCGCCAAGAAAACAAGAAGGGAGCGAAGTCTGCGCATGTGCCGGGACGAGAGAAGTGTTGGAACAGCCACGCGAACCGATATGACCTTGAGCGGCGCGGGAATGTGCTCAGTGCGCGCCAAACAGGACGGAGAGTGCCGAGAGCCCAAAGCCGGAGGCAATCGCCACCATCTGGGAGACCGGCAGGTCGTACGTGCGCAGCGCCTTGAGCTGCGAGACGATCACCGCCCCGCCGACAAAGAGGAATGAGCCCGCCGCAAAGGGAATGAACACCTCCGCGACGCGCGCCGTCCCCTCACCAAGCACGAGGGTCAGTCCCGCGCCAAGAAAGGCGAGCGCACCCGAGAACGCCGTGAACCAGACGGCCTTGGCGGGACGCGTCCCGTAATGCACGAAGACGCCGAACGTCCCGAGTTCGCGTGGCAGCTCGTGGGCGAGCATCGCGAGTGCCGTGGCGATGCCCGCTCCCTCGCCTGCCATGAAGGCCGCGGCAATGAGGGCGCCATCAACAAAGTTGTGCACGCCATCGGCGACGAAGCTGACGGCCACCATGGAGGGGTCGTCGAAGGCCGAGATGGAGGGCGCAGCGGCGGGGGCTTCGTGCCGCGTGTGCTGGAACCGATGCAACAGGCGCTCAATCAGCACGCTGCCGATCATGCCCGCCGTCACTGCAAGGGCGACGAATCCAACGGAGGGATGCCGCTCGTACGCCTCGGGGAGTAGATGAAAGACCGCCGCGCCAATGAGAGCGCCTGCACCGAAGGAGACCAACCAAGGCAACACGCGCGAAAGGTTGCGTCCCGGGCCCGCCAGCAGCGCGATCAGCGCAAGCGGCACACCCGTGACGACGGCGACACTGACGAGGGTAGCGGTCCACGGGGTCACGGGAGAACGATACTCTTTGCGTCAAGCATGAACAACGCGGCGTGGCGGCGCGCGCACCAGCAGTTCGCATCTATCGCATTGACGAGCGGTTCGGTTTGTCGCGCGCTCAGCGTTGCCGCGCCTTCCCGCCCCCGCCGACGACCTCCTCATACAGCTCGGGCTCGGTGACTCCCTCGGTGATAATCACCATCGCGCGGGTCCGCTCGCCAATGCCCAACGTCTCGCGCACCGTCGCGAAGGCCGGATCCTCCTTCAACGCCATGAGGGCCGCGAGCCCCGCCGCCCCGGAGGCGCCACTCGCGATGGCGCGGTCCCCGGCGGCCGGGCGCGCCAGGCGCAGCATCGCGCGGCGGGTCCAGACGTCGTCAATCGCGAGGTACGCGTCAAATCCCTCGAGCACCGCGGGCAGTGCCGCTGGCGACACCTCGCCGCACCGGAGCCCGCCCATGATCGTCTCCAGCGTGCCCGGAATCGCGACCGCATGTCCGACGCGCGCAGACTCCATTAAGCAGGCGGCATGAAAAGGTTCGACGCACACCAGCGTCGCGCGCGGCACCAAGGGGTTCGCCGCGTACCAACTCGCGACTGCCGCGGCGAGACCGCCCACGCCGCCTGGCACCACCACGACATCGGGGGGCTTCGATTTCCACTGCGCCGCCGCTTCATCCATCAGGCGCGTGTAGCCGAGCATGATGAGGCGAGGTACCTCGTCGTAGCCGTCCCACGACGTGTCCGAGATGATGTGCGCACCGGGGGTCGCGGCATTGGGCGTCGCGGCATCGGCGGCGGCGCGGCGCACGGCATCGTCATAGGTCCCATCAACGCGCACGACCTCCGCCCCTTCGAGAGCAATGGCATCAGCGCGGGAGGCCGCCACGCGCGCGCCCACATAAACCCGCGCGCGCAGGCCCAGCGTGCGCGCCACCCGTGCCACCGCGCGACCATGATTCCCCTCGCTCGCGCAGACGAGCAGATCACCGCGCACGATGCTCCCTCGCGCGACCAACTGCGCCACCGCGAATCCCGCCCCCAGCACCTTGAACGCGGGGAGGTCAAAGCGCGCGGTTTCATCCTTGATCAGCAGATTCTTGAGTCCGAGCGAGTGCCCCAGCTCCTTCGCCTTCACCAGGGGCGTTGGGGCGAGCTCCGGATGCGCCGCGACATACGTGCGCAGCGCCTCATACGCGGACGGGTGAAAGAGTCCGCAGGGCTGCGGACTTCTTGACGCAAGGTGAAACGCGCCTAGTAGCGCCATTCAGGGAGCGCGCGAAGCAGCGTCAGCCACACTTCCGGGCTCCGCGCGGAGGACATCGCACGCGGAAGGGCGCCGTCCAGCAGGAGTAGCAACAAGGGCAACACGAGCGACGCAATCGAGCAGCGCATGCGGAGGCCGTCAGAGAGACGCTGAATAGGTGATACCTGTCGGCGGGAAATGTACCAAACCGCCCCCAGCTTTGGAGCCGAGGCGGCTCGGCAGTTCCATCGGCCACTCGACACCGTCACCTTTCCACCGTGCAGATTCCGCCCCCACCGCCAGCGCCCGCCGCCCTGTATGCGGACGAGCTCGTCCCGGAGCAGCGTGCCGGATGCGCCGGGGAGACCATCACTCGCATTGATGTGTACCGGTATGCCCCGTCGCGGCGCACCGCACGTACGCGGGCCGAGACCGCGGCGTCCACGGACGCGGTGACCCGCGGACAGCGATTGGATTCGGACACCGACGTCGTGCGCGCCTATCTACGCGTGCGGGTGGGCCGCGCTTGCCTTGAGCAGGACCGCGCGGACTCCGAGCGTATGCTCCGTGCGCAACGCTTCATCTCCTCCGCGGCCGTGACGCCGATTCCGGACGGCCGCGGTCGGGTGCGCATCCGCGTGGATGTCGTCAACGAATTTCCGCTCGTGATTGGTGGCGGCCTGCGCGGCCTGTCCCTTGATGAGGTGCGTCTCGGCACACTCGACTGGGCTGGGAAGGGACGCACGGTGATTGGTTCGCTCAAGCGCGGCGGCGCCTACCGCGACGGGCTCGGCCTCACGCTCGCGCAGCCGGGCTTTCTCGGTCGGCCTGCCACGCTTACGCTTGCCGCCGCGCAGGACCCGCTCGGCGGCGGCGCGCGCGCAACGCTCTTTCAGCCCTTGGTCGCCGATGGGCAGCGCGTCGCGTTCATCGTGAACGTGGACACCGACACCGACTATCAGCGGTTGTTGCGCGGTGCGCTGGAGCCCGTCGCCGTGCGAACCGAGCACAGCACCTACCAGGCCGGCGTGTTGCGACGGATGGGAGGCGCGAGAGGACGTCGTGCGATTGCACTCGTCGGCGTGATGGTCTCCGGTGCGTTGGCCACGACCGATGAGAATCTGGTGGAGATCACCGACAGCGGATTGGTTGCCATCACCGACTCGACATTAAACGGACGCTATCCGGCGTATCGCGCCAATCATGCGGCTGGCGTCCTTGCCATCCGCGGACTTCGCTTCCGCACCGTGTCGCGGTTCGACGCACTCCGCGCGGAGCAAGACGTTGCCACCGGGGCCGAGCTGACGTTGACGGGCGGGCCGAGCCTCGGCACCCAGCGCGAAGGTCGCGACGATTTCATGGCCTTCAATCTCTACGCTGCGAGAGGAACGGGCTCGGTCTTCACGTCGCTCGGCGTACGGTACGATGGACGGCGGCGTTCGGGGAGCGCGACGCGGGAATGGCTTGCATCCGTCGGGAGTGTGCGACTGGCTCGGTACCGTCTCATCGATGATTCGCGCACGAGGCAGGTCACCATTTCCGCGTCTGGCGTGCAAGGGGTTGGACTTCCCATGCAGCTCAGCATGGCGGATGCCGAAGGCGGGCTGATTGGCTATGCGAACTCCACGCTTGCCGGTGGCCGACGAGTCACCGCGCGCCTCGAGCAACGCCGCCTCGTCTCGCGCGAGAGCTTTTGGGCGGACATCGCGGTGGGGTCCTTTCTTGATGTCGGCCGTATTTGGGCGGGCGATGTGCCCTACGGAAAGACGGGGCCCGTGATGGCCTCAACGGGCATTTCGCTGCAGGGCGCGTATCCCTCCGGCGGCAAGCGGCTCTATCGCGTGGACTTCGGCCTGCCGCTGCGTCGCGGTCCCGGGGATGCCAGCTTCGTGATTCGCTTCTCGGCGACCGATCGTACGCTGTCGCGCACCCCCGAGCCCCGGGATGTGAGCCGGTCACGCCTCGAGGCCGGGCCGGCATCGCTGTTGCGCTGGTAGAGCTGGTTCATCGGACAGCCCGGACGTAGCTCCGACACCTTCGGGGCTTCCCGCGCGTTGTATACGCAACGTCTTCTTCGCCGTGCATACCCTTCGCATCATCCTCGCCCTCGGGCCCTTTGTCATTTCGCTCCTCCGCGACCAGCGCCGTTGGCTCTGGTGGGGAGCGCCGTTGGCGCGCACGCCGGCCTTTCACGCCGGACGGGCGAAGGCGTTCATCGCGAAGATCGCCGAGCTCGGCCCGACCTTCGTAAAGCTCGCGCAGGTCTTTGCGGCCCGCGCCGATCTCATTCCCGAACCCTATCTCTCGGCGCTCGGCACGCTCACCGACCAAGTACCGCCGGTATCGTGGGAGGCCATTGATGCCGAGTTGCGGGCCGCGTATCACGACGCGCCTGACAAGGTCTTTGATCGCATTGATCGCACGCCGATTGCCGCGGCCTCGTTGGGTCAAGTGCATCGCGCGCAGTGGCGCGGTCGCGATGTCGCGGTGAAGGTGCTGCGCCCCGGCGTCGAGCACACCGTCGCGCGGGACCTTGTGAGTGCGCGGGCCATCACCGCATGGGCCGCTCGACGCTGGCCGGTGCCGCACGTGATCGGCTTCCAGTCGCTGGTCGAGGAGTTCGCGGCGCGCATCGGCGAGGAAATGGATTTCCGTCTCGAGGCCGAGTATGCCACCGAGGTCCGGGCGAATTTTCGCGACAATCCCCGCGTGGTGATTCCCGAGATCATGCACGAGATGACGCGGCAGCGCGTGATCGTGCTCGAGTTCATTGTTGGGCAACGCGTGGACCGATTGCAGGGCACGGTGGATGCCGACCGGCTCGCGGGTCTCGTGATGGAGGTCTACGTGCAGATGATGCTCGTGGACGGTCTCTTTCACGCCGACCCGCACGCGGGGAACCTGCTGTCCACTGCGGACGGTCGTTTGGTGTTGCTCGACTTCGGCATGATGGTGCGCGTGCCGCCGGCGACACGCCTCGCGCTCATTCGCACCGTCTTCGCGTCGATCCGCCGCGATGCCCGTGGCGTGGCGGACGGCTTCAACGCGCTCGGACTCGTGGTCCCGGGTGCCGATCCCGCGGAGATCATTCGGCTCGCCGAGATTCTCGTTGAGCTGAGCACGACACTGACGACGACGCAGCAGCGTCTCGAGACGATGCTTGCCGACAAGGTGATGTCCTCTCTCTACGACTTCCCCGTGATTTTGCCGCGCGATCTCGTGTACTTCGCGCGGACTGCCGCGTTGATCGAAGGGATCGGGACGCGCTACGATCCGTACTTCAATGCGATTCAGGTGGGCACACCGCTTGTCATGCGGATGCGAAGCCGCATTCTGCGCTCGCTTGGCGAAGAGGCGAAGCCGAGCATTGAGGAGTACGCGGCGATTGCCGGGTTTGCGGTGGGACGTGCGTGGCGCGCGGTGCGTGAAGCGGTACGACCGATTCTCAGTAGCGTGCGCGTGCCGGTGATTCTGCTCGCCTCGGTGCTGCAACTCTTGACTGCAGCGCCTGCCGCCGCACAGGCGACGTCGCCTCCGCCACGGCCGGTGGTGGTTGACGTTGCCGACTCGCTTCGTCGCACGGTGGAGACCGCCGTGCGCGAGGAGGGCTTGGTGGGCGCCACCTTCTCGCTCGCTGTGGGCGACACCATTCGCATCGGAGCGGTCGGCACCCGCGACGCACGAACCGGTGCGGCGATGCGCCCCGACGACCGCGTGCAGCTCGGCTCCGTAGCGAAAACAATCCTTGCGCTCGGGGTGCTCAGGTTAGTCACAGAGGGGCGCATCGATCTTGATGCGCCCCTTTCGCGTTATCTCCCCGATCTACCAATCGACAACGCGTTTGAGCCAGCGGCGCCAATCCTGGTTCGGCACTTGATGGACCACACCGCCGGCCTCGACGATGCGCGCATGTGGCAAGTCTTCACGCTCCGCTCCACTCCCGATGCGCCGCTTCGCAGTGGGCTCGTGCTCGAGGGACAACGGTTGCGCGTGCGCTATCGACCGGGTGCACGCTTCTCCTATTCCAACACCAGCTTCCTGATCCTCGGCATGCTCGTTGAGCAGGTCAGCGGCATGCGATACGAGGACTTTCTCGAGACTCAACTTCTCGCACCGCTCGGCATGACGCGGAGCACGGCCCATTTTGTCACGCAGGAGGGCCCGCTCGCCGATTCCTCCCTCGCGCGCGGTCACTTCGACCCAGTGACAACAAGTGCGGCGATTCCCCTCCCCGTCCGCCCGGCGAGTCAGTTCACAACGACGGCGGCCGACATGGCCCGCCTCGCGCAATTCATGATGAGCAACGGCGTGGTTGGTGGAACGGTGCTTGTGGACAGCCTGTTGCTGCGCGCGATGGCCGTGCCACATGCGACCGACGCGGAGGTTGCGGGGCTCGACGCAGGGTACGCGTTGGGACTCGCATGGCGTGATCGACATGGCGCCGTTGGGCGATGCCATCTTGGCAATGTCGGCACCTTTCGCGCCGCGTTCTGCCTGTATCCGGAGGTGAAGCGCGCCTTCTTTGTCTCGTTCAACTCCGATCCCGAGCAGGGCAACTTCGATCGCGTGGACGCGCTCCTCACGCGCGCCCTCGTGCTGCCGGTTCGCTCACCGCTCCCGATCGCGACGCCCTCCGGGGATGTCGCAACGTGGAATGGATGGTATCTCGTGCGACCGGTGCGCTTCGAACAGTTTGCCTATCTCGACGAGATTACCGGCGTGACGCGCGTCGTGTGGGACGGTGATACGCTGCGCCTCCTGCCCTTTCAGGGGACGGCGCGCGCGCTCGTGCCGGTTGGGGCGGGACTCTTCCGCGCCGCGGACCGCCTCGAGGCCTCGCACGTGTTGTCGTCCTTGCCCAATGGCACGATGACCATCAGCGACGGCCAGCGGACTTGGGAGCGCGCGAGCATCGCCTCGTTGGCGGTGCTGTGGGCGAGCGCCATTGCCGGCCTGCTGGGCGTACTGCATTTGCTGGTCGTCGGGACGACGCGTACCCTTCGCGCAGTTCGGCGTGGCGATTGGCGCACCGAGCCGATGGCTTGGCCGGTGCTTAGCCTCGCCCTGTTGGTGCTCGCGCCGCTCCTCTACCTCACGCAGAGCTTCATGGCGATTGGCGACCCCACCGTCGCCAACGTGTCTGTTGCCGCACTCACGGCGCTCCTTCCGCTCACAACGCTCGGTGCCGTCGTGGCGCGTGTGCGCGCCGGCATGAGTTCACTCGGTGCCAAGCTCGACTTTTTCTCCATGCTGATGGCGCTGCAGTGGTTCGGCGTGCTCGCCTACTGGGGACTCATGCCGTTGATGCTCTGGCGCTGAGGCGTCAGACCGCGCTGGGCGCGCCACCATTCGCACGAATCTCCGCCGCCTGCCCTGCAATCGCCTTGCGCTGCGAGACATCGAGGCGCGCCAGATTCTTCAACTGCATCGTCATCCGCTGATTCCCCTTCAGCGGCTGCTCATGCCGCAGCAGGTAATCCCAGTACAGCGTCGTGAACGGGCAGGCGTCCCCACCGGTGGACTTCGCCGGATCGAATCGGCATCCCTTGCAGTAATTGCTCATCCGTTGGATGTACTTGCCGCTCGCGACATACGGCTTTGAAGCCATCACGCCACCATCGGCGTACTGCGACATCCCCAACGTGTTGGGAAGTTCGACCCACTCCACGGCGTCCACGTACACGGCGAGATACCACTCGTGCACCTTGGTCGGGTCCACGCCGAGCAGAAGCGCGTAGAGTCCGGTCACCATGAGGCGCTGGATGTGGTGCGCATAGCCGTACTCGAGGGTCTGATGCAGCGCGTCCTCGAGGCACACCATCTCGGTCTTCGCCGTCCAGTAAAAGGCCGGAAGCGGCTCGCGCGCCTTCATGGCATTGCGCTCGATGTACTGCGGCATGTGCATCCAATAGACGCCGCGCACGTACTCGCGCCAGCCAAGGATCTGCCGAATGAATCCCTCCACCGCTTCGAGCGGTGCACGCTTCTCGTGGTACGCCTGCTCGGCCGCGGCAATCGCGTCGCGCGGGTCGAGCAGCTTGAGATTCATCGCCGCGGCGATGCGTGAGTGATAGAGCCAAGGCTCCCTCGTCCACATCGCATCCTGCCAGCGCCCAAAGTCCGGCAAGCGATGTGCGATGAAGTCATTGAGTGCCTTCGTCGCATCTGCCGGCGTGACGGGCCAGTCGAAGTGGTCGAGTGTTCCCGGATGTTCGGCAAAGCGCGACGATACCAGCGCAATCACCTCGCGCGTGATGGCATCGGGCTTGAAGCGAATGGGGGCCGGAAGCAGACCGGGCCCCTGCTTGGCGAATGCCCCGCGATTCTCCGCGTCAAAGTTCCAGGCGTCACCGATGGGTGAGCCATCGGGCTCGAGCAGGACGCCGTACTTCTTCCGCATCTCGCGGTAGAAGAATTCCATGCGCAGCTGCTTGCGACCCTCCGCATGCACGCGGAATTCGTCGACGGTTGAGAGAAAGTGCGTATCCGGACGCACGTCCAACGGCAGCGCGAGTTCGGTTGCCACACCGCGCATCAACTCAAGAACGCGATGCTCACCGGGCTCCGTCATGACCAATCGCTTCGGCTTCGCTGATTTGCACGCGCGCCGTAACTCTCCATCGAGCGTCCCCGTATTCCCGCGCGCGTCCAGTTCCGTGTATCGCACGCGCCAGCCCTTCTTTTCGGCGGCCGAACGGAAGTGCCGCATCGCACTCAGGAAGAGCGCGGTGCGTGGCTTCGACGACCACACCTGCGTGGACTCGGACGCGACCTCGGCCATCCAGATCTCATCCAACGCCGGGTCCGCGTCGGTGAAGATGGGGGCATCGAAGTTGAGCTGGTCGCCGAGGACGATGAGAAGGGAGCGCATGCCGTAATGAATGCCGGAGGCTCATGATTGGTGCGCGAGATGGCGGCGGCCGGCCTGGAGCGCGAGTGCTCGTTCAGCGCGCGCGGTTGCCGAACGAGTAGACGAAGTTCACCAGCGGGATGCAGCATCCACCGCCGCCAATCGCGGTGCCGAAGCCGAGATCGGACGAGAGCCGCGGACCAATGAACCGCACGCCGCCGGAGACAATGCCATCCACATTGCCGTCATTGAATGCGAGCCAGTTCTCCGAGATGAACTTCACCGAGGCAGAGGCGCGTGCCTCGCCGCCGACCATGAAGACCGGTCGGCTCGTGAAGTCCGTCGTGCCCCCGTCGGAGAAGTAGCCCCATCCCGCGCCGAAGGTGAGCGCGCGATCGGGTGAGCCGAAGGTGCTCGCGGCGTACGCGATGCCAACGGATTTCCCGTCCGTCGCGGAAGGATACCAGAAGCCAAGCGCCCCGACGGCCACTGATAGCTTGTCGCGATTCAGTAGCGTCACTTTCGGCGCGAAGTACCAGAGCTGGCCAAGCAGTCCCGGAATGATCGGCGTGCCGCCTGCGAGCGTGATGCGGTCCGTGACGCCGTAGGCAACCATGGGGAAGAAGAGGAAATAGCTCGAGACGTAACCCTCACCCTCGGCGAGTGGGCGCGCCGTGGATGAGAAGAAGAGTCGCGTGGCATTTGGGTCGGGTGCCCAGACGCGTCCATCGCGACCGCGGGTGGTGACCGGGCGAATGCTCTCCACCTGGACCGGCGAGAGTTCAATGCGGGCGCCGCTCGTGGTCACGACGACAATGCGAGCGTCGGAGCGCTCGACGATGCGCCCGTAGAGCACCGAGCCGTCGCGCAGGCGCACCTCGAAGGTGCTGTCGGCGACGGCAGAAGGTGCGGCGTCCTGTGCACGCAGCCCCGCGGGCGCGAGCGTCAACGCCGTCAGCAAGACCAGCGAGCGGAAGAGCGGCATGCGTCTACTCCCTGGAAGAGACATCAATCAGCGAAACCACTTACCACCCACCAAAGCGCGGCCAGCGTGCATGCACGCTCCCATCGCTCGCCAGCACATGATACGCGTCATACTGCGCGGCCGTCGCGCAGGCGTGATTCGGCAAAATGCGGAGCCGCGTCCCAATTGGATAGCGTGATAAGTCAATTGGCGCGGCCCCGCGGCTCGAGATGATGCCGTGCTCCTGATTAGCCCCCGACACAATCAAGCCGTCAATGACGCGCGCCTCGGCATCGCACACCATGCCGTAGCCCTGATCCACCGCCTGCGTGGCCGTGCCCCGATCGCGCGACATCGCCATCCATCCGGCATCGGTCAGGATCCATCCCTTCTCGACCTGATGCCCGATCACCGTGGTCAGCACGCTGATGGCAATGTCGTCCGGCTCGCACACACCGATGCCCGCCATGACGAGATCCATGAACATGTGCACGCCAGCGCGCACCTCCGTAACCCCCGCGAGATCCTCGGCGAACATCGCGGTTGGGGTCGAGCCGACGCTCACCGTGACGCACGGCAATCCCGCCTCGCGGAGCCGCTCCGCCGCGCGCACTGCACCCGCGCGCTCCCGCTCGGCCATCGCCCGCTTGGCCTCCACCGTCTTCGACTGATACGACTCGCCAGCATGCGTCATCACGCCACGCAGCCGCGCCCCGAGGGTACGCCCGATCTCCAGCAGCAACAGCGACTCGGGTGCGGCTCCTGCGCGATGGCCATCGCTGTCAATCTCGATCAGTGCAGGAATCTCCCCCTGCGCGCGCAGGGCCTGTGCCATTTCGAGCGAATCCACGATCACGGTGACATCCGCACCACGTCCGCGCAGCGACGCCACGCGCGGCAGTTTCTGCGGCGAAATCCCGACGGCATACAGAATGTCGGTGATCCCGGCGCGAAAACACTCCTCGGCCTCCTTCAGGGTCGAGACCGTCACGCCTCCGGGCTGCCCGACGAGCGCGCGCGCAATCACCGGCAGGCTCTTCGCCGTCTTCACATGCGGCCGCAGCGGCACGCCGAGTCGCGAGAGGCGGGCGGCCAGACGCTGGAGATTGCGGTCGAGGCGCACAGGATCGAGCAGGAGCGTTGGCGTGTCCAACGCATCGAGGCGGGAAACATTTGGGAGCGTTCCAGGCATGCCCAACGTTAGCATCCCATGCTCCTTTCCGTAGACCTTGCCTCGCGCCGCTGGCGCGACAACGGCATTGCGTTGCTGGCGCCGGAGGACGACGGCGTGCGCGTGCGCCTTATTGCCCCAGAGTCGCTCGGATTGCGCGGCACGCCCGAGGTCGAGCCCTTTGCCGACGCACTCAATGCGCTCGCGGAGCGCGAGGGAGTCCGTCTGATGCTGCTCGACGGCCCGCAGGGATGGCGCGCTGAGCGGTCCGCGCTGGAGCATCTGCGGGTATGCGAAAAGGAAACGCGTTGCCCCGGGAAGACGGGACTACCGGGCGTCGTGAAGCCCGGGACATGGCGGCGCATGGCTGAGTTCAGCATCGCGCTGTTTGATGCGCTCCATGTGCGCGGCTGGCCGCGGTTCTCGCGCGACTGGGAGGGCGAGCGCGCGGCGATTGAGAGCTTTCCGACGCATGCGTGGCGGATGCTCGGCATTCCACCGATTCCGGGGAAATCGAACGCGGGGGATCTCGCACCCTGGCATGCGGCGTTGGCGGCGCTCGGGGTCCGCGGAGTGCCGACGAGTGCCAGCCACGATGAACTCCAAGGTGTGGTGGCGGGGCTCGCTGGCATCGCGCTCCTCCGTGGCGGCATCGCGGCCTGTGATATCCGCGGACTTAATCCCTCGAAGGAGGGGGGGTACTGGCGCGAAGGTGTGATTGCGAGCCCACGGACCGGTGACCCATTGTTCGGTTAGTGCAGTCAGACTGCACTGACAGGTGCACATATCTCCAACAACCCGAGTGCGTCATGCGAAACCTTGTCCTTCTCACCGGAGCGCTCCTGCTCGCTCCCGTGCTGCCAGCGCAATCCGCGGGAGCGCAGCAGTCGCGCGTTCCCACGGCGGCCGATAGTGCCATCCTGCGTTCGCTCGAATTCCCGCGCATCATGCAGCGGGCCCGCGCCGCTGGCGCCGCCGATAGCACGTTGCGCGGGATGCTCGAGATCATGCGCACGCGCGGGCTCCCCGCGCACGACGCCACCGCCGCGATCGAGACGGAAGTCGAGATGCTGGAGCAGGGCGGAAACAAGGACGCCTTCGGACAGTTCGTGAAGTCGCAAGTCGAGGCTGGGCTTCGCGGTCCGGCACTCGCCGCCAGCATTCGCGCCGAGCGGGCGCGACGCGGGATGGGTCCTGATCGGGCCCAGCGTGAGGAGCGCGCCGAGAACAAGCGCGGCGGCCGTCCGGATGAGGCCGGCGCGCGTCCCGACGGGCGCGATCGTCAGAACAGCGAAGATGCGCGCGCGACACCCCGTGGCCGGCCGGATGCCACCAATGCTCCTCCGGTAACCGGCCGTCCGGCCGGCTCTACCCGTCCCAATGTTGACTCCACGCGCGGCAAACCCGCGCCCGGCTCTGTGAGGCGCCCGTAATGCGTACTTTCCTGATGTTTGCCCTCCTCGCGACCGCCGCTTGCAGCGGTGCCAAGGAAGAGGCCCCTGCCGTTGAGGCCGCCGCCACGGTGGACGCCCCCGCCCTTCCCCCCGATGTCAACCAGGCCATCATGATCTCCAAGGCCATCGCCGCGAACCCCACCAAGTCCGACTCGATCTTCGCGGTGAACAATTTGACGGCCGCCGGCTTCGATGCCCTGCTCTACAACATCGCCGCCGACTCCGCGAAGTCGCGCCTCTACAACGCGGCCCGCCAGTAAGCCGCAGCTCGCTGGCAGAAAATGGGCGGCTGACTCTCGGGTCGGCCGCCCATTTTGCTACATTCAGGGATGACCAAGATCTTCCCGGAAGACCTCGCCCAGCGCATCGGCACCCGCGCCATCCACGCGGGCCAGCGCCCCGATCCGACGTGCGGCGCCATCATGCCGCCGATCTACCAGACCTCCACCTACGCGCAGGAAGCGCTCGGGGTCAACAAGGGCTACGAGTACGCCCGCGGCAAGAACCCCACGCGCGAGGCGCTGGAGCGCAACGTGGCCGCGCTCGAGGGCGCGCAGCATGGCTTCGCCTTTTCCTCCGGGATGGGCTGCCTCACCTCGATCATGTTTCTCTTCAAGTCGGGCGACCACATCATCGTGGGCTCCAACGTCTACGGCGGCACGTATCGCCTGCTCGACAAGCTGTTCCAGAATTTCGGCATTCAGTTTTCTTGGGTGGACATGCGCGACATCCAGCGCATCAAGGACGCGCTCAAGCCGAACACCGTCGCGCTCTTCCTGGAGACGCCGACCAACCCGTTGATGCAGCTCACCGATATCAAGGCGGCGGCGGAGATCGCGAAGGCCCACGGGGCACTCACCGTGGTGGACAACACCTTCGCCTCGCCGATCCTCCAGCAGCCGCTCGCGCTCGGCGCCGACATCGTCTGGCATTCGAGCACGAAGTATCTCAACGGCCACTCCGATATCATCGGCGGCATTGCCGTGACCAATCGCGACGACCTCGCGGCCAAGCTGCAGTTCAATGCCAACTCCGCGGGCGCCGTCCCTGGGCCAATGGATGCCTGGCTCACCCTGCGTGGCACCAAGACGCTCGCCCTGCGCGTTCGGCAGCACGATGCCAACGGGCGCGCCGTCGCCGACTGGCTCGCCAAGCGACTCGGCAACGAGCGCGTGTTTTACCCTGGACTCGTCAGTCACCCGCAGCACGCGCTCGCCAAGCAGCAGATGTCCGGCTTTGGCGGCATGGTCTCCGTTGAGACTGGGTCCAAGGAAAATGCCAACACGGTCGTGACACGCCTCAACGTCTTCACCCTCGCTGAATCTCTCGGCGGCGTGGAATCGTTGGTATGTCAGCCGGCGGGGATGACGCATGCCTCGGTGGAACCGGCGCGTCGCGCGGAGATCGGCATCACCGATGGACTCCTCCGCTTCTCGTGTGGCGTGGAAGATCCGCAGGACCTGCTCGAGGATCTCGAACAGGCGTTCAAGGGGCTTTGAGCCCAGGAGGACGTATGGCCCGCACCGTACTGACCGACATCGCATCCCAGAGCTGGGAGCATCCCGCCGATCGCGCCGCCTTGGCGACGATGCGCGCGCTCCCCGGCTTCGACACCGCCGTCAACGCCTTCGCGAAAGCCTTCGGCGAGCGCGGTGTGCGCCATCTGTTCACCGCGAGCGCGGTGCGCGTCGGCCCGACGCAGCGCCCTGAACTCGATGCGCTCTGGACCGAAGTGCTCCAGACGCTCGATTGGCCGCATCGCCCGCAACTCTTCGTCACCTCGTCGCCGTCCATCAACGCTGGCGCGGTTGGATTCGCCGAGCCGTTCATCGTCATCAACTCGGCGATGATCGAACACCTCACGCGCGAAGAAGTGCGCACCGTGCTCGCACACGAGCTTGGGCATGTGATGAGCGGCCACGTGACGTATCGCACCGTCGCGCAGATCATCCTGATGGTGGGAATTGGCAACCTGCCCTTCCTCGCCGGCATCGCGCTGCTCCCGTTCCAGCTCGTGCTGCTCGAGTGGTATCGCAAGAGCGAACTCTCGTGCGATCGCGCCGCGCTGCTCGGCGCGCAGGACCCCGACCTCGTGCTCACCACCTTCATGAAGCTCGCCGGTGGTCGCGAGTTCGGTGACACGCTCGATCTCGAGGCGTTCAAGGCGCAGGCGCGCGAATACGAGATGGACGAGTCGGCATGGGATACCGTGCTCAAGGCCATCAACACCGCCTTCCGCGAGCATCCGTTCTTCACGATTCGTGCGGGCGAGCTGCAGCGCTGGACCGCGAGCGGTGAGTACGCGCGCATTCTTGCGGGCGAGTACGTGAAGCGGGCCGATGTGAAGCCAGGCGAGCACCTCGGCGACGACATCAAGCAGGGCGCGTCGTACTACACCGACCAAGCCAAGGCCGCGGCGGAGAAGGTGGGCGACACGTTCAATCGCGCCAAGGATGCCTTCACCGATGCGATGAAGGGCGGCGCGCGGTGAGGGTATTGATTGTCGGGGGCGGTGGCCGCGAGCACGCGCTCGCGTGGAAGCTGATTCAGGACGATCCCACACTCGAGATCATTGCCGCCCCAGGCAATCCCGGCATCGCCGCCATTGGGCGGTGCGTGCCGGTCAGTGCCACCGATATCGCGGGCCTGATGGCGCTCGCAAAGCAGGAGCGCGTGAGCTTCACCATCGTCGGCCCCGAAGCCCCGCTCTCGCTGGGCATCGTGGACCGCTTCCGTGAAGTCGGCATGGCGATTTTCGGCCCGACGCAGTCCGCCGCGCGCATCGAAACATCGAAGCGCTTCGCCAAGGAGCTCATGCTCAAGGCGGGCATCCCCACGGCGTCTGCACGCACCTTCACCACAATTCCTGACGCCAAGGAAGAAGTGCGCCGACTCGGCGCGCCAGTCGTGGTGAAGGCGAGCGGGATTGCGGCGGGCAAGGGCGTGATTGTTGCCATGACGATTGCCGAAGCCGACGCCGCGATTGATGACATGCTCGACGCCAAGGTCTTTGGCGACGCGGGCGCCGAGGTATTGGTGGAGGAGTACATGCAGGGCGAGGAGATCTCGCTCTTCGCGCTCACCGATGGCTCCAACGTGCTGCCGATGATTGCCGCACAGGACCACAAGCGCATCGGCGAGGGCGACACCGGACTCAACACGGGCGGCATGGGCGCGTACGCGCCGGTATCGATTGCGAGCCCCGGACTGCTGCTCTCGATTCGCGATCGCATTCTCCTGCCGACGTTGACGGCGATGCGCAACGAAGGGTGTGCCTTCACCGGGCTTCTGTTCGCCGGACTGATGCTCACGGAGCAAGGGCCGAAGGTGGTCGAGTTCAACTGCCGCTTTGGCGATCCCGAAACGCAGGCGATTCTTCCGCTCCTCGGCTCCTCGCTCCTGGTGGCGATGCGCGCGGTGGCCGATGGCGGTTCGATTCGCTCGCTCGACCAGTTCTTTTGGCGACGGGGCGCATCGGTTACGACCGTCGTCGCGGCCGAAGGGTACCCGGGGAGCGTGAAGGGCGGCGACTTGATCACGCTGCCGGAGACGCCGAATGGCGTGACGATCTTTCACGCTGGTACCGCGCACAACGATGACGGCGCGCTCGTCACGGCTGGTGGACGCGTACTGACCGTCACGGCGGTCGCGGAGTCGTTCGCCGCCGCACAGGCCGCGAGTCGCGCGACCGCCGAAGCAGTGCAGTTCCGCGGGCGCCAATTGCGGCGCGATATCGGATGGCGCGAACTGCAGCGACTCAGCTGAGCGCGATCACGCGTGCCTGAGCTTCCCGAGACCGAGACCATTGCGCGCGACCTCGACGGCGCCCTGCGGGGCGCCGTCATTCGTTC
>JANLTT010000256.1:0-2036 GCA_031363115.1 Gemmatimonas sp.
CCGAAGGAATCATTCGAGGCGACGGTCGCCTGGCACGCCGGGCTGCCCTCGGGCGCACGCACGCTTCTCTCGGCCCACCAAGTGGCGGAGTTTTGCCGCAGCGGCCAGGTGGAAGCGGAGACGCTTACGCGCGGACGGCGCGGCGCCATCCTCGCGGCCTTCGATGCCCGCGTTGGCGCGGCCGGAGTGGAGTGGCATCAGGTGATTGACGGACCGCGCACGCAGGTCGAGGTGGATGCGCTGGCGCGCCGTCTGGCGGCCGGTGGCGGCACCCCCGACGAAATCCGCGCCGCGCGCACGCGCAACACCGCGGGCCTCGACGAACTGCTCGCGCACGCCGATGGCCTCCAGCACTCGGGCGACCCGATGGCCGCAGCGCACCATCGCGCGAACGTGCTGTTCAACATCATGCGTGGCGGCGTCTTCGTGGACGGCACGCGCTTCGACCGCGACGACCTGCTGGCCTTCGCCCGTCAGCGCAATCACTCCGTCGGCGCGGCGCTCACCGCGCTCGCGGCGAAGTGGCCGGCGCATATCGAAAGAGCCGAGGCGCTGGCCGCCGTGCGCGAGTCACTCGGCGCGCAGGGCGAGCGGCTCGTGCTGGAGTATCTGCCGTTGACCTTCAGCCGCCGTCACGGCGACCCGAGCCGTCCCTGGAACCGATTCTCGATTCGTGTGCGCGACGCTGCGGGCAAACGTGTCGTCAACTACCAAGGCAACTGGCGCGACATCTTCCAGAATTGGGAAGGACTCGTGCCGAGCGAGCCCGCGTACGTCGGCTCGATGATCACCGCCTTCCTCGGCGCGATGACGCCCGATGGTTACAACCCTTATCGCGTTGGCCGCGACGGCATTGACTGGGAGGTCGTGGACCCGCATGACGCGTGGAGCCACATCGGCTACTGGGGTGACCATCAGGTCGTCTACTTACTGCGTCTGATGGAAGCGGCGCAGGCACGCGACCCCGCCCTGTTGCCCGGTCTGTGGGACCGCGCGCTCTTCAGCTTTGCCGATGTCCCGTATCGCCTCAAGTCGCACGCCGAACAGGTGGCGGAGCCGCGCCACACCATTGCCTTCGACGACGCGGCCAACGAGCGCGCCAACGAGCGCGCACGCCGCATCGGCGCGGACGGCCGGCTGGTGTGCGACCACCACAGCCAGCCCGTGCTGGGCACGTTGGCCGAGAAGCTCGCAGTGATTCTGCTCGCGAAAGCCGGAAGTCTCGTGCCCGGCGGTGGCCTCTGGCTGCACACGCAGCGGCCGGAGTGGAACGACGCGAACAACGCGCTCGCGGGCACAGGGCTGTCCATTGTCACGCTGGCCTACCTGCGCCGCTTGCTTGTTTTTATTACCAAACTGCCGGGGGCGGATCGCCCGTTCGCATTGCCCGCAGCGACGCTGACGGCACTCGAATCGCTGCGCCAACTCCTGAAGGACACACCGGTAACGGTCGTGGACGATGCCGCCGCACGGCGTGTCTTCCTCGACCGCTCGGGTGCGCAACTCGATACGTGGCGCGCCGAAGCCTACCGCGGCGCCGATGGCCGTCACGCCACGATGGCGCCCGAGGGCCTGCTCACCGCATTGGCGCACGAGCTGTTGCCGCTCTTGGACGCCACGCTACAACGCAGCCGCCGTCCCGATGGTCTGTTCGACACGTACAATCTCCTCGACCTCGCGAACAACCGCGCCGAGGTGAGCAGACTCTACCCGATGCTCGAGGGCCAGGTCGCGGTGCTCTCGTGCGGCCTGCTCACGTCGGCCGAGTCGGTCGCGCTGCTCGACACGATGTTCGCGAGCCCGCTCTTCACGGAGCGACGCCAGAGTTTTCTGCTGTATCCCGATCGCGACCTGCCGGGCTTTCTCGCGCGCAATCAATTGGACGCGGACGCACTCGCGTTGCCAGTGGTGCAGACGTTGCTCAGCAACGGCCGCACTGACCTGCTGCACCGGCAGGCCGACGGCGTCGTGCGCTTTGCATCGGCGCTCACGAGCCGCGATTTATTGGAAGCAGCCGGCGCCGACCTCGGCGACGC
>JANLTT010000263.1:0-16366 GCA_031363115.1 Gemmatimonas sp.
CGCGTCGAAGCTCGATCCGGTCGAGGCGTTGCGCCACGAGTAGGCTGCTGCAGGGCGGCGAAGGCATGGGCTGAATAGCTTCCTTGCGCGCTGAAATGATAATGGTCATTTTAATACGACCATTATAATGGAGCATGATTATGGCTCTCCAGCCTCCACACCGGACGTCACCGGCGCCCGCGCCCGCCACCACCACGATCTCCGCGACGGAGTTCAAGGCGACCTGCCTTGAGCTGATGGATGAAGTCGCCCGCACCGGCACGGAGGTGATCGTGACCAAGCATGGGCGGCCCGTGGTGCGGGTTTCGGCAATACGCCCGGAGAGCGAGTCACCGATTGGATGGATGGCCGGACACCACGCCCTCCTTGGCGATCTTGTTTCAGCCGACACGACATTCTGGGAGTCGTCGGAAACGGACCTCCCGGCCAAGCAGTCGCGGCGGCGGCGTGGCGCAAAGTAGGACGATGGCCGCGTCCGGCGGTGGAACGCGGCGACGATGGGTCGTGCGCGAGCCAGACTCCCACTACTCAGGAACGCCCGTTTCTTGGCGTGCGGCCGACTCGCCGGAGCGTGAGACCGCACTCCTCATTGACACGCACGCGTGGATATGGACGCTCGAGCAGATGCCGGGCAAGATGCACTCGGCGGCGTCAGCTCTCGTGAACCGCGCCGCTGGGGACCGGCGTCTCTTCGTCAGCGACTTCTCCTTCTGGGAAGCCGGTCTCCTCGCGAAAAAGGCGCGGCTTCCCGTCGATGCCGAGGCGGCACTCTGGCTGAAACGTGCCGCCAAGGCGCCCGGAATCGTCTCCGTACCCATCTCCCGCGATGCGCTTATCCTCAGCACGCAGCTCCCAGGAACCCCACCCAGGGATCCCGCCGATTGCATCCTCATCGCCCAGGCGCAGCTGCTCGGCGCTTCGCTCCTCACCTGCGACCGCGAGATCATCGACTACGCCGCACGCACCCCCGGCATACCCGTCTGCGATGCCCGTGCGTAACACGCAGTGGTGATGCCGCTCCTGATGCCGACGGGCGACCCTGTTCGCTGATGCCTTTGGGCGATCTGTGCCGTTCGCTAAACTTCAGTCGTGCGCAACTCAGACGTCCTCGGCATTGCAGTCGCCCAGATCCGCGGCAACCCGCTGCGGACCTTTTTCACGTTACTTGGGATCATCGTCTCCACCGCCTTCCTGATTGCAGTGGTCGCGATCATCCAGGGCATGAATGCGTATGTGAAGGAGAACATCGCCGATGCGATGATCGGCGCGAACTCCTTCCAGGTGCGGCGCACGCCGATCCAACTCGGCAACTTCAACGACGATCAATGGGCGCGAGTCCAGAAGCGCCCGCGCATCACCGGACGTGACGCCGACGTCGTGCGCACCGCCATTCCCGAAGCGGACGCCATCTCGCTGCAGTCCGGTTGGCCAACGCCGAACTCCGATATCGTCTGGCGCAACCGCACGATCGGCTCGGTGATGGTCTTTGGCATCACCGCCCCGTACCAGGTCGTCCAGGACTACAAGCCGACGTACGGCCGCGCGATGTCCGACCTCGACGTGGAGCGCCGCCTCCCCTATGTGGTGCTCGGCGCCGAGGTCGCGGAGAAACTCTTTGAGTCCGTGGACCCCATCGGTCAGGAAGTGAAGCTCGCGGGCGAACGCTTCACCGTGATTGGGGTGAACGAGGCAAAGGGACGCGTCCTCGGGCAGTCCTTCGACAACTACGGGCTGATTCCCATCTCGCGCTTCGAGATGCTCTACGGCCGTCGCCTCACGAATACCGTCTCGGTCAAGGTCCCCGAGGGTGGCGATGTCGCGGCGATGATGCAGCGCGCCGAAGAGGCGATGCGCTTGGCGCACGGGTTGCGGCCGACCGAGGAGAACGACTTCTCAATCGAAACGTCGGACGCGTTAGTGAGTTTTTGGAAGGATCTCACGCGCATTCTCTTCGCGGTGGTGCCTGCGGTCGTGGCCATCGGCATTGTGGTCGGCGGCATCGTCATCATGAACATCATGCTGATGGCCGTGAACGAACGCACGCGCGAGATTGGCATTCGCAAGGCCGTCGGGGCGCGCTCGCGTGACATCGAGCGGCAGTTCCTCGCGGAGACCGTGGCGCTCTCCGCGCTCGGCGGACTGCTGGGCGTGATTGCGGGATGGGTCTTCGCCTTCGTGGTGTCGGTGGCGAGTCCACTGCCGGCCAAGATCACCTGGTGGTCCGTGCTCGTCGCGCTCGCCCTTGGCGCGGGAATCGGCGTGATCTTCGGCGTCTACCCGGCTCGTCGCGCCGCGCGACTCGATCCCATCACCGCGATGCGGCAGGAATAGCATATGCGGACATGGGCGTTGCTCGACCAATACAAAGAGAACCTCGGCATCGCGATGGATACGCTGCGCGTGGCGAAGCTACGCTCGGCGCTCACCATCCTCGGCGTGGTGATTGGCGTCGCGACGGTGATGACCATGGCCTCGCTCGTGGAAGGACTGCGTTCGCAGATCATCGCGTCCGTCGAGGTGGCGGGGCCCACCACGTTCTATGTGCTCAAGGCGTACTCCAGCACGCCGGTGAATCCTGACAATCCCCCGGCGTACATTCGCATTCGTCCCGACCTCACGACCGAAGAGGCCGACCGCATCAAGCGTCTTCCGGAGGTGGCCTATGCCGGCATCTGGGGGCAGACGCTCACGCGGCTCTCGTACGGCCCCGAGCGCTCACAACCAACGGCGATCTTTGGCGCGGATGATGGCTTCACCCTCGTGCAGGGGGGCGAGCTCACCGAGGGCCGCTGGTTCACGCGCAACGAACTCGCGAGCGGGGCGTCGGTGGTGGTGATTGACGATGCCAAGGCGCGTCGACTCTTTGGGCGTGAGTCCATCCTCGGCAAGACCATGCAGGTCGGTGGGCGCCCGATGGTCGTCATCGGATTGTACCAGCCGCCGGAGAACATCTTTGCGCCACAGGGCGCCGAGACGGGGGCCATCATTCCGTTCAAGCTGCTCGAGGCGCAGTTCCGCTTCGACAAAACCAATGCGCTCTGGATTCCCGTGGTGCCGCGCGAGGGCGTGAGCGTCGAGGATGCGCAGGAGGCCGTGACAATCGCGATGCGCGAGATGCGTCGCCTGCGTCCGGCGCAGCGCAATAGTTTTGACCTCGTCACCGCCGATCAGATTCTTGAGGTGTTCAATCAGCTCACGGGGGTCTTCTTCGTCGTGATGATCGTGCTCGCCAGCGTCGCGTTGCTCGTCGGTGGCATCGGCGTGATGGCAATCATGATGGTCTCGGTGACCGACCGCACGCGCGAGATTGGCGTACGCAAAGCACTCGGCGCGACGCGTGGCGACATCCTCGTGCAGTTCCTGATTGAGGCCTCGACGCTGACGGGAATTGGCGGGGTGATTGGTATCATCGTGGGACTCGGCGCCGGCCAGCTCGTGACGTGGGCGCTCGACATCAATGCGAGTCCGCCGCTCGGGCTCACCGTGATTGCGGTGGTCGTCTCGGTCCTGATTGGCGTGGTATTCGGCGTGCTTCCCGCACGGCGCGCGGCGATGCTTGATCCCATCGAAGCGCTGCGCTACGAGTAGTTGCCGCTCGCCGAGACCTACCGAAAGGTCGCGATCTCGTCGAGTGACTTCTTGGTGATGGCCGGGACGCGTGCATCGTCGGCCGGGTAGCCCACGACGAGCAGGAGGAAAGGCTTCTCCGAGGCCGGCCGATCAAGGATCCGATTCAGAAATCCCATCGGACTTGGCGTGTGCGTGAGCGTCGCCAGCCCCGCATGGTGTAGCGCGGCAATGAGAAAGCCCGTCGCGATGCCGACCGACTCCGGGACGTAGTAATTCACGCGTCGCGTGTCATCGGGCATCGCGCGCCAACGCTGCGCGAAGATGGCAATGAGCCAAGGCGCACGTTCGAGGAAGGGCTTCTGGGCGTCGGTGCCGAGTTGCGAGAGGTCATCGAGCCACTCCGGGGTGGCGCGTCCGGCGTAGAACTCGCGCTCCTCGTCCTCTGCCGCGAGGCGGATCTCGCGCTTGATGGCCGTGTCCTGTACGGCGACAAAGTGCCATGGCTGCAGATTGGCGCCGTTGGGCGCACTCCCCGCCGCGAGCAGGCAGGGGTCGATCACGCTCCGCGGGACGGGCGTATCGGAGAAATCGCGAACACTTCGGCGCCGACGCAGTTCCTCGGAAAACTCCGTCGCACGCCGCAACATCTCGCTCTCGGGGTAGCGCCGGTACTGGTCGAGCGGGATGGTGGACATGGCCCCGATTGGCAGGAATGTGGGAAATGGCTATGCGATGAATCTGCCACTGACTAGCTTTAATGCAACGCGCAGTCCGCGCGTCCCATTAATCCGATCCGATGTCTTTTGCTGCTCTCGGCCTTGCTGCGCCCATCGTGCGCGCGACTGCCGACCTTGGTTGGGCCAAGCCCACCCCTATTCAGAACGATGCCGTTCCCCCGGCCCGCGAGGGCCGAGACGTTCTCGCGTGCGCCATGACGGGCAGCGGCAAGACCGCCGCCTTCCTGATGCCGATGATCCACCGGCTCCTGGAGCATCCGACGCGCGCCACGCGCGCCCTGGTGCTCGTCCCGACACGTGAACTCGCCGCGCAGGTGCACGCGGACTTCGTGGAACTCAGCAAGCACACCTCGTTGCGCGGTGCGGCCGTCTTTGGTGGCGTCGGCATGGGCCCGCAGACCAGCGCCTTCCGTAACGGCTTTGACGTGATCATCGCGACCCCCGGGCGCCTACTCGACCACATGGGACAGTCCGACGGGTACGTCAACTTCAAGCACCTCGAGATTCTCGTCCTCGATGAAGCCGACCGCATGCTCGACATGGGCTTCCTGCCCGCGATCAAGCAGGTACTTCGGCAGATTCCGTCGCAGCGTCAGACGCTCTTTTTCAGCGCGACGTTGCCGGCGCCGATCGTCGAGCTCTCGCGGCAGATGCTGAAGGACCCGGCGCGCTTGAATGTCGAGCGCGTCTCAAAGCCGGCCGCCGGGATCGAACAGGCCATCTGGCCGGTGAAGGAGTCGCTCAAGGCAGATCTCTTCATTGCCCTGCTCCGCGCGAACGTGATTGGCAATGTGATTTGCTTCACGCGCACGAAGCATCGGTCGAATCGTCTTGCCGATGTGCTGACGAAGGCGGGCATTCCGAATGCGCGCATTCACGGTAACCGGAGCCAGGCGCAGCGCACGGAGGCCCTCGCAGACTTCAAGAGCGGCGCGGTCCGCGTGCTCGTCGCGACGGACATCGTGGCGCGTGGCATCGACGTTGAGGCGCTCGAGCATGTGGTGAACTTCGACGTGCCGCATGTCCCCGAGGATTACATCCATCGCGTCGGTCGTACGGCGCGTGCAGAAGCGACGGGTGAGGCGTTCACGCTGGTATCGCCCGACGAGGAGAACGACCTCAAGGCGATCGAGAAGTCGATTGCGCGCAAGCTGCCGCGTCGCACGCTCGAGGGGTTCAACTACTCGCACACTCCCCACGAGCGACTCGAAGTGCCGATCGCCGAGCGCATCGCGGCGATTCGCGCGCGCAAGGCTGAGGAGCGGGCGCGGGCGAAGGCGAAGCTCGAGCGTCGTCAGACAGCGGAGTCGCGCGGCGGTGCGGCGGGCGCTTCGCGCGGTGCTTCCGCGGGTGGCTCGCGTGGTGCTTCCGCGGGTGGCGCCCGTAGCGGTGCGGCTGGCGCCTCGCGCGGTGGGGCGAGCGGTGCGCCGTCTACTGGTGGCTCGACGTCCGCGGCGGGGGGTGGTCGCAGCGGGGGCTCGGGTCGCAATGGCGGTGGCAAGCGTCGGGGTGGGCCTCGGCGGTAACTGCTTTTTTCACGAAGGCACGAAGGGAGCCGCGACTCAATGAGGTCGCGGCTCCCTTCGTGCCTTCGTGTTGAATTGCAGTTGCTTTGAACTGATCACCACGGAGACACGGAGACACGGAGGTTCACAAGGACAGCAGGGGCATTGCTGTTCCATTCAAAGATTCTTTTGGTTGGGAACTGCGCCTTCGCGTCGCCCCGAACATCTCCGTGTCTCCGTGCCTCCGTGGTAAATCACCAAGTCAGCAATAAAGGGAGCCGCCACTCGAATGAGTCGCAGCTCCCTTCGTGCCTTCCTGTGAATCAAAGAGTTACTGCCGACACGCCACACGAGGATCAGGCCGCGGACCATCGAGCTTCGGTCGCTCAGCGCGATTCGCGAGTTCTCCGGCGACGTCGTGAACCAACCGCGTCGCGGCGAACAACTTGTCATAGTCGATGTACTGCGGTTCATCGGTCACCTGGTGGTAATCGACATGCAGCCCCGTGTGAAAGAAGGTCACGGGAATGCCATGCTTTGCATAGGCCGCATGATCCGAGCGGCAATAAATGCGCTCGGGGTGCCCGTCGGCGTCAAAGGCGTAATCGAAGCGGAAGGGGCGCGGCTGGCGCGCATTGACCGTCTCCACCAGGTCACCGAGTTCGCGCGAGAGACGGCGCGAGCCGACGAGTTGGAGATACTCCGGTCCACCCCCGACGATGTCGGTCGCGGCGCCGCGGCCAATCATGTCCATGTTGAGCTGCGCCACAATGGAATCGAGCGGCACCGTCGGGTTCGCGACGAAGTACTCGGCCCCGAGGAGGCCGAGTTCCTCGGCGGCGTGCCAGACAAAGAGCACGGAGCGCTTGGGGCGCGTGGAGGCGGTCGCGAATTCCTCGGCGATTTCCAGCAGGGCCACGGAGCCCGAGCCATCGTCATCGGCGCCGTTCTTGATGGAGTCCCTTCGTGCTGGGCGCGAACCAGGCGTCGCGAGAGTGGGCGCGACCTTGGCGCGCCCCGCGAGGACGGCGCGCAGCGAATCGTGATCGAGCGCCGTCGCCGTGAGCGGATCGTGGTCGTTGTGCGCCCCGAGGGCCACATACTGGCCGCGAAGGCGCGCGTCGCTCCCGGGGAGAATCGCGACGACGTTTCGTGTGGGTGCCGGCGACTCTCCGTACTGCACGTTCATGGTCACGACGCTTCCGGCCGCAGCGAGAAGCGCCGCGTGCATCGCGTCGCTCGCGAGAATGGAGAGCGGCACTGGGGAAGTTGTCGCCATTGACGGCATCCCGATGGTCGGCCGAACGGCACCCGCACGAGCCCCAGCGGGGAAACGGTCAAAGCCAGGCATAACCACGGCGGCGGCGGCCGCGAAGCGCGAACCCGGGCCAATCGCCAGCGCCCGCATGTTGAGTGTCGTCTGCCGAGGATTCGCGTCGAGCACGACAATCATCCCCGCGGCCGCCTCGGCGGTGATCCACGTCGTGCTATCCCCCGCCACACCTCCGAGCACCACTGTGCCCGCGCGCACATTGCGCGCCGAGCCGCCGCGCGCGATGGCGGGAATGAAATCCGCGCCCATCGAGAATTGCTTGGCGCCGACCCGCACGGAACCGCCCGCCTCGAAGCCGCGGCGCACCATCGGCAGGTCCTGGAAGTAGCTCCCATTGGTTCCGGCGGGAACCAGCCCGAGGCGGCGCGCCTCGGCGGCGAGATAATCGGTGGCCATGACGTGCCCCGGGGTGCCCGAGGCGCGACCGCCCATGGAGTCATCCGCGAACTGGTAGAGCCGCGTCATGAGATCGCCCTCGGTGATGGCGGAGACGGTCGGACGCGGCACGAGGGTCCGGGGGAGCTCGCGGGACTGTGCGGCCAAGGCGGCGGGAATCGCGATCGCGACGGCCACGGCCGTGCGCTGCGGGAGGGAAATCGCCATCGGTCTGCTCCGAGCGGTGGGGGGTGGGAAGCGGGGCTCCCCGGTCGGGCTCAGCAATCTTAACGTCCCCGCCTCGGGGTACGTTTAAATAGGTAGGGGGCATCGGCCCCGTGTGTGGGTTTACCTGAGGAGGAAATCATGAAGGCGATTCGAATGCTGGTCGCGACGGCGTTGGTGGTGGTGGCGATGCCGATGGCGGCGCAGGGTGGGATGGGTGGCGGACAGGGTGGCATGGGCGGTGGCCAGGGTGGGCAGGGCCGCGGCGCCATGCAGCAGCGCCAGAACGAGATGCTGTTCAAGGGCATCACGCTCACCGACGCGCAGAAGGCGAAGATTGACACGCTGCAGACCGCGCAGCGCACCGCCATGCAGGAGATGATGCAGAGCGGCGCGATGCAGGATCCGGCCGCGCGCGAGCACATGACGGAAATGCGCACCAAGCACAACAATGACATTCGTGCGGTGCTGACTCCTGAGCAGCGCACGCTGTTCGACAAGAACCTCGCCGAGATGCCGGCTCGTGGCCCTGGTGGCCCGGGCGGCGCGCGCCCGCCGCGCTAAGGCGCTAAGGCTCTTAAGCGCTGAATCGCTACGGGCGCGGGTCGGTCCGTAGCATCGCGTAGAGTTCGTTGTCCCGAGGGACGCCGTCGCGGAGCACCACGCCGCGGAGGCGTCCCTCGTGCGTCATCCCCACTTTGCGCATCACCGCGCCGGACGCGGGATTCTCCAGAAAATGCTGCGCCTCGATGCGGTGGAGCTCAATGGCGTCAAAGCCATGGGCCAAGACGGCGCGGAGTGCCTCGGTGGCGATGCCCTGCCCCCAGCGTGCCCGTGCGATCCAGTAGCCGACCTCGGCGCGACGATGCGCCGCAACAATGTGGAGGCCCATCGCGCCGACGATTTGCTCGTCTTGCGTGATGGCCCAAATGAGTCGTTTCCCCGAGGAAATCCACTCGGCATGCTGGCCAATGAACTCCGTGGCCGCCCCTTCAGGGTACGGGTGGGGAATCGTCAGCGTCTGCTCGGCAACGGCGCGCTCGGATAAGAGCCGCTGCACCACCGGGGCATCGTCCGGCCGGAAGGGGCGCAGCACCAGACGCGTGGTGCGAAGAGTCTCGAGCTGACCGGGCATGGTGGTTTCAACCTGCGCGCATCGGAGTTCGCAAACAAGGGCCGTTTGCACGCCGGACGCGCGGCCCACGAGCAGCGCTAGGGCGCGCGGCACCGGGTTACGGCTTCCCCGCACCCTTGGACGTGTCCAGATTGGAGGGTATGAGCGCACCCGTAGATATCCTGGCCATCGCCGCCCATCGCGATGACGTCGAACTGACCTGTGGCGGGGCGCTGATCAAACACGCGTGGCGCGGCCAACGGACGGGGATCATTGATCTCACCGCCGGAGAAATGGGGACGCGCGGAAGCGCCGAGTTGCGCGGGAAGGAAGCGGCGGCGGCAGCGGAGGTGATGGGGGTCGCGGTGCGCGAGAATCTCGGGCTCCCTGATGCCGGCATCACGAACACCCCAGAGACGCGTCGCGCGTTGGCCATACGCATCCGCGAGTTGAAGCCGCGTGTGGTGATTGCGCCGGCGCCTCGCGGCCGACATCCCGATCATCGCGTGGGGGCCCAACTCATCCGCGACGCCTGTTTTTTGGCGGGGCTCACCAAGCTCGATCCCAACACCGCGCCGCATCGTCCGCTCAAGGTGCTGCACGCCATCACGTATCGCGAAGATCATGTGAAACCGACCTTCGTGATGGACATCAGCGCGGAATTCGAGACCAAGCTCGATGCCATCAAGTGCTACGCGTCGCAGTTCGACGGGGCGACCTGGGCGGGCGAGGTCTACCCGAACGGCGAGTCACTATACGACCTCGTGCGCCATCACGCGGCGCACTATGGCACCCTCATTCGCTCGCGTTACGGCGAGCCCTTCTTCACGTTCGAAACGATGCGCGCGGACGATCTTCTCGCGCTTGAGGTCAGCACATTTTGAGCGACGCGCACCCGATTTCCTATCCGACCTACCTCGAACTCGATACCCTGCTCTCGCTGCAGAAACCGCAGAGCACCCCGGTGCATCCGGATGAGTTGCTGTTCATTGTGGTCCATCAGGCGAGCGAGCTCTGGTTCAAGGTGTTGCTGCATGAGTTCGATCAACTGATTGAACATCTCGAGGCGGGTGACGCGATGACGGCGCTCACCACGATGCAGCGCATCAACACGCTGGTGGAGCTTGTCTCGACCGAGCTCTCCGCGCTCGACACGCTCCCCCCGCAGCGCTTCATGCAGTTTCGCGGCTACCTGGGCAGCTCGAGCGGATCGCAGAGTGCGCAGTTCCGCGCAATCGAAGCCACGAGTGGCCTGCGCGATGCGCATTTCATGGCGGCGCTCCGCGAGCATGGAGAGCTGCCGGCCGTGGTGCAGCGCGCCATCGAGCGGCCGACCCTTCAGGCGCTCTTTCTTGACCTGCTCGCCAAGCAGGGCGTAGCGCTCGAGTCGATTTACACCGAGCCGCAACACGGACTGCTGCACATGTTGGCCGAGTCGTTTCTGGCGTATGAGCAGGGCTTTGCGCGTTGGCGCTTCCTGCACGTGCAACTGGTGGAGCGCATCATTGGTCCGGACACCGGCGGCACCGGCGGCACGCTCGGCGCGAAGTATCTCAACAAGACGATGGCGCAGCGCTTCTTCCCCGAGTTGTGGGCGGTGCGCGCCAAGCTTTACGGACGCCGCCCGCAGTAATGGACGCCACGAAGCTCTACGACATCTCCGTCCCCCTCGCCGCGACGACGCCGGCGTGGCCGGGCGACACGCCGTTCAGCTGCGGTTGGGCGTGGGACATGTCGAAGGGGGCGAGCGTGAATGTCTCGCAGTGGGTGACGAGCCCGCATGTGGGGACGCATGCGGATGCGCCGCTGCATGTGTTGCGCGATGGCGCCGGCGCCGATGAGTTGCCGCTCCTGCCATTTGTGGGTGAGGCGACGGTGGTGGATGTCGGGCACTTCGGCGGCGCGATTTCACTGGAGGGGCTGCGCGCAGCCGGGTGGCGTCCGGGAATCGAGCGGCTCGTGCTGCGGACGCAGCGCACCACCGGCAGCGGGAGCTTCCCCGCGTTCTGGCCGTCGCTGGAGCCCGCGGCCGCCGTCTCACTCGTGGCGGATGGTCTGCGATTGCTCGCCGTGGATTGCCCCAGCGTGGACGACAAGGACAGCAAGGATCTCGCGGTGCATCACGCGATCTTTGGTGGCGGGGCGTATGTACTGGAGAATCTCGACCTGCGCGGCATTGTGCCCGGCGACTACGAGCTCGTGGCCTTCCCGCTGAAGGTGGATCGCTGCGATGCGGCCCCCGTCCGTGCCTTCGTCCGGCGCCTGTCTCGTTGAGTCCCGCGCCCCAGCGCTCGGGCGCGGCTGGACGTACTTGATATCAGTGTGAACCTCGGGTTCTGCCGCGCGCGCGCGCGAGCGTCTCGGCGCGCCCTTCATCTTCTGCACCCACGCCCCATGATTCGGATTGTCCGGTCGCTGACGTCCCGCGTCTCCCTCGCCGTCCGTGTGCGGTCTGCCCTCGTTGCCGTTCCGTTCGTGGCGGGCCAGCTCGCCGCGCAATCCGCTCCTGACCCGTGGACGGTGTTGCGCACCGAGACCTTTGTGCGCCCGTCGGCGCGCGTGACCGAGATGATTCTCGCCCCGCGTACCAACATCGCCTTTGATGCGATGAGCCCGAACGGGCAGTTTGCCGTGCGGCTCACGGGCCCTGGGCGCGGCAGCATCGGCGCGTACGGACGCCCGCACATTTTCTTGGGCGGTCTGCAAGTTGATGCCGCGGCGAATCGCGCGCGTGCGCTGACCACCGTGGCGAGCACGGGGCTCGAACTCGCCGATCCACGCACCGGCACCACGCGGCGCATTGAGACGCCAACGGGCGCCACCGTGAGCGAGCCGACCTGGTCGCCGGATGGCGCGCGACTCGCGTACCTCGCGCACTTCGAGAACGCGACGCACCTGTATATCGCCGATGTCGCGACGGGGCGCTCGACGCGTCTCACGCGCACGCCATTGCTCGCCACGCTGGTGACCGCGCCGCGTTTCACTGCGGAAGGACGTCAGTTGGTGGCGGTGCTCGTACCTGCTGGGCGCGGTGCCGCTCCCACGCATGGTGCCAACGGCGTTGAAGATGGTCCGCAGGTGCGCTTCACCGAAGGGGCGCGGAAGCCGCAGCGCGTGCACGCGAGCTTGCTGATGGATCCGCACGACAAGGCGCTCTACACGTATCACACCACCGGGCAGATCGCGCTGATTGATGCCCGCAGCGGTGCGACACGCCCGATTGGTGCCCCGACGGTCATTCGCAGCGTCGATGTGGCCCCCGATGCGAAGTATCTGCGCGTCACGCGTGTCGTGGAACCCTACTCGTACATCGTCCAGCACACTTCGTTTGGCTCGGTGACCGAGCTCTGGGACGCCACTGGAAAGCTCATTGCGACGCTCGACACGCGCCCGCTGCGTGAAGGCGAGATGGAGAACACACCGCGTGGTGCCGCCGCGCCCGATTCCTCGCGTCGTGCCTACGCCTGGCATCCGACTGGTGGCCTGACCTACCTGCGCACCGTCATCGGCGATAACAATCGTGCGAGCGGCGTGCGCTTCATGCACTGGAAGGCACCGTTCGGCGCCGCCGACACGTCGCTGATCATTGCCGGTGGCGCGCGACTGACCTCCGTCACGTGGGGCAGCGACGTCGGCACGATTTTCGTGACCGACAGTGGTCAAGTGTCGGCGGTGCGCGTCGCCGACGTTTCCAAGAAGTATCCGCTTGGGCGCGGCGTCTCGGTGCCGGGCCCTCGCGCGTTCGGTGGCGACGATGCCGCCGGACCGAACGTGGCGGCCGATACCGTGGGCGTAGGCGGCACGCTTGAGACCGTTAGCATGGCCGACGGCTCGGCGCGCGTCTCCATGAGCCGCGATGGCAACAGCGTCTTCGTCGCTGGCACGCGCCGCTACGGCAGCGAGTGGCATCGCCGCGCACCGCGCCCGTGGCTTGATCGCATGAGCATTGCCGACGCCAAGCGCACGCGCCTCCTCGATTCGCCGGCGGACACGTACGAAGAGTTCGTGGCGGCACTCGACGCTGATTATCAGCAGTTGGTCGTCACGCGACAGTCGCGCACGACCATTCCCGACGCCTGGTACCGCGATCTCGCGGCGGGCACCGATCGAAAGCTCACCAGCGCTGTGGATGTTGGCCCGGAAATTTCCGGCGCCATTCGCAAGCGCATTCGCATCACGCGCCCGCGTGATGGCATTCAGTTCTGGGCCGACGTGATTCTTCCGCGCGACTGGCGTCCTGGGCAGCGCCTCCCCGGCGTGATCTGGCACTATCCGCGCGAGTACGCCACGGTGGATGCGTACGAGCGCTCCAAGTGGAACATCAACATCAATCAGTTCCCCGCAGCGCCGCAGTTGCGCCCCGCGAGCTCCATCGAACTCTGGGCCGCCAATGGCTACGCGTTGATCAACCCCGACATGCCGATCTTTGGCGATAGCGGAAAGCTCAACGACAACTTCACGCGCGATCTCCCGGAGAACCTCGGTGCCATCCTGGATGCCGTGGTGGACTCGGGCTTCGTGGATCGTCACCGAATGGGACTCGGCGGCCACAGCTACGGCGCCTTCGGCACCGTGAACGCGATGACCCTGATGTCCGACTTCAAGGCGGGCATCGCCGGCGATGGCATGTACAATCGGACGCTGACGCCCTACGGCTTCCAGAGCGAGCGGCGCAGCTTCTACGAGGCGCAGGATGTCTACCTCGACATGTCGCCCTTCCTCCGGGCCCCGCGAATGTCGGGGGCACTGCTGATGTATCACGCGACCGAGGACCAAAACGCCGGCACCGCCCCGATTTCCTCGACGCGCATGATGGACGCGCTGCAGGGACTTGGGAAGCCGGCCGCGCTGTTCATGTACCACTACGAGGATCACAGCGTGGCGACCTTCGAGAGCGACCTCGATCTGTGGGCGCGCTGGGTGGCTTGGTTTGATGTGTATGTGAAGGGTGCCGCCGAGCAGCGGACGATCGTCGCACCCTGAATCGGGGTACATTTTCTCTATGAGACTCCTCACTCGCGGCCTCGCGGCCGTCGCGCTCGCAGCACTGACTGCGTGTGCCTCGGCACCGGCAGCGGCACCAGCCCCGTCAGCGTCCCCTGCCACCCCGCGCACCGTCCAGCCCGGTGCGCCGGGCGCGGCCTCGCGCGTGCTCTCCGTACGCCAAGCAGACTCGCTCGCCAAGCCCAAGCACACCGCCGCCGACATCGCCTTCATGACCGGCATGATTGCGCACCATCAGCAGGCCTTGGTGATGACCGCCCTCGTCACCGACCGCACGACCTCACGCGACCTCCGCTTGCTCGCGCTCCGCATTGAGCTCTCGCAGACCGATGAAATCAACTTGATGAAGTCGTGGCTGCGCTCCCGTGGCGAGCCGGTGCCAGGCGAAGGCGAGCATGCCGGCCACGACATGCACGCCGGCCATCTCATGCCCGGGATGCTCACCCCCGAGCAGATTGCCACGCTGCAGGCGGCGCGCGGTAACGAGTTCGACAAGCGCTTCCTCGAATTCATGATTCAGCATCACGAAGGGGCGATCACAATGGTCGCCGAACTGTTCAGCTCGCCGGGCGGTGGCCAGGGATCGGAGATCTACGGCTTCGCCGCCGATGTGGACTCCGATCAACAGATGGAAATCGCCCGCATGCGTCGCCTGCTCGCCGAACGTCCGTAACCACTTCCCGAGGCCACTCGATGTTTCGTCCGTTCCGCGCGCTCGCGCTCCTGACCCTCGTTGCCGCACCACTCGCCGCACAGGAACCCACGACTCCTCCGCAGCAGGTGGAGCCCGCCTTCAAGTGGGATCCGACCGACCCGCGCCTGAATCTCCGCGCCGGTTATCTCGACGCGGGCGAAGCCATCCGCGGCATGAACAAGCTCTCGAGCATGCCCCGCCCCGCGGGCTTCGGCGACGCGACCAATCTCGCCGACGCCGGCTACTGGAACTCCGATCTCGCCTTCAGCGGCACGATGATGTACGTCGGCAACTTCCACGGCTGGCAGGCGTACGACGTCGCTGACCCGCGGAATCCGCAGCTCAAGGTTGCGGTGGTCTGCCCCGGCGGTCAGGGCGATGTCTCCGTGTATGGCAATCTCCTCTTCATGTCGGTCGAAGCTACGAACGGGCGCGTGGACTGCGGAACACAGGGGGCGCCGGGTCCGGTCAGCGCCGAACGCTTCCGCGGCGTGCGCATCTTCGACATCTCGGACATTGCAAATCCCAGGCAGGTGGGCGGCGTGCAGACCTGCCGCGGCTCGCACACGCATACGATCGTTCCTGACGCGCGCGACGCCTCGCGCATCTATGTGTATGTGAGCGGCACATCCTCCGTGCGCTCCCCGGACGAACTCGCTGGCTGCGAGGCGAGCGATAGCTCGGCGAACTCCTCGCAGTTCCGCATCGAAGTGATCGAGGTGCCGCTCGCACGCCCGCAGGATGCGAAGGTCGTGAACACGCCGCGCATCTTCGCTGACGAAGCGGGCAACATCGGTGGACTCTGGCAGGGTGGCAATCATGGCCCGGGCACGCAGAGCTCGCGCCGCACGAATCAGTGCCACGACATCACCGCGTATCCGGCAATTGGTCTCGCGGCGGGCGCCTGTTCGGGCAACGGGATCCTGCTCGATATCTCAGACCCGGCCAATCCGCGTCGCATTGATGAAGTGACCGACCCGAACTTCGCCTACTGGCACTCAGCGACGTTCAGCAACGATGGCTCGTCCGTAATTTTTACCGACGAGTGGGGCGGCGGGCGCGGCGCGCGGTGCCGTGCGACGGACCCGCAGACGTGGGGCGCGGATGCAATCTTCTCGATTGTTGATCGCAAGCTGGTGCTCAAGGGCTACTACAAGGTGCCGGTGCCACAGGGTGCCAACGAGAACTGCGTTGCGCACAATGGATCGATCATCCCCGTGCCGGGGCGCGACATCAAGGTGCAGGCGTGGTATCAGGGTGGCTTGTCGATCTTTGACTTCACCGATCCGGCAAACGCCTTTGAGATCGCCTTCTTCGATCGCGGTGCGGTCAACGACACCGCGCTCGTGACCGGTGGCTTCTGGTCGGTGTACTGGCACAACGGCAAGATCTACGGCGCCGAGATGGTGCGTGGCACCGATGTGCTCGAGTTGACGCCGAGCGCGCACCTCACGCAGAACGAGATTGATGCGGCGAAGTTGATCAGCATGCAGACGCTGAACACGCAGTCGCAGCCACAGATTGTGTATCCGGTGGCCTACCCCGTGGCCCGCGCGTACGTGGATCAGCTGGAACGCACGAAGGCACTCGAGCCGACGCGCATCACGGCGGTGCGGCAGATGATGCAGCGCGCCGAGATGGGGCGCGGCCGCGCGGCGAACGAGGCGCGTGCGCAGTTCGTGCGCGTGGCCGAGCAGTTGGAGCGCGAGGCGGCGACCGCCCGCGCGATTGATGCGCGCCGGATGCGTGGGCTCGCGACGACGCTGCGCGGGCTGCGCTGAGTTCACAACAGAAGATCTCACAGGAAGG
>JANLTT010000153.1:0-10159 GCA_031363115.1 Gemmatimonas sp.
TCTCGGGCGGGACAACGCTCACTGGCGTCCGCAGGTCGTGCTCGTTGTGATGGATGCCTCGCACCCGGAGCGCAATCTTTTTTTGGCGAGCCAGGTCTGCGAGCTTGGCATCCCTGTGGTGATTGCGCTCAATCAGATTGACGCCGCCGAGGCGCAGGGACTCTCGTTTGATGTGCCCGAGCTCATTCATGAGATTGGCGTTCCGATTGTCCCGACGGTGGCTTCGCGCGGTGAAGGGATTGAGCCACTCAAGCGTGCGCTGCTGACCGCCGCGCTCCTCCCTGCCCCTGCGCGCCGCTTTGCGCTATCGGCCGAGGTGACGGCGGCGCTCGCGCCCCTGCAGCAGCAACTCGAGGCCGATGGACTCGACGCTTCGGCGGCGGCGATGGAATCGCTTCGCCTCCTCGGTGTTTCGCGGAGCGAGGCACATCTCTCGCACGTGAAGGATTTGCCCGTGCATCTCGCTGGCGCGCGCGATGCACTGCGTGCGCTCGGCCTCAAGCCGGAGGCCGTCGAAGCGGACGCGCGCTATGGATGGATTGGTGGCGTGCTCGAGCGCACCCTCACGCGACGGGAGCGCACCACGGAGAACTGGAGCCATCGTATTGATGCTGTGGCGCTGCACCGCACGGCTGGGCCACTGATCTTTCTCGTGGTGATGGCGCTGGTGTTCCAGTCGGTGTTTACGTGGGCCACGCCGCTGCAGGATGTTATTGAAGCGGTGATTTTTGCGATTGGGCAACGGGTGGGGGCGCTCCTTCCCGCCGGCGATTTGCAATCGCTCGTGGTGGATGGTGTCTTCGCCGGCGTCGGCTCGGTGCTTGTGTTCCTGCCGCAGATTGCCTTTCTCTTTGCGTTCATTGGGTTGCTCGAGCAGAGCGGGTACATGGCGCGCGCTGCGTTCCTGATGGATCGCGTGATGCGGCGCGTTGGGTTGCACGGAAAGAGTTTTATTCCGATGCTCTCGGGCTATGCCTGCGCCGTGCCAGGGATCATGGCCACGCGCACGATTGATGATCGGCAGGAGCGAATGGCGACGATTATGGTCGTGCCGCTCATGTCCTGCTCGGCGCGCCTGCCGGTGTACACGCTACTGATTGCTTCGTTTGTCCCTGCGCTTCCGCTTTGGCCTGGGCTGAACCTGCAGGGCGCGATGATGCTGTCGATGTACCTGCTCGGCACTGTGACGGCTTTGCTGGTGGCTGCGCTGTTCCGGAAGACGCTGCTGCGCGGGCCGGTGCGGCCGATGATTCTTGAGCTGCCGCCGTATCGGATGCCGTCGATTATGTCGCTGGCGGTCTCGGTGTGGCAGCGTTGTCAGCTCTTCCTGCGGCGCGCGGGGACGGTGATTCTTGCGCTGAGCATCGTGCTTTGGGCGCTGGCGACGTATCCCAAGGCGCCGCTTGATCCGTCGAGCACCGTTGAAGCGCAGCAGGAGCAGCAGCTCGCTTTCTCGGCGTTGGGGCGCTTCGGGCATGCGATTGAGCCGGCGGTGGCGCCGCTCGGCTATGACTGGAAGCTTGGTGTGAGCATCGTGGCGAGCTTTGCGGCGCGCGAGGTGTTTGTCTCCACGATGGGGACGATCTACGGCGTGGGGGGCGACGACGACGCGGCCCTGCAGGACAAGCTCCGGACGGCGACGCGCGCGGACGGTACGCCCGCCTACACGCCCCTGATTGCCGTTGGGCTGATGGTGTTCTATGTGTTTGCGCTGATGTGCATGAGTACCATCGCCGTCACGATTCGCGAGGCCGGTGGGGGACGCATCGGCTGGACGTGGGCCGGTCTGCAGTTCGCGTACATGCTGGTGCTCGCGTACGGCGGAGCGTGGCTGACCCTCGTGATTGGCCGCGCGCTGGGGTTTGCCTGATGCCGATTGATACGATTGTTGCGCTCGGCATTGTGGCGGCGGCGATTGGCTTTTTGGTGCGGCGCGCGCTGCTGAAGGCGCGCGCGCGGAAGGCGCAGGGGCCGGACTGCGATAACTGCGGGCACTGACCTACGACGAGCCATCCGCGCTGATTCACTTCGTCGTCTGCGGATGGTCGGTGGTCGGCATCACGAGAGATTCTGCAGGGTAGCGGTCGCGACCGAAGCGCACTTCTTCTGGATACGGCAGCACATCGGGCACCTTGCCGCGCCGCAGATCGTCCTGCCGCTCGACCCACCAGCGCGCCGTGACGAGGTGCGCGAACCGCTCCATGAACACCGCCCGGTCACGCCCTGGCGCGAAGAGGAACGTGGGCCACTCCGTCGGGAAGACGTCACTCGGCCCCACCGAGTACCATGGCTCCGCCGCCAACTCGTCGAGCGCATCACGCGCCACAACGGGGTCGCGGAAGTTCAGCTCCGTGAGCAGCGCGACCTCGTCGTAGTCATAGAAGACCACGCGCCCGCTGTGCGTCACGCCGAAGTTCTTGCAGAAGAGGTCGCCGGGGAAGATCCCCGCGGCCGCGAGCTCCTCGATTGCCCGGCCGTACTCGCTGATGCCGTGCCGAGCGCGCGCGTCATCGGCACCGCGCAGGTAGATGTCGAGCGGCGTCACCCGCGCCTCGATGTACAGATGCTTCACGATCAACCGGTCGCCGTCGCGTTCCACCGAAGCGCCGCACGCCGACTCGAGCTCCGCCAAGAGCGTCGCGTCGAAACGCGCGAGCGGAAACGCGACATCGGAGAACTCGAGCGTGTCGGCCATGCGCCCCACACGATCGTGGTGCTTCACCAGCTGGTACTGCCGCCGGACTTCATCTTGCGTCGACTGTTTCGGTGCCCCAAAGGTGTCGCGCATGAGCTTGAAGACGCAGGGGAACGATGGCAGCGTGAAGACGACCATCACGAGTCCACGCACACCGGGCGCCTCGGCGAATCGGTCGGTCGCGTGCGTCAGATGCTCCTGCAGGTCTCTATAGAAGAGGGTCTTGCCCTGCTTCTGCAGGCCGACCGCCGTGTAGAGCTCGGCCGCAGCACGCGCCGGCATGAGCTTCCGCAGGAACGCGACGTAGGCCGATGGAACGTCCATGTCGACCATGAGGTAGCTGCGCGCCAAGCTGAAGAGCACGTCGAGTCTCGCGCTGCCCAAGAGCAGCGCGTCGAGGACCAGCGCACCATTGCCCGCGCCGTGCCGGACGGGGACCGCGAAGGCATCCTCCCGACCGCCATTGATGATCCGCCCGACGATGTACGCGGCCTCGCCGCGGAAGAAGAGCGACGAGAGCACCTGCACCTGGAGGTTTGCGTGCCGCTCCTGCGGCGCCGGGAAGGCCGCACGGAGCGCGCGGACCACGCAACGCAGGTCGCGCGTGAGATCCTCGAACGGCACCTGCAGCCCCAGATCGACGACGATCGCGGCGAGCGTGCGACGGAATCCCTGCGTTGCCGGGTGGTAGCAGCGATACGCCGGCTCGTCCCCCTCGATGAACTCCGACGACACCGCCGGCCGCCAGAAGAGGTACTCGTTGCGGTAGTAGGTGCGCTTAAGCACACGGCAGGCCACCGAGTTGAAGAAGGTCTCGGCGAGTTCGGGGCGGCGATGATCGTAGAGGAGCTCGATGTAGGCGCGCTTGACCTGCGGCCAGACCGTTTCGTCGTCGCGCGCCTGCGGGAACCGCGCGGAGATGTCACTCACGGACTCGCGTACCCGCACGTCGTACAGGTCGATCCGCTCGCCATGCGCCGCACGCACCGCGGCCCAGTCCGCGCGCTCGAACCGCCCCTGCGCCTCGGCGCACATCTTGCGGAAGATGCGATAGTGCCGATCGAAGCCCTCGAGGATTGCCCCGGCGATGTCGCTTGCCTGTCCCATGGTTTATTTTAGCATGAGTTCACTAGAGGAGCAGACGCGCGCATGGCCGTGAGCACGACCACCCCTCCGCCGCCCGGACGCGGCCTCACCGTGCGCGCGGAGATCGGGCAACAGTATGCCGACGTCCTCACCCCCGCGGTCTGGCAGGCGCTTGAGGCCCTGGCTCCGTTCGACGAAGACCGTCGGCGGCTGATGCGCGACCGCATCGAGCGGCGCGCGTCCCGTGCACGCGCGGGACGACGGATCGACTTCCTCGACGCCGGGCTCACGATTCCCCGTACGTCGCTCACCGTTCGAGACGCTCGCGAGGGGCGATTCGACGGCTCCGAGATCCCGCCCGACCTTCAGCGTCAGTGGATTCAGGGCACCGGCCCGGCGACGCGGCCCCGCTCCGACCTCGCCGCCGGCCTCCGCAACGTTGCCTACGCCCTGCTCTCCGGAGCCGACGGCTGGATGTTCGACGGCGAGGACGCACTGGGCCAAGTCGAGACGATGTCGCTGGACAACCACCGGAACCTCAAGCTCGCGTTCGCGTCCGACCCCAGGTTTCTCGACGTCGCCGAGCACGTCGCCGCGGAGATGAACAGCTGGGCGCGCGAGACGCTCGACCGCGAGACGATCACCGACTGGCGCGCACAGCTCGCCTTCACCACGCGGATCTTCCGCGCCCGCGGGCTGCACCTGGTCGACCGGCATGTTCGCGACCGCACCGGCGCCCAGCTCTCGGCGTCGATCGTGGACGCAGCGCTCTACATCGTGAACAATCACGCGACGCTGCGGGCCGAGGGCCGGTCGCTCGTGCTCTACCTGCCAAAGATCCAGACGGCCGAAGAGGCTGCGCTCTGGCACGACATCCTCACGGCGCTCGAGCAGCAGGTGGGGCTCCCCGCGGCGAGCATCAAGACCTACGTGCTGGTCGAGCAGTTGGAGGCCTGTTTCCAGTTGATGGAGATTCGCGCCGCGCTCGGGCGCCGGTTCGTGGGGTTCAACACCGGACGCTGGGATTACATCAACAGCGTCTCCGACGCCGTGGCGTGGGACCGTGCGTTCGTGAATCCCGACATCAGCGCAATCACCATGACCTATGGCTACATGCGCCACTACGAGAGTCGGGTGCGCAGCGCCGTGAACACGCCTGACCGCAACGGGCAGTGCGCGCTGTGGCAGGGCGGGATGGAACCCAACATCCCGGTCGGATCGGCGAAGGGTGTGACCGAGAGCATGGCGCGCGCAAAGGCCGGCGGCACACGCGAGCAGCAGGCGGGCGCGAGCGGCAAGTGGGTCGCGCACTGGAAGATGGTGCACATCCTGCGGCCGATCTGGGAAGCGGTGGGAGCGCCGAACCAACTCGGGCGCGCCTTCCCGCCACTCGCGTACGACCGCGCCGCGGCCGACTCGCTGCTGCTGCTCGAGCCGGCCCCGCGCACGGTACGCGGCGCACGTGACCTGCTGTCGGTCGCGCTGCAGTACGGCAACGCCTTCGGACGCGGCTACCAGGCGGCGGCGCTCAAGCCGGCCGATGCCTTCGGCGACCCCGACGTGCTCTACCTCATGGAGGATATGGCGACCGGCGAGATCCGGCTCAGCATCCTCTGGGAGTGGCTGCACAAGGACGCGCGGTTCACCGACGCCGACGCCGCTACGGGCATCGCCGCCGGTGACGTGCTCACCGCGGCGCTCTTTGATCGCCTGCTCGCAGAGGAGTACGACAAGCTCCTGCACGCGACCGATCGCGACGTGCACGACGACTCCAAGGCCACCACGCTCCCGATCGCCCGCGAGATCGTCGCGCGCTACGTGCGGAGTCCAATAAAGGCCCCGTGGTTCGTGGACCTGCTCAACCTGAACCTCGACGACCACGATCTCGCGCGGGCGACGGCGCGCATTGACGCCTTCATGACCGCCTTCGCGCATGACGGTACCCGTCTCACCGACACCATCGACCTGCTCGCCACCTGAATGGGGAACGCCATGGGATTCGACAACGACGTTGAGGAGCTCCGCGCCTGGTTCGCCTCGCCGCGCTTCCGCGGCATCACGCGCGTACACTCGGCGCGCGAGGTGATTGAGCAGCGCGGCACCATCCGCGGCGACTATGCCGTCGCGCGCGACGCTGCCGAGCGATTCCATGAACTGCTCCGGCGCCTCTTCGAGCAGGGGAAGAGCGTCACGACCTTCGGCCCATACTCGCCGGGCCAGGCGGTGGCGATGAAGCGCATGGGGATCGATGCCATCTACCTTGGCGGCTGGGCGACGAGCGCCAAGGGCTCGGTGCAGGAGGATCCGGGTCCTGATCTCGCGAGCTATCCGTTGAGTCAGGTCCCCGACGAAGCCGCGCCGATCGTACGGGCGTTGCTCACTGCTGACAAGAACCAGTTTCATGCGCGCGCCCGTATGACCGACGCCGAGCGCAACGCGACGCCGGAGATCGACTTCAGGCCCTACATCATCGCCGACGCCGACACGGGGCACGGTGGCGACGCGCATGTGCGCAATCTCGTCCGTCGGTTCGTCGAGGTGGGTGTGCCTGGCTATCACATCGAGGACCAGAAGCCCGGCGTGAAGAAGTGCGGCCATCAGGGCGGCAAGGTGCTCGTCGCTGAGGACGAGCAGATCAAGCGCCTCGTTGCGGCGCGGTTCCAGCTCGACATCATGGGAGTACCCGGGCTGATCGTCGCGCGGACCGACGCTGAGTCGGCGACGTTGCTCGACGGCCGGAGCGACGAGCGCGACCAGCCGTTCATCCTTGGCGCGACCAACCTCAGTGTTCCGACGTTCCGGGCGGCCTTCCTCGCGATCCTGCGTCGGCTGCATCAGGCGGGCCTCGAAGAACTCAGCGGGCATGAGCTCTATGCGATCTGCGACGAGGAGTACGCGGCCGCCGACGCCTGGCTCGCGCGCGCTGGGCTCGATCAACACATCTCTGCCGCAGCGTCGGAGCACCACGCGGGAAAGCTCGGTGTCGATGCGGCGTTCGACATGGTGTTCGAGAAGTTCGCTGATCTGTGGCGCGCCGAGGCCGGCGTGTCGACGTACGCGGACGCGGTGGCCGCGGCGATCGACCTGCGCGGTGCCGAAGCAGAGCAGCTCCCGATCACCAAGATGGCGTGGCTCGAGTTCGCCGCGGATGCGCCCTGGTACCGTGCGCGCGAGAAGGCGCGGTCACTCGGACTCTCCATCACCTGGGACTGCGAGCATGTGAAGACACCGGACGGCTACTACCAGGTGCGCGGTGGCCTGGAGTACGCGATTGCCAAGTCACTGGCCGCCGCACCGTTCGCCGACCTGCTCTGGATGGAGACCAAGAGCGCGCACTTGGGCGAGGCCAAGAAGTTCGCCGACGCGATCCATGCGCGCTTCCCCGACAAGATGCTCGCCTACAACCTGTCGCCGTCGTTCAACTGGGACACGACTGGCATGAACGACGAGGAGATGCGGCAGTTCCCCTTGGAACTCGGCAAGATGGGATTCGTCTTCAACTTCATCACCTACGGCGGTCACCAGATCGACGGACTCGCCGCCGAGGAGTTCGCCGCTTCGTTGCGCGAGAACGGCATGCTCGCGCTCGCGCGCGTGCAGCGGAAGTTCCGGCTCCTCGACTCTGGCTACCGCACGCCACAGACGCTGGTTGGCGGCCCGCGCGCCGACGCCGCCTTGCTCTCGATTGCCGGTCGCACCTCCACGACCAAGGCGATGGGGGAGGGCTCGACGCAGAAGCAGCATCTCGTGCAGACCGAGGTGTCGCCCAAGCTGCTCGCGGACTGGCTCGAGCGCTGGCGTGCACGTCACGGTGTCGCGGGCGCGTTCAAGGTGGCGTTGAAGCCGCACACGGCGGGGAGCGAATTGCTCGAACTCTCGGTGCTCAGCAATGGCGGTACGAAGGCGGCCAATGTGGTGTATGCCGCGATCCTCGATCGCCGCGGCCGCAGCATCCTCTCAGTGCGTGACCAGAACAACTTCGACGTGTCGCTGCGCAATAAGCGGCTGCTGACGCTCACGTTGCTGTTCCTACTGCACCGGTACAAGGTGGACTCGGTGCACTTTGTCACGCCGACCGATGATAACCGTCGTCAGGCGGAGGGCATGAAGTCGCTCGGGATCTTTAGGGCGGTGCAGGTGGAGATTGGAGAGATCATCGTGGCCGAAGTGGACACGGTGCGGATCAAGGAGTTGATCGGTGCAGACCAGAGCGCGCTCGATGCGCTCATCGGGGTGACGGCCTCGCGATGAACAGGAGGCCGACGCCGAGCGCGCCGAGAACCGCGGAGAAGAAGCCGTACCCGGTGGGGTTCCAGCGTCGGGCATCAGCCACCTCCCACTTCGCGAGGTCCCGCCGGGCGTCCTGCAGATGGGCGTGCTGCTCGGGGGTGGTGGCAAACTGCGCGTACTGCTGGACGTGTCGCTCAAGCCTCGGCGCCTGCGCCTGCGCCACGGAGAAGTTGAGAGCGCCGAGCGCGAGGAGGAGGGCGCCGAGCACCAATAGTAGGAATCGTGTGAAGCGCGGAAGAGTAGGCATCCGAATAACGTGGGCTTGTGCTGTGGACGCTTCCATAAAATGCCGGTGAGCGGCCCCGCCGTATCCTAAGGTACGAAAGAGCGCGGCCGCTCGCCTGCTTCACTAACGCGGCCGACTGCACCAACCTCCGTTAGCTCGAGCCCGGCACACGCTCCGCGGCGCGTTGCCCGATCTCGCGAAGCGGTGCCGAGCCCGCGTCCAACGTCGGGACGTCAGAGCGTCCCTCCTCAAGCGCCACGATCCGTGATTCAAGCGCGGCGATACGCGCGTCGGATTGCCCACGCGCTTCGAGTGCCCGCACGTAGCGCCGACCCCAGTAGAGCCCGCCGACGAGGGCGATGCTCCAGAAGCCGACCGCCGCGAAGAAGTTCGCCCAGAACATTCGGTGACGTCTTGAAGAAGGAGGATGCCCGTTGTGAGTAGTCGGGGACATAGGTAACAGAACTGTCCGGCAACATGGGTAACACTCCTTCTAAACTGCATCGGAATCCCTCATTCAGCGAGGCGGGCCGATGCCCTGGTTGGAGACGAACCCCATGGATCAACGCGTACGCCTGCTCGCGGACGTCCGGCTCGGCCGGATGTCGATGACCGCGCTCTGCGCGCACTACCAGATCAGCCGCAAGACCGGCTACAAGTGGATCGCCCGCGAGGCCGAGGAGGGCCGACGCGGCCTCGCGGATCGTAGCCGGGCGCCGCATCACTGCCCGCACAAGATCTCGGACGAGATGGCGGCACTCCTCTGCGAGTTCCGGATCAAGCACGATGATTGGGGCGCGCGGAAGCTCCTGACGGTGCTCCAGACGCGGTATCCGCGCCGACGCGACTGGCCGGCGCCGAGTACGGTGGCGGACCTCCTGCAACGGGAGGGGTTGGTGCGTCGGCATCGGCGGCGGCGCGCGCGCGTGGAGCATCCGGGCGCACCGCGGATCCAGACCGTCGCGCCCAACGACGTCTGGACCACGGACTTCAAGGGCGAGTTCCGGACGGGCGATGGGATCTACTGTTATCCGCTGACGCTCGCCGATCTCCATGCGCGCTTCCTGCTCGACTGCCACGGCCGCTACTCGACGAAGACCGTCACGGCGTGGCCCGTCTTCGAGGCCGCGTTCCGGGCGTACGGGCTTCCCCTCGCGATGCGGAGCGACAACGGGCCGCCGTTCGCGACCACGAGCATCCACGGGCTCTCGAAGCTCAGCGTCTGGTGGATGCGCTTGGGCATCCGGCACGATCGCATCACGCCGGGGACGCCGAGCGAGAATGGCGCGCACGAGCGCATGCACCGCACGCTCAAGCGCCGCGCGATCCGTCCGGCGCGCGCGACCATGAGCGCGCAGCAGCGGGCATTCAACGCGTTCCGCGCCGAGTTCAACGAGGAGCGCCCGCACGAGAGTCTGGGGATGGTGACGCCGGCGTCCGTGTACACGCCGTCGCCGCGCCCGTATCCCGCGCGGGTGCCCGTGCCGGAGTACCCGGGCCACTTCACGGTGAAGAAGATCACGACGGGCGGCACGTTCCGCTTCGGGAATCGCGTCCTCTACCTGGCGAACGCGCTCACCGGGGAGCTGGTGGGCCTCGACGAAGTCGACGACGGCCTCTGGCACATCCACTTCAACACCGTGCTCATTGCGACGCTGGACGAGCGCGACTACATCATTCGGGAGTGACCCGCACAGTGTCACCCATGTTGCCGGACTAAAGTGTTACCCATGTACCCGGGCTATACCCTCTGTCGGCCTAACGAGGGTGTAGAAAAACCTCTCGAATGATTCTGGTGCCGCGGCACGTTTGATGCAAGGAATATGCGGAGAATGATGGCGGCGTCACAGCCGGCGCCATCA
>JANLTT010000314.1:0-8898 GCA_031363115.1 Gemmatimonas sp.
ACGCTGCCGAGGATGTTCACCGCCATGCGCGCGGTGAGCCGCTCGGTCGGACGGGCCTCGAGCTCCACATAGAAGGATTCCATGCGGTCATAACCGCGGAACGCCGGATACTGCGAACTGCTCGGGTCCACCGCGCGCGGCGTGCTCACGCGATCGCCGCCGGTCGTGTAGGTCTGCAGTTCCATGCGCATCCCGCGCACCGACACCTTACCGGTGCTGCTGCCGCCCATCGACGCTGCATCGGCGCGCGCGCGGAGCATCAGTGGCGCGAGGTCAATCGAGGCGAAGTGCTGCTTCACGCGCCCAAGGTCCACACCCGGTGCATAGGGATCGAGCTGGTACGCCGACTGCAGCGCGTAGTACGCCGCACGGGGGTAAAGCTCAAACTGCCCGCGGGAGTCAGTTGGGCCCTTCGCGACAATGCCCCACCACTCTTCATTCATATTGTTGTCGTCCGGCATGTAGTCGGACAGGTACGCCTGATTGGACCACGACGCGTTCACGTCCTGCACGTCGAGTCCGGTCTCCTGGCCGAACTTCCACCAGCCATCGGTCCACTGGAAGGTGAAGCCGCCGATCGCGTTGCCGGCGAGCCCCTTGCCGGCCGACTGCTCGTAGATCTCCTGCCACTGGCTGATCAAATACCGCGCCTGCGACTGCTGGTCTTCGCGCATTTCGCGTGCATTCCACGCGTCGGCGCCGAACTCCGTGAAGACCACCGGAATCCCCAGCGTCGACTTCACGCGATCAAAGAGGTCGCGGAAGGATGCGCCGCGATAAACGTTGGAGCCGAAGATGTCGAGCCCCTTCACTTCCTCGGCGATGATCTCGAGGTACTGCAGATCGCCGTTCGCCATCGCAATCGGGCGCGGGTCGGTCTTCTTGATGGCCGTCACCGCCTCGCCAAAGAGCGAGTACATGAAACGGGCCTTTGCGGCATCGCGCTCACCGACCGGCAGGTTCTCCGTCGCGGCGCTCCTCCAGGTGAGCCCGTAGTTGTTCTCGTTGCCGAGGAGCCACATCAGCACCCCAGGGGTGTCGCGGAGCTCCGCGACCATGGCTTCGATCTCGCCGATGAGCTGCGCGCGGACGCGCGGGTTGTTGTACTCGGTGTTCGGCATCCACGCGCCATCGACCGTCAGGCCGTAGCGACCGACCGGGTGATTGATGACCGACCAGATGCCGTGCTTTTCATAGATGTAGCGGACCCAGCGCGCGGGGATGCCGTTGTACACGCGGATCGCATTGACCCCCATGTTCTTGAGCATTCCCATCTCACGATCGAGCGCGTCGGAGATGACGTCGTCCGGCTGCGTCCAGAGGCTATAGGTGTAGTTGGTGCCGATGGGGAAGTAATCCCAGTTCACGCCCTTCACGAAGATGTCGCGGCCATCCACTTGGAGGCGAAGTCCGCTTGCATCGTTCGCCACCTTGATGACTGGAAGCGGCGATTGCGCTTCGGCAACGTCGGTGACAGGTGCGGCGAGCGCGACGCCGAGGAGAGCGACCCGGAACCAGCGGGAGGCGAGGGTAAACAAGTGGCCACGGGAACCCATCGAGCCTCCTCCACGCGAGCGTGGACGGGGTGAACCAAAATAGGAAGGGACTTTGTTCGGACGCCAAACAAAGTGCGACCCGATTGGGGGGGCTGTCAACCCTAACGGCCCCCGATACCCATTCACCCCCCCGGTGAGCCCCGGTGAGCCCCGGTTAGCCCCGGTGAGCCCCGGTCAGCCCCGGTCAGCCCCGGTCAGCCGTCTTGGTCGCCCGCGCCGGTCGGGCCACGGCGTCCTAGGTCCGCTGTAACGAGGCCCGCTTGAGCACCGCACGCACCCGCGCCACGAACCGCTCTGGATCCAGCGGCTTCCGGACGTAGTCATCCGCCCCGGCATCCATCATACGGACCTCGGTGTCGCTGTCCGTCGCCCCCGTAAGCACCAGGACCGGAAGCGTGCTCGTCCGCACGTCGCCGCGGAGGGCATCGAGCACTTCATGCCCACTCACTCTCGGCATGTCGAGATCGAGCACGAGCAGGGCGGCATCGTGCGATGCCCGAATGAGCTCCAACGCGGCCTCGCCATCGGCGGCCTGCGACACCTGGTAGCCGCTCTTCCGGAGCAATGCCGTGGCGATGGCGCGCGATGTGGCATCGTCATCCGCGATGATGACGTGCGCGCCAATCGGCGTCGTCTGCGCAGACGCCGCGCTCGCGGCCTCCGCGGCGGCAACGGCGGCCGTCGCAGCGACACCAGAGGGCCGCGCACCCGCCGCCGCCTGCAGGTCATCCGCCTCGCCCAACTCACGATCGATTTCCTCGAGCGTGGTCTCCCCATTGCGCACGCGTTGCACCGCGGCCTCTCGCAGCGGACGCATCCCCGACGCAATCGCCGCCGCCTGCAGTTGCGACGCGGGCGCTCCCTCGATGATACGCGCCTCCAACGCCGGACTGGCGAGCATGATTTCAATCAGCGGAATGCGGCCATAGAATCCCGTGTGCCCGCACTCATTGCAGCCGACCGCGCGCACCACGGGTTGCACACCATAGCGAGCGGCGAGCTTGGTCTCTTCCGGCGTCAGTTCTCCCGTCACCTTCGCGGCGCATTTCCGACAGACGCGGCGAATCAGGCGCTGCGCCGTGGCTCCGCGCAACGTGCTGGCAATCGCCCCCCGGTCAATTCCAAGGTCCACGAAGCGCGCGACGGCGCCCACGGCATCGTTGGTGTGCAACGAGGCGAGCACCAAGTGCCCCGTCAGGCTCGCCTGCACGGCGATGGCTGCCGTCTCGGCGTCGCGGATCTCGCCGATGAAAATCACGTCGGGATCCTGACGAAGAATCGACTTGAGCGCCGTGGAGAAGGTGACGTCACGCTTCGGCTCGACCTGAATCTGCGTGAGTCCGGCCAGCTCGTACTCCACCGGGTCTTCCACCGTCATGATGTTGAGCTCTCCCGTCGGCATCTCACGTAACGCGGCGTAGAGCAGGGTGGTCTTGCCCGAGCCAGTCGGACCAGTGACCACCACGATGCCGTCGCGTCGCCCGAGCAGGGCGCGCAGCGGCTCCATTTCGAGATCGGTAAACGACAAATCGGCGAGCCGCATCGTCTTGCCTGGATCGAGTAGGCGGAGCACCGCCTTCTCCGCGTCACGCGTCGGCACGGTCGAGATGCGGAGGTCAATCTCGCGCCCGTCCACGCCAATGCGGGCACGCCCATCCTGCGGGCGTAGTCGGTCCGCAATGTCCATCTTGCCCATGATCTTGAGACGCGAGATCACGCGGCTCAGAATGGCCACGGCAATCGTCGTGTACGTCTGCAGCACGCCGTCCACGCGGAAGCGGACGCGCCCGCCTTCGGACGACGGTTCCAAGTGGATATCACTCGCCCGCGCACGCACCGCATCGGCGAGAATCACGTTGGTCAGCTTGATGATCGGCCCGGAGGCGGCATCAACGGACGACACCTGCTCCGGCTGATTGTCCTCGAGCACCGTGACCGCATCGGCGAGTTCGGCCCCCACGCGTGTCAGCAGCCGCTCGACCACCGAATCGGGCGCGTAACGCCCGTCAATCGCTTCCTGAATCGCGGCCGGGGTCGCGACCTCGAAATCCACGCGGCGCCCGGATGAGAATCCGAGCAGTTGCTCGGCGTCGAGGTCCGTCGGATCTGCCGTAGCCACGACGAGTCGCTGATCGGTCTCGCGCAGCGCGAACAACTGCTTCGAGCGGGCGAGTTTCTCGGGCACGAGCTGCGTCGCATGCGGCTGCGCCTTGGCGATGTCCGCGAGGGGGAGCCGCCACCGAGTCGCCACGGCTTCGGCGAGCCGTTCATCGCTCACGGCGCACGCACGGGCCAAGGCACTCCACGCTTCCGGTAGCGGAGTCGACGCATTGACCGCAACGTCGCCGGTGAGCGTGAGCCCCGCGGCACGAATCACCGCCAGCAACCAGTGCGGGCGAGCAGCGACCTCAGACATTCCCACTCTCCTCGACGTGTGAGCCACGCAGGTACGTGAACACCTGATTCGCGACGTCCTCAAGTGATACGCCCAACGCCTGCGCGTCGCTGAGGCGACCTTCATGCGCGCTCAGCTCAATCTGCAGCAACAATTCGGACAGGCGTGCCGCACCCAGGGAGGCTGATGCCGACTTCAACGCATGCGCTTCGCGCTGAATTGCGCCAATGTCGCCGGCCGAGAACGCCGCAGAAAGCAGCGCGACGCGCTTGGGCGCATCCGCAAGATAGGTCTCGATGATGGAGTCGACGGCATCTTCGGCACCGGCCTCGCGCATCTGCGCTCGGAACCCGGCGATATCGACGGGCGGCACGACGTGCGCGGACGGCACCGATGGCACGGATGGTACATCGAGCGGTGTCGCCGCCGCCGGACGCCGTTTCCACTGCTCGCGCTCCACGATGGCAAACAACTCGATCGACTTGAACGGCTTCGTGATGTAGTCATCCATGCCCGCAGAGAGGCAAGCTTCGCGCTCACCAGACAACGCGTCGGCGGTGAGCGCGACGATGGGAATAAGACGTCCCTCGGGGAGCGCGCGGATGCGGCGCGTGGCAGCGACGCCGTCGAGATTCGGCATGTGCAGGTCCATTAGGATGAGATCGATACCGCCTTGCTGAAACGCCTCCACGGCCTGCGCGCCATCGTCCACCACGAAGACGTCGTGCCCGCGCTTCCGAAGTATCGCGGCGGCTACCTCTTGATTCACCGGATTGTCTTCCGCGAGGAGAATCCGACGCCGCACGCGGACGTCTACGGCCGGCTGGCGCGTGAGCAATCCATTCGACGGGCCAGACCGCGGCTCGGAGAGCAATGCGGAGGTCGCCTCGACCAACTCGCTGCGCGAGACCGGCTTCACCAAGTACCCATCAATGCCGAGCGTGAGCGCATGCGCGATGTCGTCGCGCGCGTCCTCCGAGGTCAACATCAAGATCCGCGTGCGGGCCATCTCCGGGCGCGACCGAATCAGGGCCGCGAGCTTCCACCCATCGATTTCCGGCATCTGCGCGTCAAGAAGCGCGACGGTGTACGGAAGCTTTTCGGCGATACCGCGCTCGAGGGCGGCAAGCGCGCCCTCGGCGCCCGGGGCCTCGGTGACCGAGGTGCCCATCGGCGTAAGAATCTCACGAACCAAGCGACGGTTCGTCGCATTGTCGTCCACCACGAGTACACGCACGCCCGACAATCTGAGCGGGTCGGAGGTCGGCGTCGCAGATGGAGCTTCCGCAATGGGCAGCGCGATGGAGAAGGCAAACTCGCTGCCGACGCCCACCGTGCTGGACAGCGCGATGTGACCCCCCATCAAATGCACGAGACGCTGCGAGATCGACAGCCCGAGTCCCGTCCCTCCAAAGCGGCGCGTGGTTGACGCGTCCGCCTGGCTGAAGTCCTTGAACACCGTCTCGAGCTTATCCGGCGGGATGCCTACGCCCGTGTCTCGCACTGCGAACCGGATGACTGCGGCGTCGTCTTCGTGCCGCTCGAGCTGCGCCGATACCACGACCTCGCCTTCGGGAGTGAACTTGATGGCGTTGCCTATCAAGTTGGTGAGCACCTGTCGTAGCCGCGTCGGATCGCCGAGTACATACCGCGGCACGTGCTGATCGATGTCCACCAGCATCTCGAGGCCATGTTCGCGGGCGCCGAGCGAAAAGAGACTCGCCGTCGCATGCACGATGCCCGAAATCGAAATGGGAATCGATTCGAGCGTCACCTGATCTGCTTCGATCTTCGAGAGATCGAGGATGTCGTTCAGCAGCGTGAGTAGCACCTCGCCCGCGTCGCGCACCATGTCGAGCTGACGTCGCTGTTCGGTGTTGAGCGGCGTGTCGAGCAACAGCTCCGTGAGGCCGAGCACTGCGTTCATGGGCGTCCGGATTTCGTGGCTCATGTTCGCGAGGAAGTCGCTCTTCGCCTGCGTGGCCGCCTCAGCGGTGCGATGGGCCTCGCTTAGCGCTCGAAGCAACGCTTGCTGCTGTTCGTCGGCGAGTCGCCGCTCCGTCACATCGCGCGAGTTGACGATGAACGAGTGATGTCCGGAGGCCGACGCCCGCAGTTGTCCCATCGATTCCAGCGTGCGCCAGCTACCGTCGAGATGCCGAAAGCGATACTCCACCGCCACGGGTGCCGACGATGCGTTGTAGTCACGGCGCATCGCCTCGCGGACCTTTGCGGCATCGTCGGGATGGACGAACGACTTGATCGGCTTCCCCACGAGATCTTCCGGTGTCCATCCCAAGATACGGCCCACGGACGGGCTCATGTACTCGATGACGCCAAACGCGCTCACGACCGTCACGAGATCGGCCGATGTCTCCACGAGCTCGCGATGGTGTCGCTCGCTCTCCGCGAGCAAGCTGTCGGTGGCGATGGCGTCGTCGTCCGGTGCCGCTCCGACGACCAAGGTGAGATGCGCCGGGCGCCCGGCAAAGGTCAACGAGATGGTGTGCCAGCCAGGCCACGCGGCGAACGGCAGCGCCTCGGCGCTACTCGCGAGGAAGGCCTCGCGCGTGAGTCCGCACTCGTGTAGGGCCGAGTCATTCACGGCGAGTGGGCGACCAGTATCGTCCGCGGAGATCCACGCGGGGAGCGGACACAGTTCGAAGAGGCGCTGGTAGTCGCTCGCCACGTTCAATCGGTCCTTCGCGTCCCCCGCGTCGCTCACGATCGCACCAGTCTGGGAAGGGTGAGTCAAACCCGGCTCCCGCTTCGCCGGATTCCCTAATCTGTACCCTTAAACCTACGGTGCGGGCGGGCGCGGTAGCGCATTCGGGCGTTCGCGGCGCACCGCCCGCCCCGGCGCGACCCCCGCCACCGGCTGTCCGTCACGCACCACGAAGATCCCGCCCACCATTACATGCGGAATCCCGCTCGACGGCTGCATCGGGGCCTCGTAGGTGGCATGGTCGATGACCGTTGCAGGGTCAAAAATCGTAATGTCGGCATCGGCACCCACGGCAATCCGTCCCTTTTGCTTCATCTCCGGCAAATAGGTCTCGAGCCGCAGTGCCGGAAGAATCGTCATCTTCGCGAGGGCCGTCATCAGCGGCATCAGCTGCTGCGTGCGCGAGTAGCGTCCGAGCACGCGCGCCGCGGTCCCCGTGCCGCGCGGATGTCCGGCACCATCCACGAACGGCATGCCATCGCTCGCCACAATCACCGATGCATGCGCGAGCGCGTACTCGACGTCCGCATCGCGCATCATGTAAATGATGACGGCGCCGCCTTGGGCGCGGTACGTCGCGAAGGTCTCCGCGGTCAGTCGCTCGCCCGTCGACGGCCAAGCGAGTTCGCCGTACGAGATCCCGAGATTCTCCTGCCAGCCCGGATTGAAGAGCGCCGACTCAATGCGCGTCGAGGCCGCGGTGTACGGATACACTTCCGTCGAGACATCCATGCCCGCATCGCGTGCGGAGTCAATCAACGCGAGCGCCTCGCGCACGGCGCCACCGCCGCTGCTGCCGATGTGCACGATGTGGAGCGACGCTCCGGTCGAGTCCGCCGTCTCCATCGCTTCGCGAATCGCCGCGAGGCCAAATGCGCGCGTGTGCACATACGCCGTCGCCCGGTTCGCCGACACAATACGAAACATCGCCGTGATCTCCTCGCGGGTGGCGGCCGGCGAGTAGTTGATGCCGAAGCCAACGCCGAGCGCTCCGTCATCGAGTCCCTGCTGGAGGCGCGCAGCCAATGAGAGAACCTGCTCCGGCGTTGCGGCTTTGTTCGCTCCCGCTGGATTCGGCCCGAGCGCTAGCGTCGCGCCGGGGTTGGTGGGAGAGTGTCCGATATTGATTCCATCGAACTCCGCGAAGCGCGCACTCAGGTGCGAGACGGTCGCGCCGTAATTGGCCGGCGCCGTGCCCTCCATCGCGGCGTACCACGCGGCAACCGGGTACACGCCAATCTCCATCTCCAACTGCGTCGTGAAGCCATCGCGCACCTTCAGCCACATATCCGCCGGCGTCATGCCGTGCGCATGCAGGTCAATGAAGCCCGGCGCGACGACCAACCCGCGCACATCCACGATGCTTTCACCCGCGAGCGGTGTCATCGAGATCGCCACGATGCGTCCGTCCTGCACGGCGACATCGGCGATGGTGTCGAGTCCGCTCGCGGGATCCATCACACGGCCGCCGCGCAACACCAGCGCGTACTTCGGCTCCGGCGTGCAACCAATCAGCGTGCCGGCCAATGAGACGACGAGCGTGAGCAGGAGGGCAGAGCGACGAATGCGCATCGGTGCACCAAGCAAAGGGTGTTGGCCCGTCAGGACTTCTCGATCAATCGCGCGATAGCCCACAGCCCGTCCTCGCCGACATCCAGGCTCCATTCGTTCACGTACAACGCAATGTGCTGCGCGCAGACCTCCGCCGACATCTCCTGCGCGTGCTCGCGCACGTACGCGCGGCTCGCCTCAGGATGGTCAAAGGCATGCTGCACCGAGGCACGAATCGCCTGCTCGGCGGCCAGTCGCGTGGCGTCGTCCATGTCGGCCCGTGCGCAAATACCCGCGAGCGGCACGGGGAGCGAGGTTTCGCGCTCCCACCATTCGCCGAGGTCGATTGCCTTGTGGAGTCCGTGTTCGGCGTAAGTGAATCGGCTTTCGTGAATGATCAATCCGGCCTCGACCTCTCCCGATGCCACCGCGCGCAGGATGCGGTCATAGCGCATCTCCCCTACCTCGCCGAGATCGGGTGCGGCAAGTCGGAGCAGTCGGTACGCCGTGGTTTCGCGTCCCGGAATCGCCACGCGCCCACGCACGGCCTCAGCGAGCGACATGGGCGTACGCGTCACGACGAGTGGGCCGACGCCATGTCCGAGCGCGGCGCCACTGCGCAACAGTCGATACCGAGTCCCGATCGCCGCGAAGGCCCCAACGCTGAGCTT
>JANLTT010000339.1:0-3358 GCA_031363115.1 Gemmatimonas sp.
AAGTGCGGTACCTGCAACGGTGCCGGCTCGGCGCGCACGCAAAAGAAGGTGTTGATTACCGTGCCCTCGGGAACGGAGAGCGGCGCGAAGATCCGCATGAAGGGGCAGGGCGGGCGCGGGGTGCGCGGCGGTCCCAATGGCGACATCGTCATCACCTTTCAGGTGAAGGATGACGCCGAGTGGACGCGTGAAGGGCACGACCTCGTGACGCGTGTGCCGGTGAACATCGCGCAGGCGACGCTCGGCTCAAAGATCGCGGTACACACGATTGACGAGAAGAAGGTGACGCTCGCATTGCCGGCGGGAACGCCGAGTGGCAAGCGCTTCCGCGTGCGTGGGCAGGGCGTGCCCAAGGACGACAAACGCGGCGATCTGCTCGTTGAAGTGCAGATCGTCGCGCCGGAGAGTCTTACCGCGGAACAGGAGTCGCTGCTGAAGAAGTTCGCGACTGCAATGGGGATGGAGTACTAGTCGCGTACTAAGCGTTACGGCATCGCGGCGAGCGGGAAGCGCAGCAGCGCCGCAACGCCAGCCATCGGTCCATTGAGATCGCGTTCGGCCTCGGGCTCCGCCCACTCCACATCCGCCCCTTCCGCGATGGCATCGCGCACCAGCGTCTCGATGCCATCCGGATGCAAACGCCACGCCGCCTCGCTGAAGATCAACGCGGCAATCGCCCCGCGTTCCGCGGCGTACTTGGCCGTTTCGTATCCTAGCGCGGCCTTGCCGGTGTCATAGACGGCCTCGCGAAGCTGTTCGATGCGCGCATGCTGACGACGGGCGCGCAGCGTGTGCATCGCGGTGCGAATCGCCCGCATGGAGTGATCGGGGGCGCCCATGCGAAGGTCATCGCTGATGATGGCGCGGTCCGCGATGGCGGCGGGGAGCGAATTCAGCACGCGCAGCGCGGCCTCCGATGTCCCGCCAATCACGAGGGGCATGGTGTCGCCCGCCATGGTGCTGATGCGCTTCGCCGCGGCGTGGGCCAAGTTCTCTTGTGCCTGCATCCGCGTGCGGTCTGCATCGTCGGGCCAGCCGAGCTCGTCATACTTCTCGACTTCAATGACGAATGGCGCTGCGAAGAGACTTTCGTTGAAGTGCGTGATGCGCGCCTGCGCACGGTCCATCTGTACAACCAGCGCTTCTTCTGGCTCCGCCACTTTGAGGAATGGCACGACGCGCGCGCCGAGTCCCCAGTGCACGGACGTTTCGACGCCCGGGGGAATGGCGAGGATCAGTTCACTGCCACCGGCGCCGCAGAAGAAGGCCCAGCTGTGGCCGTGCGGCATGGTGCGTTGCGCCGGGAGCTGCTCAAAGAGTCGCTCGACGCAATTGCCGAAGGCGTCTCTTTCCGCGACCGTGGCATCGCCGAGTTGATCGCGCAGCGTGTTGAGATGCTGGCGCAGGAGGACCATCCAGGATTGGCGCTCACTGGGGTCCGGCGGCGAGGCGGCGATGTAGGCGCTGAGGGTGAGCTCACCGCTGTGCGCGCGGGCGAAGCTGAGCAGTTCGTTCCAGTTGGACATTTCTTCTCTCCGTGAGAGTGCTGTCCTTAATACAGCACGCGGGAGGGTCCGGAACTATAGGTGGAATCCTGAGGTCGAGTAGGTGATGGAGGATGGAGGATGGAGGAGGAATGATTAGGGCAAATGCGTAGGGCATTCGCCTTAGCACCCTTCATCCTTCAACCTTCATCCCTGAACCGGCAAGACTCGCTTACTGGCCGCGATAATCCCGCCACCGACGACAGCCCCGTCCGCGCCATACAGCACCACGCTCTGCCCAGGGGTGATGGCGTAGACCGCTTCATCAAGCGCGACTTCAAAGCTCGTGGCATCAGCCCGCAGCACTGTGCCGGACACCGGCGTGGCGCGATGCCGAATGCGCACCAGCACCTGCTCCCCCGCGGCCGGGGGGCCATCCTGCAGCCAGTTCACGCCTTCGGCGATGAGTCCGCGACCGAGCAGATGTTCGCGCGGGCCAATGATCACGGCGCGGTCTGCGGGTCTTAGCGCCACCACAAACATCGGCTCACTCGCACCACCGGGAAGGCGACGACGCTGCCCCACCGTGTAGCGCGCAAAGCCATCATGCGTGCCGACAACAGTGCCATCGAGCGTGACAATCGGCCCCGGCGTAAGCGAAGGCGCATCCGCGGGGAGTTCACGCTCAAGCACCTTCACGTAATCGCCGTCAGGCACGAAACAGATCTCGTGCGATTCCGGCTTCTCGGCGGTGAGCAGCCCCAACTCACGCGCAATCGCGCGAGTCTCGGGCTTCGACATCGCGCCAACAGGGAGGATCATGCGCGAGAGGATCGCGCGATCAATGCCCCAGAGGAAATACGTTTGATCCTTGTTGTCGTCCACGCCGCGGAGGAGGCGGCCATCGGCGACGCGGGCGTAGTGGCCCGTGGCGATGAAGGGCGCGTCAATCTGATCGGCCTTCTCAAGGAGATCGCGGAACTTCGTGAAGGTATTGCACCGCACGCAGGGAATCGGCGTGCGCCCCGCGGCATACTCGGCGACAAAATCGGCGACGACATCGCGGCCGAAAGCGTCCTGCAAGTTGAGGACGTAGTGCGGGATGCCCAGCGCCTCGCAGACGCGGCGGGCGTCGTTCACGGAGTCGAGCGAGCAGCAGGGGCGGTCGGGCAAGTCGCCGCCGTCCTTGAAGAGCTTCATCGTCACGCCCACCACATCGTAGCCCTCGCGCACGAGCAACGCTGCGGCAACAGAAGAGTCCACGCCGCCGGACATGGCGGCCAGGACTCTCGGCCCCTTGGGGGCTGTGGCGGAATGGGCGGGGGCGATCATCCTCGAAATATAAGATCGCCCGACACCCTCCCAAACCTCTCGCGGGGACGGACTCAGTACATCTTCTTGAGCTCGGTGTACGCCCCGCGGGTGCGGAGGGTCACGTTAACCAGCTCGGTCCCGCGGTTCCGCCAGAACCAGCCGTGCGCGCCGTCGAACTCGGCCACGAGCGAGCCAGCGTCACCCTCAGCGCCGGTCCCCTTCTTGTAGCTGAAATAGGAATTCGGCGCCCCAGTGGAGTCGCCGTGCATGTCGTAGTTCACCTTTCCGCCAGCGACGCTCCACTCGTACTCAGCGCGGGCGCCCTTGGGCATCACGAGCTTCACTTCGCGCCCCTGGTTCGGGGCGAGGGGGACGACGGTGTGGGTCCACTGGGAGTCAGGATTCACGGCCGCGGCCGCCGCAGCGGCTTCGGCGACGGGGTTAGTAGCCGACGCGCCACCAACGGGGGCGCCACCGGTGGCGGCACCACCAGAGGGACGGGCCGCCGCATCGGCGGCCTCTGCAGCGGCGGCTTCCTTGGCGAGCTCAACCTTGAGCTG
>JANLTT010000355.1:0-7277 GCA_031363115.1 Gemmatimonas sp.
AGCAGCATCTCGCTTGGCGTCGCCGCGCTCGTCGCGATCGACTCCTTCGCGGCCAATGTGCAGTCGTCCATCAAGGACCAATCGCGCAACCTGCTCGGCGGTGACATCAACCTCCGCGCCCGTGCGTTCTTCTCACCCGCGGTGGATTCCCTGCTCGATTCCCTGCGCACGGCGGGTGTACCGAGCGCGAAAGTCACGAGCTTTGCCTCGATGGCGAGCGCGCAGCCGTCGGGCGCGACGCGCCTGGCGCAGATTCGCGCCGTCAGTGAGGGCTTTCCGTTCTACGGCGAAGTCCTCACCGTGCCGGCGGGACGCTGGGCCGACATCCAGAACGAGAAGATCGCGCTCGTTGATCCCTCCATTCTCATTGGGCTCGATGCGCAGATTGGCGACACGCTGGCCATTGGCTACGCGCGCTTCGTCATCGGTGGCACGATCACCAACATCCCCGGCGACCCGGGCATCGCGGCGACGATTGGCCCGCGTGTCTTCATTGCGTCGAAGCACGTCGGCGAGACGGGACTCCTCGGCCTTGGGAGTCGCGCCGAGTACGAGGCGGTGCTCAAGCTGCCGGAGAATGCACGGCCGCCGATCTGGATTGCGCCGCTGCGCCCGAAGTTTGAGGCCGCCAACGTGCGCGTGCGCACGGTCCAGGAGAACGAGCTCGATCTTACCGATGCCATCGCCCAGCTCGCGCGCTTCCTCGGCGTGGTGGGGTTGATTGCGTTGCTCCTCGGCGGCATTGGCGTCGCGAGCGGCGTGAATGCCTTCGTGCAGAAGAAGATTGACACCGTCGCCGTGCTGCGTTGTCTCGGTGCGTCGAGCGGTCAGGTGATGACGATTTACCTGGTGCAGGCGGCGGCGATGGGCTTCATTGGTGCCGCCGTCGGTGTGCTGCTCGGCATTGGCATTCAGTTCGGCCTCCCGAAGGTGCTCGGCGATTTCCTCCCGGTGGATGTCGCGGTGACGCTCGTGCCGAAGGCGATCTTCCTCGGGCTCTTCGTTGGCGTCTGGGTGGCGGTGGTCTTTGCGCTGCGTCCGCTGCTCGTGCTGCGGCGCGTCTCGCCGTTGCAGGCGATTCGCCGCGATGATGCGGCGCTCAATGCGTCGCGCCGTCGCGATTCGCTCACGCAACTAACGAACCTCGCGCTCGTGCTGAGCGTGTTCGCGCTGTCGCTGGACCGTGCGGAGACGGTGCAGCAAGGGGCGATTTTCTTTGCCGGCGTCTGCGTGAGCATTCTCGCGCTTGCCGGCAGTGCGTGGGGGCTCACGCAGCTCACGCGCCGCCTCATCTCGCCGCGTTGGCCCTATGTGTTCCGTCAGGGTGTGGCCAATTTGCATCGTCCGCACGCGCAGACGCAGTCGGTGGTGCTGGCGCTTGGCTTTGGCTCGTTCCTCGTGACGACAATCATTCTCGTGCAGGCGAATCTCCTGCGCGCCTTTGACATCACGGCGTCCGCCTCGCGCGGGAACTTGGTGTTCTTCGATGTGCAGGAAGACCAGATGACCCCGCTCGGCTCGTTGATTCGCGCGAGCGGCAATGAGCTGGTGTCCGAGACGCCGATTGTCACCATGCGCTTTGACGGGGCCAACGGGAAGGACGCCGCCGAGTGGGCTGCGGCGAAGGCGATTCCGCCGCGCAACTGGGCAATTCGTCGAGAGTATCGCTCGACGTATCGCGATTCGACCGTGGCGACCGAGAAGATTCTCACGGGCAAGTGGTTCGGCGCGCAGACGCTGCCCGATGGCGTGCACGAAGTCTCGCTCGAACGCGACATCACCGCCGAACTCAAGCTCTCGATCGGCGACACCGTGCAGTGGGATGTGCAGGGCGTGAAGGTGCGCGCCGTGCTCACGAGCACGCGCGAGGTGGACTGGGGCCGCTTCGAGCCCAACTTCTTTGCGGTCTTCACCACCGCGGCCATTCGCGCGGCGCCAAAGCAGTTCGTCACCGTGGCCTCGGTGGATACTGACACTGCAGTCGCGCGCTTGCAGCGCGATGCCGTGCGCCAATTCCCGAATGTCTCGAGCATTGACCTCTCGCTTGTTCGCAAGACGATCACGGGGATCGTGGACAAGGTGACGCTGACGGTACGATTCCTCGCGCTCTTCTCGCTCGCGATGGGGATTCCGGTGCTGTTCAGCGCGGTGGCCGCGACGCGGCGCGATCGTCTGCGCGAAGGCGTATTGCTCAAGACGCTCGGCGCCACGCGTGCGCAGATTGGCCGCATTCTCTTTGCGGAGTACGCGCTGCTCGGGTTGCTCGGCTCTCTGACCGGTATGGTGCTGGCAATGGGCGGGGCGTGGGCGCTGGTGACTTTCGTGTTTGAAGGGACCTTTGCCTTCGCGCCGCTGCCGGCCTTTGGTATTGCCGCGGCAATGACCCTGCTCGCCGTGAGCATTGGCATTCTCACGGGGCGCGATGTGTTCCGTGAAACGCCAATGGCGGCGCTGCGCGAGAACTAACGGCGCAGTGAGTGGGCGCGCGAGCGCCCGTTTCGCAAAAACAAAACCGATCTTGCGCCGCTACTCGACGCGCAGGATCGCGATGCGCGCCGTGCTCGGGAGCGGATCACCATTGGCGCCGCGCAAGCGCAGGAGGCGCCGCGAGCCAAGGGCACCGGGCGCGATCTCGATTGCGCTGAAGCCCCCGGGCACGAGCTCGGAGATGGCAATCGTGAAGCTCGGCTCATTCATGACTACCAGCCGAACCGGCTGCGCACGCGTGAACCGCATGCGTCCGAACGAGGTGCCGCATCCTGCCGCATTTGCGCAGAGGCCCGCGAAGACCTCGCCGAAATTCCATGAGGGGAACTGCAGGGTCGAATCGAGTGTCGCTGCGCTTCGCGACTCGGCAATCAACGCCAATGCCCAGCGGCCGAGGATTTCGTCCCACGGGCGCTCCACTCGGCCCTCCAGGTTGGAAATGCCGGACTGCCCACTCGAGGTGAGTTCCTGCAACACGCGCTCTTCGGCCTTCCCCGCGTGATCGATTGCCCACCGCGTCAGCGACCACCCGCTCCCATAGAACGAGACATCGCCGTCCGAAGTCGCTCCAAGCGGTGAGCGCGCCGTCGGCGTGCTGAGGAAATCCCACAGCCCCTCGAAGTGCGGAAGCATCGTGCGTGGCGTGTCGAGGCAGTCGGGCGCACCCGTGAGGACACGCACCTCACAATCCAGCACGTTGTAGCCGGTGTTGCCGGTCGCAGAGAATCCCAAACGCGCGCGCGCGAAAAGCTCTTCTGCGTGGCGCGCCGTCGCCTCCTCGAGCCACGGCTCCTCCAACGGCTGCGTGCGGACCACGCGACCGGCGAACGACGTGATGTGCTTCAGCTCATGCGCAATCGTACCGCGAATCTCGTATCGCCACCGCTCACGGGTACCAGGCGCCATCCCCGCGTCAGCCGAGGTGGGCACCTGCAGGTACATCATCTCGCCGACGTTGCTGGAGGCAAACTGCGTGCGCGAGAAGAGATCGCAGGTCACGACGGCGCCGAGGATCTCCCCGTCAAGCATCCCGTTGAGCCGCGGCGTGGCCACGAGGACCACACGATCGTTGTCATCAAGTCGGCTGTCCATCACCAGCGGATCGCCAAAGCGCTGTGCCAGCGGCCACAGGACGGCGTCGAACTCCTGCCCGAGTTGCACGTACAGCTCGTCCATGCTCCGCGCGAGCGTGGGGAGACCATTGCGCAGCGACGCGGTATCCTCGAGGATGACCACGCGGGTGCCCTCGTACACGTTGCGCGCGCCAATCGTCGTGAAGGTGTTGCAGAGATTCGCCGACGTGAGCTCGGGGATGCGTACCTGCACGATGCCATTCACCGGCGGAATCTGCAGGCTCGCCGCGCGGCGGGCGGGCTCGGCGCGGGCGCTCCGCACGGCCGCCGCCGATGCCGCGAGGATTCGCGCATGCGCAGCCTCCGCACGCTGCGCGCGAAGCGCGCGTGCGTTACCGATGCGCGGGCGAGGCTCGACGATGACCGCCGCACTCACGCTGGCCGCGGCTCCTGCCCCCGCGCGCCCCGACAACTCGAGCGAGATGGTGCCCGCGCCAAGCGCGCGCGCGCCATGCTGCACCGCCATCACATAGCGCCCAGTGCCTTCCGCGAACTCATTGCAGGCAGATGCCGACGCCGTGGTGAGAATGAGTGCCTCACCGACCGCGAGGGCCCGCTGCGGCGCGACCTGCAGTCGCGCGGTGCCGGCACCGACGCCGCCGGCGGTCGTCACCTGCACGGCGACGTCGCGCGTGGCGAGGCACGGAATGCCGGATCCCGAGAGCACGGCGGTCAGTTCGGTCACACTCGCTGAGGTCACCGACGCGGGAAGCCCATCGACCATTACAACATTCGCGCCCGCGGTCGCGCCAAAGCGCTCACCACGAATCGTGAATGGCACACCGGGAAGAATCGTCGCGGCCGACAGTTGCGTGACGATCGGCGCCGTCTCGCTCGCGGCGGCGCTGACGCGCGCGACACGCGTCACCTGCAGGCCATCGAGCTCGGCGGTAATGCTCGTGGTGCCAATCGCCGCGGGCGTCACGAGCCCGGTCGCACTGACCGAGGCAATGCGCGCCGCCTCCGCAGTCCACGCGATTTGCGCGCCCACAACCTCCTCGCCATCCACATCAAATGCCGCCGCGGCGACGAGTACCGGCGCGCCGGGGAGGAAGAGTCGAATGGTGTCGCTGGGAATGCGAATGAGGGCGGCCGGCGGATTCACCAACGGGATCGCAAGCCGCCCGGTCACGCCCCCCGCGATGGCCTCAACGATGCCCACCCCAGGCGCGAGTGCATGTAGTTCTCCTGTGGGCTCCACGGTGAGCAGGGCGGGCGTCACGCTCCGCCAGACTACGGGAATCTCCACGAGCTCGCCGTCGGCATCGAGCGGCCTCGCGCTGGCCGTGATGACCCGCCCAGGGCGCAGCGTGGGCTGAGGAATGGCAATCTCGACCCGCTGCACCACTCCCACCCGTCTGGGACCTGGATTCTCGCACGCATTGGCGGCGAGCGCTCCGAGCAACAGCGCTCGGAACGCGGCAATCCGGCAAAGCGTGCGGGGGCGAGGGGACGTGGTCATGGGCTGTCTCGAACTATACCCCTCGATCCCTGTGGCGGGCGAGCGCCCGGCCGCTACATTCGGCGCCATGACCGTCACCACCGATCAGACCGATACCACCGACAACGAGGACGCCGTCTCGCGCGGCAACCGGATGCGCGCGTGGTGCGCGGGACGCTGGTGGCAATGGCGCCTGCCGCTCTTCGTGCTGTTGCTCGTGCAGGCCACGCGCCCGCTACGCCTGCAGGGCGAGCCGCACATCTTTGCCGGCATCAACTTCGGCGCGCATGAGTTCGGGCATTTGTTCTTTGCCTTCGCCGGCGAGTGGATGACGATCGCCGGCGGGAGCGTGATGCAGTTGCTGATTCCCATCGGCGCCGCCGCCGTCGTGGCGCGGAGCAAGGATTGGTTCGGCGTGGCCGTCTGTGGCCTCTTCCTCGCCGCGAGCTTGGGCGACCTCTCGTGGTACATCGCCGACGCGCGCGCGCGCGAGCTCGACCTGCTGAGCTTCTCCCCCGACGCCTCGGGACACGACTGGTCCTACCTACTGAGCAAGGCGGGCCTGTTGCGGCAAGACATCCGCCTCGCGCGCTTCACCAAGTTCATCGGCTGGATCTTGGTGTGCGCATCAAGCCTTTTTGCGATGCGCCTGCTGTACTGGATGAAGACGGAGCCAGTGAGGACCGACAGCGATTGAGGATGAAGGATGGAGGTTGAAAGATTCTTTCATCCTCCATCCTCCCACCTTCATCTCGTCTTACAACGCGGCCTCTCCGGCGGCATCCCCGCGCACTGAATGCTCTCGGCCATGCCCGCGGAAATCGTGCCACACGCGGTATTCACGGCCGTCTTCAGCGCTTCGGCCTCGTCCACGCCAGAGGCACTCGCGCAGTTGGTCTGCCCCTTGAACGTCACGCAGGCCTCGCACTCCACCTGCTGCGCGGAGAGCGTGGAGTAGAGCAGCAGGCCAATGAAGCCGACCGCAAGGATCATCGTGATGATGGTGCTCTTCTTCATGGCAGGATGTTCGAAGTGGTCACTGAGGACCGGTCGGGTGAATGCGCATCGAGCCCGGCAACGCATCGAGCAGCGGGCGCAGGTCGGTGGCGCGTTCGAGTGAAGTCACAAAGGTCAGTCCGTCGAGCGTGACAACCAGCATGCGCGAGACGCCGTACACCACGACCGTCCCGCGCTCGGCGTGCACGACATTGCAGTCGGCCTCCACGAAGTGCACCTGGCCTACCGCGCCATTGCCGTCGTCATCGAGCTCACGCGCGCGACGCAGCGAGGCCCAGGTGCCGACGTCGTCCCAGCCAAACTCGCCCTGAATGACGAGGAGACGCGCGGTGCGCTCCAGCAGCCCGCGCTCCAGCGACGTCGCGCGCACCATCCCCACAAAACCCGGGAGATTGCCGTGCGCGAGCGCATCGAGTCCTCCGGCCACCTCAGGGGTGTGTGCGCGCAGTTCGGCGAGGATCGTTTCCGCCGATCCCACGAGGATCCCTCCGTGCCAGCGACAGCCATCGTCAATCATGCCCAGCGCCTCGAGCTCGCTCGGCTTTTCGACATAGCGCGCGACCGCCACCGCCCCACCACGCGAGAGCGGGTAGTCGGCATCCAGCGGCTCGCCCGGCACGATGTACCCGAATCCCGTCTCCGGACGCGAGGGAACGATCCCCACCGAGACCATCGCGGACTCGCGCGCCGCATAGGCCGCCGCGCGACGCAGTGTGCGACGGAACTCCTCGGGGAAATCCACCGCGAGGTCGGCATGCACCGCGACGCACATCGCACTCGGCCCGGCGCGACGCATCAACTCCTGCGCCCCCCAGGCGAGGGCGGCAGCGGTGCCGAGCGGATGCGGCTCGACCAGCACATTTTCCTCCGGCACATCCTTCGTCACCGAGCGAATCGCCGGCGCGATGTCACGGCTCGTGAGGATCAGCACGCGCTCGGGAGGGATCGTCGGCTGCAGTCGGCCGACAGTTTCCTCAATCAGCGTCTGTCCGGAGACGAGGGCGAGCAAGGGCTTGGGGCGTGCCGGCGTCGAGAGGGGCCAGAACCGAGAGCCAATGCCCCCCGCGAAGACAATCGCCCACAGCGCGACGTCGGTCTCGGGCTCGTTGAAGGCAACGGGCTGCTCAATCGGCATCGTGTCGGTTGAGGTCCCGCTGGACGACGGCTTGAACGAACCGGATCCGGAGCCGCCCTTCGAC
>JANLTT010000037.1:0-19067 GCA_031363115.1 Gemmatimonas sp.
CCCTTCATCCTCCATCCTTCATCCGCCGTTCGAGGCCGCCCCCCTTCATCCTTCAACCTTCATCAACTCTTACGCCGCGCGGTGGTTACCCGACGTAAAATGATCAGGCTCATCCGGCGCCGGCCCCCACACATACGCCGAGAACCGCGGAGTCGCCTCATCGCGGCTGCCACGGGAAATGACAATCCCGACCGGTTCCTGCTCGAGTTCCGTCTGAAGTGCCTGCTTCACGATGTCTACCATATGTCGGCCCTCACAGGACCTTAGAGACCTTCGAACGCCCACTCCGTGTGGTCGCCCTTCATATGATAGACTGTGCATGAGCAGTGCCAGTTTCAGGCATAGCCCATCGCATTGCAGTATATAGACTTAGACAGCTATAGCCGACCGCGAAAAACCACGCGTGTCGCAGGGGGACACATCCCGAATTGAAAGGAGCGTGTCGTTTCGTTACGCTACCAGCTTCTTCGCCACGAATGTCTGCGATGCCCCGGGCTCCGGGACCATCTTGATCTCCCACCCCTTGTAGCTCGTCCGCAACTCGGCTTCCGTCAGCACCGCCTGGCCAGCGATCAGCGTCTCAATCAGGTGCACGCCGCCGTCCGACGTCGCCTGTTGCAGCAGCGCAAACACCTGCTCGCGCTCCGACGCGGAGAGCCCCGCAAATGCAGCCGGCGTACAGACGACCGCCGCCAATGGACCATCGGGCGTGTAGCTCACCAAGTCCGCCACGAAGCCGCGCAGCTTCTCCGTGAGCCCCGACTCCTGTGCCGCGCGTAGCACGCGGTTCACCACCGCCACCTCCGACTCCACCGCCGTCACCTCGCAGCCATTCGCCGCGAGATACAACGCCGAGCCTTCGACGCGCGGGCCGGCCACCAACACCGATGCCGCCGACATCCCGTGCCTGATGGCCTGCGCAAGCGGGGTGTCCGGCCGCAGTCCCCAGTGCTCGGGGCGACGCAGTTCATCGGCGTTCTTCAGCCGACGCTTGCGCCACGTCTCGTAACTCGGAAGCCGCAACCGTTTGGCGATGATGCGGTCCACTTCGTCGGCGAGCATCACCTCGCGCATTCCGAGCTGGAACCCCTCGTCCAACGCCCGCGCCGCTTCGGACGCGATGTTGTGCAGGAACACCGTCGACACGGAGTTCTTGTAGTCCTCGATCTCGCGCTCCACGTACACCTGGTACTCGGCGCGAAGGGAACGGGGGGACTGGCGAGAGGCCATCAATGGCGACGGATTCCGGGGAGGGAGTGGATGCCCCCAAAGTATCGCCTTCTCACTCGCCGACAACCCATGGCGGTGCTCACGTGGGCTCGACGTGCACGACGACGTCGGCGGTGCCGCCGAGGGCGCTGCGCACGGATGCCTCCACGGCATCGGCGACCGCGTGACCTTCCGTCACCGTCGAACTGCCGGAAACGGTGACGGTCACCTCGGCGAAGATCAGCCCCGAGGAATTGGTGCGGGACCGCACATTGGGCGCCGCCGACACCCCGCCCACCGCGCACGCCGCCGCGCGGATGCGATCCGCATCGGCGCCGCGCTCGTCCACGAGCACGGGGATGGTCACGCGCAGGATGCTCCAGCCGCTCCACGCGATGACCAGCGCGACGAGAATCGCCAGCACCGGGTCGGCCCACGGGAGCTGCAGGCGCGAACTAATCAACGACGCAATGGCGAGTCCGGTGACGAAGAGGTCGCCCATCGTGTGCGAGGAGTCGGCGAGCAGCAGCGGGCTGCTCAGTTCGTGCGCGCGCTTCCGTTCGTAGGACACGACGACGACGTTGACGAGCGCCGTCGCCGAGAGCAGGAGCAGCTCCTCGTTGGTGTGCGTCACGAGCGCCGGCGGGTCAATGAGCCGCACGACCGCCCCGCGAATCAGCTCGAAGCACGAAATCGAGAGAAAGCCGACAATCGCCAGCGCTCCCATCGTCTCGAACTTGTCGTGGCCGTACGGGTGATCCTCGTCCGGACCGCGTGCCGCGAGTGCCACCACGACGATCGCCATCACATTATTCATCGCATCGAGAAAGCTCTCGAGCGTCGCGCCAAGCACGGTCAGGTTCCCCGTGCGCACCGCCACCACCAGCTTAACCCCCACCACCACCGCATTGAGGACGAGGATGATGGCCAGCGTGCGTTGGATGCTCGCGGTGCGGGTGCTGTTTGGCGACATGCCTGAAGTCTCGCCGAATGCCTGAGCTACCGGAAGTCGAATTCGCGGTGCGACGTCTGCGCCGCGTGCTGCGCGGGCGGGTGATTGAACAACTCCGCGCGCATCATCCTTCACAGGCACGCCATCTCCCGCCGCGCGCCGTGCAGCGCACGGAGGGGCAACGTGTCACGGCGGTCGAGCGCCGCGGCAAGCACCAGCTCGTGCATCTCGCGGACGGCGCCACGCTGCTCATCCACTTTCGCATGAATGGCGACTGGGTGCTCGATCGTCGCGATCGCGCGTTGCCACCGCATGCGCGTGTCACCATTGACCTCGACAATGGCCGGCGCGCGGTGCTCGTGGACTCGCGAGCGCTCTGCACCGTGACTTGGCATGCCCCGGATGCGCCTCCAGAGCTTCGGTTGGGCCCCGAGCCCGAGGACCCCGCACTTACCTCGGCGCAACTGCGCCAACGGCTCTCTGGCAAACGTGGGCCCATCAAGCCGGTGTTGCTCGATCAATCCGTGGTGGCGGGTGTTGGCAACATCTACGCCGCTGAAGCCTGCTGGCACGCGCGTATCTCACCGCGCGCAGCGGCGGCCTCGCTCACGCGCGCGCGCGTCGAGCGCTTGCTCGAGGGGCTACGGCTTGCCCTCGCCGATGGTCACGTGAACGCCGGACGATATCACCGCGGCGAACGCCAGATTCCCTTTCGGGTCTACGACCGTGAGGGCGCCCCGTGCGATCGCTGCGACGCGCCCATTCGCCGCATCGTGCAGGGCGGGCGCTCGACCTACTTCTGCGCCAAGTGCCAGGCGCGGTGAATCACGTGCCTTAGTCGCCCGCCTCGAGTAGCGCACCCTTGAGGTAGCCTGTCTCCGGAATCGTCAGCACCTCGGGATGATCGGACGGCTGCCCGGTCAGGGCGCGAATGATGATGCGCCGTCCCGAGTGCGCCGCGGCCTCGCGCAGCATCGTCTGGAAGTCCGCCACCGGCAGATGATACGAGCAGCTCGCCGTGTAGAGCATTCCCCCCGGCGCCAGCAGCTTCATCGCCCGCAGGTTGATTTCGCGATAGCCGCGAATCGCGCCGCTGATGGATGCCCGGTTCTTCGCGAAGGCCGGCGGGTCGAGCACAATCGTGTCGTACTTGGCCCCCGCTTTCTCCTCGTCGCGAATGAAATCAATGGCATCCGCCTCTACCGGCTCGATGTTCGTCAGCCCGTTCAGCGCTGCGTTCTCCCGCACGCGGGCCAGCGCCGACGCCGAGGAATCGACCGCGCGCACGGTGTCCGCCTTTCGCGCGAGATGCAACGCGAACGAGCCATGGTAGCTGAACACATCGAGCGCCCGCCCACGCGCCACGCGCCCGACGAGCACGCGCGCCTCACGCTGATCGAGAAAGGCACCGGTCTTTTGGCCCGTGTGCGGCGCCGCGAGATACCGCACCCCATGCTCGCGCACCTCTACCGTCTCCGGCACGGTGCCCATCAACGCCTCGACCCCGCGGGTGAGTCCCTCGCGGTTTCGCACCGCGGCATCATTGCGCCCGAGGATGCCTTCGGCCCCGGTCAGCGAAGCCAGCGCCGCGACAATCTCGCCCCGGAACGCCTCCAGCCCCGCCGACAGCAGCTGCACCACCAACCACCGGTCGTAGCGATCCACCACCAACGACGGCAGGCCATCGCCCTCGCCATGCACCAGGCGACAGGCATTGGTGTCGGCGTCGAGCACCTCGCCGCGCCGCGCGATCGCCGCCCCAATCCGTTCGCGCCACCATGCCGCGTCGAGCGAGGCGTCCATCTGCTTCGACACGAATCGCAGCGAGATCTCCGACTGCGGGCTCCACAGCGCGGTGCCGAGCGGCCGGCCGGCTTGGTCGGTCACCGACACCGCGCCGGCGGGTCCGGCCGGCGGGGCAACGACATCCGACTTGAAGATCCACGGATGTCCATCTTGATAGCGCTTCGCGCCGCGGGAGGAAATCACCGCGACGGCGTGCTGCGTGGGCTTGGCCATCCATGCAATCTACTCGGCCCCCTGCCGGTTCGGCGGTGGACAGCGTCCGTGGGGCATCGCATCTTCGGTGCATGCCTCCTCGCCTTGATCGCCCACGCCATGTGCGCGCCGTCCGCGGCGCGACCACCGTCACGGCGGATGATCCGCTGCTGATTCGCGAGGCCATCACCGAGCTCCTCGAGGCCGTGCTCGACGACAACGACCTCGCCCCCAACGACATCATCTCGGCGGTCTTCACGACGACCCCCGATCTCGTCAGCGAGTTTCCCGCGCACGCCGCGCGGCTCTATGGCTGGAACGACATTCCGATGATTTGTGCGCAGGAACTTCCCGTGCCGGGTGCGTTGCCCCGGTGCGTCCGCGTGATGGTGCACTGCGAGACGCGCCGCTCGCGGAGCGAGATGCGGCACATCTATCTGCGAGACGCAGTGCTCCTGCGCGCGGATCTGCTCGCCGACTGACTGCGGCGCGTCAGAAGGGTGCGCGCGCGCCGGAATCCGGGACAGACACGCCGCGCATCGCACTGTCCAGCGCGGCCCCCGCGGACGCCGCGGCCTTGCGTTGCTTCTCCACGGAATCGCGCCGCGCTGCCTCGCGCACGAATTGAATCGCCTTCAGATGCTCCACGTAGGTGTTGCGGAACTCGTGATGGCCGTCCGGATGCGCCACAAAAAACTTGTACGGCACGGCCGCCGGATACATCGCCGCCTTGAGGCTCGCGGCGCCCGGCGCGCCAATCGGCCCCGGGGGAAGTCCGGGCCGCCGATACGTATTGTACGGTGACTGCACGTTGAGGTCGCGATACATCACGCGACCCGGGCGCCTCCGCTTAAGGGCGTATTGAATTGTCGGATCGGCCTGCAACGCCATCCCAATGCGCAGCCGATTGTGGTAGACGGCGGAGACGATCGGACGCTCATCGCCCTTGCGCACTTCCTTCTCGACAATCGACGCGAGGGTCACCACCTGATGCCGCGTCATCTTGATGGCTGCGGCACGCGTATCCCAGTCATCGAGCCAGACCTCCTCGAAGCGTCCCACCATGACTGCAATGGCCTGGCGGGCGCTCATGCCTTCGGGAAAGTCGTAGGTGTCGGGAAAGAGATAGCCCTCGAGATCGCTCACGTTTCGGGTCACGCCCAGTCGTCGCAGCAACACCGTATCGCGCACCGCGGCGAGCACACTGTCCTCGGGAACCTGCAGGCTGTCGGCGAGCGCGGGCACGATGTCCCAGAGATTCCACCCCTCGGGAATCACGAACCGGTGCACCAACTCCTTCCCCGACTCGAGCGCGAGGAGGATGTCGTTCCACGACGTCCCCTTCGCGAGACGGTAGGTGCCGTAGCGAATGGTGCGGTCGCGTTCCTTGTATGACGCGTAGAACGAGAACAGGCGCGGCGCACGAATGATGCCGTGCACGGCCAACGACTCCGCTGCCGCACGGAAGGTCGCGCCGCGCGGAATCAACACCATGACTCTCGTCTCGTCCTCCGTCGCGCACGAGGTCGTGAACCCCATCGCCACCACCATCACGGCCAGCAGCCATCGGAGCCTACGCGTCATCGGCGGCCTCCTCTGACGCGGTGAGTGCCGCTGCGCGCTCCGCTGCCAACTCCATCGACCGCAACGCATGCTGTAGCAGCACCGTCGCCGCGAGCGCGTCCACGTCACCCTTGCGGCCGCGGGTCGAGCCCTCCATCTCCTGCACCGCACGCAACGCCGCCGCCGTGCTGAAACGCTCGTCCACCATCTCAGCCGGAAGTCCCGTGCGCGTCGAGAGCTCGTGCGCGAGTCGCCGCGCCTCGGTCGCCCGCGGCGTATCCTCGCCCTGCTGATCGAGCGGCAGCCCGACGATGATTCCCTCGGCCTCCAGCTCCTGCACGCGCGCGAGCAGCGCCGTCAGCGGCGGCCGCTTTCCGGGACGCCGCTCCACGTGCCCCGCCGGCGAGGCAATCATCCCGGACGCATCGCTCACCGCGAGCCCGATGCGCCGATCCCCGAGATCAATCGCCACCCAACGGCGTCTCCAGGGCGCGCTCATCCGCCTTCCGCCATGCGCTGGAAGAACTCCTCGTTCGTCGCCGTCACCGCGAGCTTCCGCAGCAGGAAGATCGTCGCGTCCTCCGAGGCCATGTCGCCGAGGAAGTGCCGCAGCAGGAAGACGCGATTGCGCTCCTTCTCCGTGAGCAACAGCTCTTCCTTGCGCGTGCCCGACTTGTTGATCTCGATGGCCGGATAAATGCGCCGATTCGCGATGTCGCGATCCAGCACGATCTCGGAGTTACCGGTGCCCTTGAACTCCTCGAAGATCACTTCGTCCATGCGCGAACCGGTGTTCACGAGCGCCGTTGCCACGATCGTCAGCGAGCCGCCCCCGTCAATGCGGCGTGCCGCGCCAAAGAAGCGCTTCGGCTTCTCCATCGCCTTCGCGTCCACACCCCCCGAGAGGATCTTGCCGGACATCGGAATCACGGTGTTGTGCGCGCGCGCGAGTCGCGTGATGCTATCGAGCAGAATCACGACATCCTGCTTCGCCTCCACCAATCGCTTCGCCTTCTCCAACACCATTTCGGCGACCTGCACGTGGCGCTTGGCGGGTTCGTCAAAGGTGCTCGCGACAATCTCCGCCGACGGCACCGTGGCAATGAAATCGGTGACTTCCTCCGGCCGCTCGTCAATCAGGAGGACAAACAGCTTGATCTCGGGATGGTTCTCGGCGATGGCATTCGCCATGCGCTGCAGCAGGAGCGTCTTGCCCGCGCGCGGCGGCGCCACAATGAGCCCGCGCTGTCCCTTGCCGAGTGGCGCAATGAGATCGGCGACGCGCATCGAGAGCCCGCCGGAGGCCGACTCGAGGCGAATGCGCTCGTCGGGATAACGCGGCGAGAGCGCGTCAAACGGAATGCGACCTGCGATTGCCTCCGGCGGACCGCCATTCACTTCCTCCACCTGCAGCAACGAGAGGAACTTCTCCCAGTGCTTGGCCGGGCGGACGCGGCCGCGGATCGTATCCCCGGTCTTGATGCCGAACCGTCGGACCTGCGTCGGCGAGACATAGACATCGTCCGGCCCAGCGAGGTACGACAGGTCGGGACTCCGAAGGAACCCGTGCCCCTCGCTCATCAATTCCAGCGTGCCGTCGGCGTACAACGCCTCCCCGCGGGCGAGGAGGGCGCGCTCGATTTTCAGGCTGACGTCCTGAGGTCGCATTGCGCGCGCGTTCTCGACGGGAATCGTGTCGGCGAGGGCGTACAACTCGGCCACTGGCAGACGGCGGAGGGAGGCAATATCCACGCGGAGAGGAGCGGGTGGGGGGGCCTAACGGTCGGCGCCGGCCCGCGCGTGATGCGGCGGGAAGGGGAGGGGGCGCGACAGGGGGAGGGAAATGCGCGAGGCGGGATTCGAACCCACGACCTCTGCCTCCGGAGGGCAGCGCTCTATCCAGCTGAGCTACTCACGCAGACCGCGAAAGCTACTCGTGGATGAACCTGCGGGGTAGGTCGCGGCACCACTCCGTCACCGGAACCTTTTTGCCGGCGTGCAACGGCAGGCCGGGCCGGAGTCCTCCGCGGACGCAGAGGGGATGCGAAACAGCCCTTCGCGCAGTTATAGTAGCGAGGTTGGCCCCGCGGGGCTCGCCGCCCCGGCACTGACCACTGCACTGACCACTGCACTGAGGACTGCCCCGATGTCGTCTACTTTCGCGCCCGTTGACGCGGCCACCATCGCCGGGCTCAATGCCGGCAGCGAGCAGGCTCTCGAGAAGATCTTCCGCGACAACTACGCGTGGATTTTCGACACGGCGCTCGTGCGCCTGAAGGGCGAGAATGCCGCCGCGCCCAAGCTCGTCGCTGCCACCGTGCGCGAATTCTGGGAGGAGCGCGATGGCTTCCACTCCTCCGCCGACATCGAGGCGTTCTTCAGCGAGGAGATGCGGCATCGGGCCCGCGCCGTGCGCGCGCGCTTGGCCTCCGTGCATCGCTTTGAAAAGGTCGAAGGAGTGCATGCGGCGCCCGCGCACGCAGCCCCCACGATTGACACCATCTGGAACGAAATCGTGACGGACATTCACAAGCCGATCGTCGACGCGGCCACGGTTGCCAAGCGTCGTCGTGAGGCGAGGTCGCACGGCGTCGCCGAGCACATCAACACGGTCACGCAGCGTGCGTCGTGGAAGACCCCCGCCATCATCGTCACCGTCGCAACAGTGGTGGCACTTGGTGCCGCCGCGTGGTTCAGCAAGCGCAGCCATGCCGAAGTCGTCACCCAGATGCTCGGCTCGGCCGATGCGCAGCTCGTGGATGCACGCGCCGGACAGATCGGCTCCGTCACACTCGGCGACCAGACCGTGGCCCGCATCGGCCCAGAGTCGCGTCTGACGATCGTGAAGGGATTCGGCGGCGAGTACCGCACCCTCCGCGTGAATGGCACCGCGTCGTTCGCGGTGGCCGCCGGTGGGGCGCAGCCCTTTGATGCGCGACTCGGCGAAGTGTCCGTCACGGCGAACGGCGGTGGCTTCACCGTGCGCGATTACGCGGACGAGGACACGCGCATGGTGCGTGCTGATAGCGGTGAGGTGGTCGTGACCGTGGCCGGGCAGAGCACGACACTGGAGGCCGGTGAAGCGCTCATGATTGATCGCGCGGGCAAGGTGTCGACCCCCGATGCGGCCCTCGTCAAGCAGGAGCTGTCGTGGACGGAGTCCCGCCTCGTCCTTAACAACCAGTCGGTGAGCTACGTCGTCCAGAAGCTGTGGCGCTGGTACGGCATGGACGTCGCCGTCCTTGACTCAACCAAGCTCGAACTGCCGATCTCCATCGACATCGAACTCGGTTCCTCGCAAGCGGCCATCAGCGCCATCGAAACCGCCGCCGACCTGAAGTTCGAATGGGTCGACGGCAAGATGACCTTCCAGCCCAAGACGAAGTGATGATTGCTCTCCGCTCCCGACTCGCCGTCACCCTCGTCGCGCTCACTGCTGTCGCCTCGCCTGCCATACTCGGGGCGCAGCGCGTGGCAGGAACCGTCAAGTTGGCCGGCGGCGCACCAGGGGGCGGTGGCATCCTCATCGTCGCGAAGGACTCCACCGGCGCGGAAGTCGTCCGCGCCGTCACGAGCGATGAAGGGCGCTACGCGTTGCCGCTTCCGCGCTCCGCGACGTGGCGGATTGAGGCGCTGCGCGTGGGATACAACCCCACCGTCGTCGTTGAGCGCGTGATCTCCGGTGGTGAGGCACTCACCATTGACCCCGTTGCCAGCACCAGTATCGTCTCGTTGCCCCAGCGTGGGTCGGCGCCGCCAAGCTCCTGCGGCGGTTCCGCCGACGCACAGCTGTCCGTACGCATCCTGCTGGGCGAAATGACCAAGGCGTTGACGGCGGCGCAGCTCGCGGCCGCGCGTCAGGGCGTGTCGGCACGTTGGGCCGTCATGGATCATCGGCTCGGACCCAACGGGCGCGACACCGCGCGCTTCTCCGTGATTCGTCGTGCGGGCAATCCGATGGCGGCCTTCGGGACACCAGTGCAGGCGGAACTCCAGCGCTCCGGCTACGTCGTGAAGGCCGGACAGGATCGGCTCTTCCGCGGACTCGACGTCGCGGCACTGCTCTCCCCCTGGTTCACCGAGTCGTATTGCTTCACCGTGCGTGAGGGAAGCGCCGCGACCTTTGATATTTCGTTCACGCCGAAGGAGCGCCGTCGGGATTACATCGACGTCGCCGGCGAGATTCGTCTCGAGCGCGCCTCGCTCGAACTCCGCTCGATCAGCTATCTGTACCAGGGACTCAGTGCCGACGAAGACCTCCGCCTCGGCGGTGGTCGCCTGACCTTCGCGCGCGCGACCGGCGGCACCTGGCTCGCGGCCGACTGGTTCATTCGCTTCCCGCAGGTTGGGTATCAGGAACTGGAGACCTTCCGCTCGCAGGATCGTGCGCGCGTCCTCGCGCCCGAAGTGCTCGGCCACGAGTTCCTCGCGTGGCGCACGACCGCGGTGCTCGAAGGCACGCGTCGCATTTACGTGAGCGATGCGGTGGACGGGCCGCCAGCCGAAGGGCCGATTCGCACCGTCTGCACCGAGCGCGTCGTGCGCACGACGGTCGGCGCGGCGCGCGGCCGACTGACGCTCGACGGCCGGCCCGTCTCGGGCGCGCGAGTCCGTGCCTCGTGGCGCACGCAGATTGACGTCGGCGGCGAGATTCCGCTTTGGCGCGACGAAGTCCGTGAGGTCGCCACGAGTAATCGTGGCGAATGGGTGCTCTGCGATCTCCAACCCGGGCAGACGATCGAACTGGTATGGGAGGTCCTCGGACGTCGCAGCTCCTCGATGATTCGCGTCGAGCGAGACCAGCTCGTCACGATTGGGGACGACGGCAAGGTTGTTCCTGCGCCGTAAGGCGCTCGCGCCACCACCGTCTCCTCCACCACCGCGGTGATGTTCTCCAATCGCTCTGGCGTGGACGTGACGCCCAACGGCGTCCCCAAGTGGGCCTTCGCGCGCGCGTGGGCCCGGCTGCCGCGTCCTCCGCAGGCGCCCATCACAGGCGTGGCCCCCGATCTCGAATTCCTCCACGCCAATCGCGAGAGCCCGAGCTTCACCTGGATTGGGCACGCCTCATTTCTGAAGCAGATCGGTGGGCTCAACGTGCTGGTGGATCCCGTGTTCAGTCGGGTGGTCTCACCCATTCCGCCGTTCGGTCCGCGTCGGCACCAGCCACCGGGCCTGACGCCGCAGACGCTGCCGCACATTGACCTCGTGGTGATCTCGCACAATCACTACGACCATCTCGATCTCGCCTCCGTGCGCGCCGTACAGCATCAGCGCGGCGGGCCGCCGCAGTTTCTCGTACCCAAGGGGCTCGACGCCTGGTTCGCACGCGCCGTGCCAGGCGCGCGTGTGCGTCCCTTCGCGTGGGACGAGCACTGGATGGGCCCCAACGGCGTGGAGTTTCACTTTCTCCCCGTGCAGCACTGGTCGAGTCGGTCGCCACTGCGGCGCAACGAGAGCTTGTGGGGAAGCTGGGCGATGTTGCACCCCTCGCATCGCTTCTGGTATTCCGGCGATCTCGGCTACTCCAACGATCCGGCACGCATCGGCGCCCAGTTCGGGCACTTCGATCTTGCCGCGATTGGCATCGGGGCCTACGAGCCACGCTGGTTCATGCGCACGCAGCACGTGAACCCCGATGAAGCGGTGCAAGTGATGCTCGATGTCCGCGCCGCGAATGCGATCGGCGTGCACTGGGGCACCTTCCCACTGTCTGATGAATCGCTCGACGAGCCGCCGCGCGCCCTCGCCCGCGCGCTGCAGGAGCGCGCCATCGCGCCTGAGCGCTTCCGCGTGCTCAGGCCGGGCGAGACGGTGCGGCCGTAGCCTGCTCGGGCTCCTGCAACGCGAGATACGCGAGCAGCGCCGGGCACCCGCCAATCAGCGTCGCCCACCACCAGAGCATCGAGCGCCCCTTCGTCTTGAGCTCGCGCCAGAACCAGGTGAGCACCAGTGCCGTGAAGATCGCCATGTCGTTCCACGCCATCAACACGATGGGGTCGCGCAACAGCGTCTCCCACGCGTGCGTGAGTGCCGCGCTAATCGGTCCGTGCTCGCGCAACCAGAGATAGCCCGAGTACTGGATGTAGGCAAAGAACACCGCCGCGGCGGTGAGCAGCAGGGGACGACGCATCAGGGACTCCGTATGTCGGAAGCGGACGAGGAACCAGGACGATACTCGCGCTCCAGCATCAGTCGCTGCGCCGCCTCGGTGAAGGGTACGGGCTTCAATCGATTCGTCGCGAACAGCTCCATCTGGTCGGAGGCATGTCGCGAGCCCGGTCGTCCAATCGCCGTGCCATAGGTCTGAATGCTCTCTGACCGCACCGCTCCGGTGGAATCCCATTCCACGAGCATCACGAACGAATCGCCGGCGCGTCCCACGTAGCGCCCGTCGCGGTCACGCGCCGTGTGCACGGCGCGCAGCACATCGGAGCCGCCATTGCCAATCGGCACATCGCGCCCATCGAATCGCATGCGAAAGACCGAACTCAGCGGCGGATCAATCCGCCCAAAGGTGCGTTGCAGGTCGCGCGCGGCTTCGCGAAGCGAGGCATCCGCGGCCGGCGCCGGATACCGACCGTACTTCGCCGAGACCCAGTCGCGCGCCAGCAGCGCACCGAGCGCCGCCGCGGGACGATCATCCGCGAGCACGCCATCCCAGGTGGCAAGGAGTCGCACCGCGGCGGCGGCACGCGCATCCCGCGTGGTGTCCGTCGTCAACGCCGCCGTCCACCGCGCGCCCATCCACGACCCGCGCGAGTAGCCGGCATCGTATTTCACGCGCATCAGCGAGTCGCGATTGATCACGCCCAGCGGCGAGAGCAAATCAAGCGCCCGCACCGCACGATTCGTCATCTGAGGCTCAATGCCCATCCACTCAGGGAAATCGGCCGGACGCAGGTCATGCTCGCGCGTCGTCGCGCGGAACGGCGTGTTGTTCGCGTTCACGATGAACCCGCTCGGCGGATCCATCAGCTTTGGGATGGAATCGAACGGCACGTAGCCATTCCACAGCGTGGCACTCGTGTCGCCGGGGACAATGCCGCTCCAATCGTATCCGGCGCGCCGACGCGGGAAGAGCCCGTTGTAGACGTAGTCAATGCGCCCCGTGGCATCGGCGTAAATGAAGTTCGTCGCCGGGATGCTCTGCAACGCGAGCGCCGCACGCCACTCGGCGTGCGTGCGCGCCTTGGTGAGGCGATAATACGCCATCACCTGGCGCGCGTCGCCAATGCCGGCGTACCGCACCGCGAAGTAGCCGCGCTTGGTCTTGAGTACCGGCCCGTGCTCGCTGCGAAAGAACTCGCGCGTCACCGGCAGCACGATCCCCGCCACACGCACGCGCAGCTTCGCCTCCTCGCGCACGAGCGGCTTCCACACACCATCCATCCGATACCACATCGTTCCGGCGGAGTCGCGTACCGTGAGCCGATACACATCCGCGAGATCGGGGGCATTCACCGTGTTGGTCCAGCCCAGCGTGCGATTGTGTCCGAGTAGCGGCACCGGCGAGCCGGGGAAGAGCGCCCCCGCGAAGTCCCACCCTTCCTCGCTGTGCACGGAGATCTCGTACCAAGCGAGCGGGCCCGTCCAGGGTTGGTGCGAGTTCGAGAAGAGTCGCGTGATGCCATCGCCGGCCTTTGCCGGTGTGACCACGAAGGCATTCGAACCGCGCTCTTCCGGCAGCGGGGCGGGGAAGGCTTCGTCCTCGAGCAGGGCGCCGAGGATTCCGTCGAGCCCGAAGAAGAGCGGCGAGGTGAGCACGAAGCCCGTCACGACATCCTGCGGCGTGATGGGGAGAATCGCGCGCGTCTCGCGGCGCAGGTCCTGCGGATTCGCCGCGGCCCAGGCGTTGAGCCCATCGGCGTAGCCGGTGAGCAGGGCACGCGTGGCGTCGTCTAGATCGGTTGCGTAGCGCGACTCGGCGGTCGCCCGCGCATCGAGGAAGGCGAGGAGGAAGTCCGAGGCCGCGCCGGCTTTGCCGAACGCGCGACCTGCGTAGCCACGGGTGGCGAGGAGAATCTGTTCGATGTTGCCGAAGTCGTCTTCGGCGTGGGCCCAGGCGAGGCCGTAGGCGGCATCGGCATCGGTGCGGCCGCGGACGTGCGCCACGCCGAAGGTGTCGCGTAGGATGCGCACATCATACGAGCGCGCTGCGACCGATGACGTCGCGGTGCGCTGTGCATCAAGCGACGAGGGCAGTGCAGATGCCGCGAGGAGCACGGCGAGGCCGAGAAGGCGAAGAAAATCGGGCATCCCCGAACTTAGCGAGGATGCCCGATCCATGGCCCAGCGTCACACCAGCCGACGCCTTACTTCACCATCACCTTCTTGAAGCGCTCGCGGATGGCGGGGAGATCACCCGGGTTCTCCGAGTTGCGCTTGATGAGGTCCTCGAGGAGGGTCAGCACGACGGCATCGTCCTCGACCATCGTCGGCTCTGGGCTAAAGCGCACGCCGTAGCCCACGTGGCGACCTGGCTCGATCACCAGCTCGTTGTTCAACACGACGTCCGAGGTGCCGTCGGTCACGCGGACCACGCAGAACTTCTTTCCCGCCTTCTCCATGTAGCCAAAGCAGAGATAGGCGCTTTCTGGCCACGCCGGGAGCTCGTGCTCCTTTCCATCGGTGCCCGTGAAGGTCTTGGCGCCGGGGGTGAGCTTCGGATGGTTCCGCTCGAGGCCGCCGTGGTACATGAATGCGTGTCGCATCGGTCGTCTGTGGTAAAAGGGAGCAGGAAAGTTGACCGATGCGACGCGCATTCACAACCGGAATCTTCTGGAAATAACGGGCCGCGACTAGCGCCGGCGCTGCCGCGGCCGCGTCTCCGGCTCATGAATCCAGCGCATCGCGCCGGTGAGCACTTCGGCGGCCCCGGCCTTTGCCGACGCCTCGTACTTCGCGGGGTCCACGGTGACCGTGAACTTGTCGAGGTTCCGACGCCGGCCTCCCGTCATAAGCGCGAGCGCGTTCGCCGCGCCTGCGACAGCGCCGCCGACACCCTGGTCCTGCTCCACGACCGACACGATCGCGTCGGCGTAGCGGCGTGACGTGGCGCTGTCCGTGGAGTACGTCCCTTCGTTGCGCTGATTCTTTCGGAGCGCGCAGTAGGGCTGCGTGCGGGCCTCTCTCGACGCACCCATCGGGTTGCAACGCACATTCTCCTCGCTGGCGTCGTACGAGATCACCGTGGCGCCAACGGTCAGGTTCACCGAGGCCGTCACGCTCGCTCTGTTCTGGTCCGCGACGCGTGTGCGACGTCCTGCCGCCTCGAGGGCGGCAAAGTCCACCGTGTAGATGATGTTCACCGGCTTGGCGCCGAACACATTGCCGAGCGTCGTCTCGTCCCACATCAGGCGCCCCATTGCCATGCCGCCGACGATGGTGGGGTCGACGATCTTCATCCCGGTCTGCGCATAGACGCGATACTCCGTCCCATTCGCCTTCTGCTCCTGCGGGCTCGCCTGGCCGCGCTCCTGCGCGTCCTTCCAGGCGTAGTGGTCCGTGACGCCGGCGGTGACGACCTCGTAGCCCGATGCCGCGAGGGCAGCCGGTGCACCACCGCACATCTCATCGGTGACCCGCTGGAACGCCGTGGTGTCGAATCCGGCGAGTTCGTAGATCTTCGTCACGGTGACTTCGGAGCGGCTGGACGTGTTGAACGTCCCCGCATTCGTCGAGGACGAACCGCGCGACTTGAGCGCGAACATCACGAGGCAGGAGGTGATGACGACCTTGCCTCCCGGGCCAGCGGCGGGGGGCGGCGTGATGGCGGCCTGCGCCGGGATGACCGAGAAGGCGAGGAGCCCGAGCAGGGCGGCGGGACGGAACGACAACGGCATGCGGTCCTCCAGAGGTGGATTGGGCGCCCCCACGGGATGCGGGGGATGGATCATGCGCGCCAATCTAGGAGCGAGCCTCAATCCACTCTCAACACGTCAACAGATTGTCCCTGCACGACTTACCAACTAAGTAGGGGCCGTCGCTCGCACGGCACCTTGGCCCTTTACGACGATGTTACTCGTGTGGTATCGCTTGAATCACTGGCGCGACGGATTCAACCGGTGGCTCACGGGAGGCCCAGCAACTTCGCCAGTGAGACCTTCACAACGCTCGACGTCCCACCCTGCACCAAGAACACCAGTCGCCCGTCGCGCAGGGGCAGGGAGCGCCGTCCTCACGCTCATCCACTAGCGTGTGACCGCGGTGGCGACCTGCTCGAGTCTGACCGCGCCGCGACCCGTTCATCGGTGCTCGCGAGGTCGCCGATCAGGCGGCAGACTCGACCGACCCCGCCTGGAATTCCTGTCCCGCGGGAACACCTACGCTTGTCGTGGTGAACAACTTCCCTGAGGAACTGCGGGCCAAGCTGAAGACGTGATGCGCGATGCTTCTGCCGCCTTCATAATCGAGGACGTTGATGCATAGACTGCATTGCATACCGCTAGCGGTCGCAATCCTTGCAGCCGCGCTCACGAGTGCGCCCGCCTTCGCGCAGTCGCGACGGGAGAAATCGGATTCGCCAAAGGCCACAGGAATTCGAGTCCCAGTACTCCGCTCGGGTCCATCAACGCTGAAACCGGATACGATAAGCGACACAGCCGCCATTCACGGCGTGAGCGCCGACTCCATCGCGTCCCAGATGAAAGCGTCAGTTCTGGTGCGCGTCCCAGCGCGGCAGCAGGTGCAGGAGCCGGACTTGGGCGATGGAAGTCGCCGCGCCACTTTCGTTGAGCGCCTTGGCTTCGCCGCGCTCAGCACAGCCTTTGGCGCGTTGTTTGGTTACTCGTGGTGGCACGACTGCAATGATCCGGAAACTGAACTATTCTGGAGCTGCATCGTCGCTCCACGTCGTCTCGGGACCGCTGTGCGCTTGGGTGCTTACTCGGGGCTCGCAGTGGGACTCACCGGCCTCCTGGGAGATCTCATGGTTACGGTGCGGCACAGCCGCCTTCGCGCGGCCGACCCTGGCCTTCTCATCGGTCACCATGCGCGCAGCGGCTTCAGGGTTGGGGTCAACTTCAGATTTTGACCCGCACCTGACCCGCACCGAGAGCCGCTTCGGGTGGCGTCATAAAAAAGCCCCACAACCTCATCCGACGCATCGGTCATGAACAGTCCGAACCGGAGGCCAATCCCGATTTGGTTGATGTGGCCGATGCCTCGCGTGGTCGGAATCGGCCCGCTTGAGGGGGGCGTCGCGGTCACGGTAACTACGCCGAGCATAGCGACGGACCGCACGCCGATGAAGAAGTCCACATCCGTCGGAAGAGGAATAAATGAAGCTCGGCCCCGCGGGAAACGATACGCAACGTCTGCGCTCGCGGTGACTGCCGGCGCCCAGCCGTCCACGCGGCGAATCGATTGGCCGTCAGGTGATGGCAGCTGTTTCACGTCATAGCCGAGGGAGCCGGCACCGAATCCGTACCCGGTGGTGATCACGCGACGCCCTCGCACACGGATTCGGATGCGCTCCAGCGTAAACGCCGCGGCGTAGCGGTTGTACAGGACGCCGCGCTCCGCACTCGCCGGCGTCGTAGCCCCAGCCCCCGAGTGGGACGTACTGGTCTGCACCATTCCGAGCCGATAGCCCTTCGTTTGGAGGAAGCCAACCCACGATATCGAGGCGAACATTCCGACTGGGGCACCGAGATATCCTTGGTCGCCCATCAGGGTCGGACCCGCCACCATCTCGATGCGGAATGGGCTGTCAGAGCCGGGCTCAGCTTGCTCCTGTGCCGCAAGCGCCGAGGGCAGCACCAAGAGTGCGACGGTGCTCGCGAGGACAGCGAATACGAGAATGGTCAACATCGCTCCGAGTCGTCGGAGCAGCGAGATCTTGGTCATAGGTCGAGGCTTCCCGGTGAGATCGGGATAGGAACTTCAATGGCGGTCGAGTAAGTATGTGGCGCAATCGCCGACCGTGCGCACACCGGCCGACGCGCGGCGACGTGATTTCCGCCCAGTGGGCGCGGCTCGCTCATATCTCCCACGGGTGGACGTACGTCGTACTCCGCGGCACACCCACCGCGCGCGGCAATCTTCCGCGCGTGGCCTTCATTCCCGCGTCCTCTCGGTGCCATCGCTGCGGCGACCCGCTACCGGACTCGCTCTCCACGACCTGCACGCCGTGCCGTTTAAAACTCCTCGATGCCATCCTGCGGTTACGCGACCGCCTCGCGCGCGAAATCGCCGCTGGTGGATACTAAACGGATACTAGCGCGATTCGGGCCTGATTCTGGCGATGGAAAAGCAAAAGCCCCACAACGCATAAGCCGTTGTGGGGCTTCTATCTATCACCAGTCGGGGCGACTGGATTCGAACCAGCGACCTCCTGCTCCCGAAGCAGGCGCTCTACCGGGCTAAGCTACGCCCCGATCTTCCTTCATCCTCCATCCTTCCACCTCATTCCTGCCAATGCGCCCGAAGGGACTCGAACCCCTAACCTTCTGATCCGTAGTCAGATGCTCTATCCAATTGAGCTACGAGCGCCTACCGCCCCGGTCCCGCTCAGCCAACTTTCCGACCAGCGTTTCCAAGAGAATCCCAAAGATAGTGAGGCACGGGGGGACAGTCAACGCGACCATCCCCTCGGTTTTCCCCACCTTCCTCACTTCAGTACGTACTTCCAGGCCACAATCCCAGCCTGCACCGCCGTCACCTCAAAAGGCACCGTCGCGTTGGCGGCGGCCGACGAGGTCGTCACCGACTGCGTCTCGACCACATTCCCCTCGCCATCGAGGAACGACACCTCAAGGGTGTAGGTCTTGGCCGCGGTCGAGCGGTTCTCCACCGTCCCGCTCCACACCGCGCCTTCCGCCCGACGCTCGAAGCGCACGATCTGCACGCGATACGGCATCGCGCTCTCACGGGCCATCAGCGCATTCACCTGGCGAATCAGCTCGGCCTTCTTACGTGCGTCGCGCTCACCCTCGGCGACCTGACGTACGGCCATCGTCTGCATCATCACATTGTCCGGGTTCCCCGGATCAATCGACACGAGGCGCTCCAACAGCGCGGTCGTCTCGGCCGGCTTCTTGGCCTCGAGCAGCATGTACGACAGGAAATAGTTCGCGTCGCGGATGTTCGGGTTCTTCACCAGCGCGGCCTTGTAGAGCGCCATCGCGTTGTCGTTCTTGACGAGCAACCGCGCCGTCTCGGCGCCGAGGAGCAGGGTGAGATCCGGGAAGGGCGTCGGGTCCTCGATCATCGGATTGAGGATCTCGCCAATCAACGCCTGGTCCTGAATCAGCATCGCGATGTCGAGCGCGGCCGAGTAATAGGCCGGGCCGTCCTTCGACGACGGGTCTTCGGCGCCGATCGCGAGATACATACGCGCCGC
>JANLTT010000042.1:0-12142 GCA_031363115.1 Gemmatimonas sp.
CCGCCGAACGCAGCAGCCCGCCAAGCGCGACATACTCCGTGTTGGCCAGCGTGACATTTTTGCTCATCCCCGACTCTTCGGCTTCGGCAACCGTGTGCAGTACGCCGAGCAACGCCGGGGTCAGCAACGCACGGTCCACCGTGCTGCCGTTCACACGCGGTGCTCCCAACGAGTCGAGCGCGTAGAACACCACCTCGAGCTGATTAAACGCCGCCTGCTTCACCGATTCGGCAAACACATCATCCATGCCGCGCACCACCATCAGCGCGCCATACACGCGTCCACCGTCCTCAACGGGCACCACGGCCACCTGAATGAGCACGGTGTCCGCGCTGATGCCAAAGGCCGCGACGAAGTTCCCTTCCAACGCACCGCCAATCGCCGGCGATGCGGCCAGGGATTCCTCTTCGGCGGTCGGATCATCGCTCTTCGCGAGACGAAGCCCCTCGGCGTCGGTGATCTGGGCCCAATCCGCCCCGGTCTGCTCCGCCGCCACAATCGACTGATCAAGCGCATTGCTGAAATCGCGCTGCGTGACGATGTCGCGGAAACTCGCGTTCCCCGCAAACACCTCCGCCGCCTTCAGGAGCGCTTCCGAACGCCCACTGATCTGTGCATTCAGCGCCTCACGGGCCGCGCCCACCACGCGCTCCACCGACGCGTCCGCCGCGCGGTTCGCCGACCGCGCAGTAATCGCCAGCGTCGCGCCAAGCGCGAGCACCACCACGGCCGAGGTGCCGAGGAAGATTTTTACGGAGAGTGAGAGACTGCGAGCGGCCACGGGGTCGGTGCTGGAGAGGCGCGAAAGGACTCGAGAGGGAGCTAGTAGCGGTCGCGACCCGTACGGTCGTACTCACGCCCAAACTTGTTCTTGTGCTGCGCGAATCGGAAACCGCGCGCGTCCACCGTGACATCCACCCCGCTCTGCCCAGTGGCCGCGACCTGCAGCGGCTGCCTTGTCTCCGCCCCGCGTTCGTGCCAAATGTGCATCGTGTACGCCCCCGCCGGCACATTGGCGATCGTCCACCGTCCATCTGCCCCGGCCATCGAGAAGTGGGGCGATGGCACCACCACCACAAAAGCCGTCATCCGCGGATGAATGTTGCAATACACGGCGAAAATCCCCGCGCGACGAAACACCGCATCCTTCGAGCGTCCGGCGGGATACAATCCAAGATCGAACACCGCACCCGGAGCCGTCGAGAAAATATTGTGGCTGAACGGATCCTGATTCGGAAAATCCACTCGGCTGCCGACCGTCACCACCCGCACCCGCGGCACAAAGGCCCGGCCATTCATGGCGATACTCGCCGTGGCCGTCACCGCGCGCACACTCGCGGCCGTCGCGGGTACGAGGTAAATCACAGTGTTCCCAATATCCGTGCTCTGCTCTCCGGGGCGCTCCGTCAGCGCCACGCGCCCCGACACGGCCCCTTGGGCCGCCACGGGGAGCGCGCACGACACCAGCACGAGCAGCGCCGCGGCCACCTTCGCCGCGGCCATCTGCGCGGCGCGGCTTGCCAATCGTGCGTGCACGTCGGTTCTGTTCACTGCTTCTGAGTTTCGCATCACGTCAAAGGGTACCTCCATGCCAAAGCTCCGGTCAAGCAGAATCGCCGCCCCCCTCCTGCGGGCCCTTCTCGCCCTCGCCGTTCTCAGCGTGATCCCCGTCACGCTTCTGCGCGCGCAGACCCCCGAACAGCGGCGACTCGACTCCCTCGCCCTGCGACTCGAGGACGCCGAAGCCGCACTCGAAGCGCTCCGCCAAGGGCTCGCCTCCGAAGCCGAGAGCGGCGTGCGCACCCGCTCACGCCTCGCCGTCGAACTCTCCGGACGCGTCCTCATGAACGTGTTCGCCAACACCAAGGTGACCAACAACGCCGACGTCCCGATGTACCGGAAGCAGGTGCCCGCCGGGACACCCAAGGGCGGCCTCGGCATGAGCATTCGCCAAACCTCGCTCGCCGCGGCCCTCACCGCACAGGACGTCCTCGGCGGCACCTTCACCGGCGATCTCGACGTCGATTTCTTCGGCGGCCAGGTCCCAAGCCCGGGCGGCCGCACCTTTCCGCTCATGCGCATCCGCACCGCGCGCGCCATCATCGCGTGGGAGCACTCGGAGCTCCTGATTGGCCAGGAGCAGCCCCTCGTCGCGGGGCTCAACCCCGTGAGCCTTGCCTCCGTCGGCGCGCCGAACTTCTCCTACGCCGGCAATCTCTGGCTCTGGCTGCCGCAGATTCGCTACACCCTCGAACGTGGCACCGGCCTGCGCACCAAGTGGCAGTTCGCAGTGCTCGCGCCCACGAGCGGTGAACCGGCCAATTTCTTCGCCACTGGCTTCGATGCCGCCGAGCGCAGCAAGATGCCTTTCCTCCAGCAGCGCACCGCGCTCGCCTGGGGCGATGCCGAGAATCCCACCGAGATCGGCGTCGGCCTGCATCTCGGGCAGGTCAACAATCAGTTGGAGAACGGCGCGACGAGCGATGCCGTCACGCTCGACTTCATCGTGCCGATTGGCGAGCGCTTCGAGTTCCGCGGTGAAGCCTTCAAGGGCCGCGCGCTCTCCGGACTCGGCGGCGGTGGCATCGGCCAGAACTTTGGGCTCGACTCACTGCGCGCGCTGGAATCAGTCGGCGGCTGGGTGCAGTTCAACTACACGCACTCGCCGCGTTTGCTGATCGGCGCAGGCTATGGCTTTGATGATCCCAATGATGACCGGGCACCGACGCTGCTCCACAACGCCACCACCGAAGCGCACCTGCATTGGCGGCCCTCCGGCCCGCTCGTCATGGGCGTCGAGTGGCGCAGCACCCGCACGCGGTATGCGCTCACGGATTACCCGAACACGCATATCAATCTCGCGTTTGGGTTTGAGTTTTAACGGCTAAAAAACTGATTTACCACGGAGGCACGGAGACCCGGAGGTGCAGAAATGTTCGCGGCGATGCGATGGCGCAGTTCCCCAAAGAAAGAATCTTTGAATGGAACAGCGATGCCCATTCTGCCCTCGCGTATCTCCGTGTCTCCGTGCCTCCGTGGTAACCCGCCGTTCCTAAGTCGCGGCCGTCACCACGCGCACCGGAATACCACCGTTGCTCGTCTTGAACGCCTCACTGAACCGCAACCCAGTCTGCCCTTCAAGCGCACGGTCAGCTGAGAGCAACGCCACGCGCCACCCCGCACACTGCGCGCGTGCCACCTGTCCAAAGCGCGCATACAGATCACGCAGCGGCCCACTCTCGCCCACGCGCACGCCATAAGGCGGATTCGCAATCAGCAGCCCTGGCCCGTCCGGCACCACGAGCTCCGACAACGCCCGCTGCACGAACTGCACATCCGCGCTCACTCCCGCGCGCGCGGCGTTCGCATGCGCCGCTTCAATCGCACCCGAATCCCGATCCGACCCAATCAGCGCCGCCCCCGCCGAGGGCTTGATGCGCAGACGCGCCTCATCGCGCGCCGCACTCCATACCGCAGCGCGCATCTCCGGCCAGCGCTCGGCTGCAAAGCCGCGCTGCAACCCCGGTGCGATATCGCGCGCCATCATCGCCGCTTCAATCACCAGTGTCCCCGAGCCGCAGAACGGATCCACCAACGGACGCGATGCATCGTAGCGCACCGCCGCGAGCATCGCCGCTGCCAACGTCTCGCGCAACGGCGCACGCGCCACCGCCTGCCGATATCCGCGGCGATGCAGCAGCGCCCCCGAGGAGTCCGCGCTGATCGTGCACTGATCGTGATCGAAGCGCACGACAATCAACTGCGAGTCATCCATCGCGCTCGCGTCCGGCGACTCAATCGCATCGCCATCATCGTCTTTCCCCTTCAAAGCCACAGCCACCGCACTCGGCACCGCGCGCACAACCGCCTCGGCGACACGCTGCGCGATGGCATCGGAGTGATAGAGCTTTGATTTCTTCGCCGTCACGCGGAGGCGAAAGGCACCCTTCGGGCGCATGAATCGCGCCCACTCGATCTTCCGCGCCGACCGCTCGAGTTCGTAGAAGGCCGTCGCGCGGAACGCCGCGAGGCGCACCACGATGCGCGACGCCAAGCGGGAATGCAGATTGGCGCGCGCGAGTCCCGCGGCGTCGCAGCCAAAGCTGACGCCACCCGGCGAGGCCGTCGCATCAGCGAATCCGATTGTGCGCAGTTCGCGTTCGAGCAACGCCTCAACTCCGGGCGCCGCGACCGCCCACGCGTCGTACGCGACGGCGCCAACAGAAGCTGTCTTCTCCGGCACATGCTCGGGCGCATGCTCGCGCGCATGCTCGGAGACAGACGTTGCCTTGGCTTTCGACGGTGCTTTCGAAGGTGCTTTTGAAGGTGCCTTCGCAGACGCTTTCGAAGTTGCTTTCGAAGACGCTTTCGACGCCCCCTTAGACACCGCCTTCGACGTTGGCTCCGGCGCCCCCTTGGGTGCCGGCTTCGCCGGCTTCACGCGCGGCTTCGGCGCGGCGCGCGGGGGAATGAACGAATTGTGCCGAGGTTTATTGGCCACCCCGCAATCTATCGCTCAACCAAGGCCGGACGCGGCTGTTACGCCGAAACCACCGCTGCGGCCGACGCCCGCTGCCGCCACTCCCGCACGCGCCAGCCGAGGAGCACCGCAAGAATCAGCGCGTACACCCCCGGCTCGCGGATATCGAGCTTCACCGCCATGAAAAAGTGCACGATCCCCAACACGGCAATCACGTACACCACCCGGTGCAGCTTCGCCCACGTCTTCCCCAGCCGCTTGATCATCCCCTTCGTCGAGGTGACCGCCAGCGGCACCATCAGCACCAAGCACAGCATCCCAATCGTGATGAACGGCCGCTTCGTGAGATCCGCCCACACCACATCCCACCCCACCAAATCATCGATAATCAACTGGACATCGAGAATCGCCCACACGCTCAGATGCAGGACGCCGTACGCAAAGGCGTAGAGCCCCAACGTCCGCCGATGCTTGGCGAGCCAGTTCCACCCAGTGAGGCGGCGCATCGGCGTGATCACCAACGACGCGAGCAACAACCGCAGCGTCCACGCGCCGTACGCGTGCTCCGCTTCCTTGATCGGATCCGACCCCAGGTAGCGCGTCCCCAACACAAAGTCGGAGTAGATCGCCCACGCGTACCACACGGCGGGCACCGCCGCCAAAAGAACGAGCGCCACCCCGAATCCACGCGGCTGGCGCTCAATCCCACCCAATGGCGACATCAGTAGTTGCGGCGCAGATCCATGCCCGCATACATCGAGGCCACCTGCTCCGCATACCCATTGAACGGCAGCGTCGGGCGACGACGGAACTCACCAATGCGACGCTCCGTCGCCTGACTCCACCGCGGGTGATCCACTGCGGGATTCACATTCGCAAAGAACCCGTACTCACTCGGCGCCGCCACCTGCCACGCCGTGCGCGGCGCGGTCTCGGTGAAACGAATCCGCACGATGCTCTTCACGCCCTTGAAGCCGTACTTCCACGGCACCACCAAGCGCAGCGGCGCACCATTCTGGTTCGGCAAATCACGGCCGTACACGCCCGTCGCGAGCATCGTCAGCGGATTGCGCGCTTCGTCCAGGCGTAGCCCTTCCACATACGGCCAGTTGATAAACGACAACCCACCGCGCTGCCCCGGCATCTGCCGCGGATCGTTCAGCGTCGTGAGTTCGACAAACTTCGCCGAGGCCCGCGGCTGCGCGCGATCAATCACATCCTTGAGCTGGATGCCACGCCACGGAATCACCATGCTCCACGCTTCCACGCAGCGCATCCGGTAAATCCGGTCCTCAATCTTCGCCGGCTTGAGGAAATCCTCGAGCGCGTAATCGCCCGGCTTGTCGCACAGGCCATCCACCTTCACGGTCCACGGGCGCGTGCGGAACTGCTGCGCATTCGCCTTGGGATCCTCCTTCGAGGTCCCGAACTCATAGAAGTTGTTGTAGCCCGTCACGTCCTCCCACGGCGTGGGGCGGTCGTCCGGCTGCAACCCGAACGGCGTGCCGCGGGCAACCGGCGCCCCCTGAGCACCACCTTGCTGAGCGGCGGCGGCGCGGAGCTTTCCCGCCCCCGCCAGGCCCACTCCAATCACACCGGCGGCAACTAGAAACGAGCGCCGGTCCAGGTAGCTGGACTCGGGGGTGATCTCGCTGGAGGGGAGCTTCGGATGGTCGGAGGGGCGCATACCTGATATTAGTGATGAACCATGCGGTCAGTTCCCGCATTCATTTCGGTAGTCCGCGCTCGACCCCGATTGCCGGACACCGTCCTATCTCCCCCACGATCCCAATGCCCCAGACCAAGCAGTCCTTCGAGAAGCACGCCCAGTGGACCCCGCTCTACCACTTCGTGGCCTCCCCGCTCGTGGCCTTCTACGCCGTCTACAAGGTCTCGCAGGCATTCAAGGCGCCGAGCAGTGCCACCGCGTGGGAAGCCGTCTTCGCGATTGGTGTCATGGCCATCGTTTGGAGCTCGCGCATCATGGCACTGACCGTGCAGAACCGCGTCATCCGCCTCGAGATGCGTCTCCGCCTGCGCGAACTCCTCAGCGCCGACCTCGCCAAGCGCATCCCCGAGCTCACCACCCGTCAGCTCATCGCCCTGCGCTTCGCCAGCGACGCCGAGCTCCCCGCCCTCGTGGAGCGCACCCTCAAGGGTGAGTTCGCCTCGGGCAAGGCCATCAAGGCCGCGGTCAAGGATTGGCAGTCCGACTTCCTGCGCGCGTGAGGCGCGGTTGTAAGACTCAAAAAGCCTTCACCACGGAGACACAGAGACACGGAGAGATCCGCCTAGTCTTTCTGTCTCGCATCCCCATCAAGTCAAACCTTGAAGGGAACGCCCGAAGAGAGAAGTGTCGCGTCTCCCTCCGTGTCTCCGTGCCTCCGTGGTAGAAAGCAGGTCGCCGTTCTAACCGCGCCGCGCCTGCGCAATCAGCTCGTTATGCCAACTCTCCCGCGCCGGAACCTCAAAGCGCGCGCGATAGTCGCCCAGCTTGGTGAGCGTGGTGTCGAACACCGGCGTGTCTTCGTTCGCATCGCCCTCAAGCGCCATCAGCGTGAACTCGCCGCGCGTGCAGCTATGCACCATCCCCATCGGGCCGCGGAAATGCACGATTCCGCCCCCCACCATCGACGTCCCAATCCCCGCCTCCGCCTGCTGCAGCAACCGGAACAGCCCGTCGATTGAACACCCCGAGGCATCCTCGGTCCGCTCGTCCACCGCGATCACGAGGAAATGCTCCTCCACGAACTCGCGGGCACAGGTCAGCGGTTGGCCATGCGCCTTCCACTCGTTCAGAAAGCGGTCCACTGCCCCCATGAGACGCGGCGAATCCACGTCATCGAGCGGGGCGCGCGCGCCAAAGATCCACAGGCGCGAGTCATCAGGGAGGGTTTCAATCGGTACGAGCGGCATCGGTCGGTGCAGTCGGTGCAGATGAAATGGGGCGGAAATTCAACTGCACCAATCTAGCAGCAACCGCGTGCGCAGACCCAGCGAGCACAGCCCGATTTAGAGCAACCCCAGCTCAAACCGCAGCGCACTCGACAGCGTCGGGTGCGCAAAGCTGAACCCCGCGCGCTCCAACGCCCGCGGCAACGCCCGCTGGCTCGCCAAGATCGTCCCGCGCGCCATCTCGCCAAACAGCGTCGTCAGCGCAATCGCCGGCACCGGAAACAACGCCGGGCGATGCAGCACCCGCGCCAACGTCGTCGCAAAGGTCGAGCCCGTCACCGGCTCCGGCGCCGTCAAATTCAACGGCCCCTGCACAGTCGGCGTCTGCAGCGCGTGATACGCCGCCCCCACCCAGTCCTCACGACTGATCCAACTCATCCACGCCTTCCCGCTCCCCAACTTCCCGCCGACACCGGCCTGAAACGGCAACAACATCTTGCCGAGCGCGCCACCGGACGGATTCAACACAATCCCGGTGCGCAGAAACACGACGCGAATGCCCGCATCCACCGCCGGCTTCGCCGCTGCTTCCCATTCCTTCCCCACCTCGGCGAGAAAATCATCGCCGAGCGATGAGGTTTCGTCGAGCACTTCATCGCCGCGACTGCCGTAGATGCCAACGGCCGATCCGCAGATCAACACCTCCGGCTTCTTCGCCATCTTCGCGCACGCTTCGGCAATCATGCGGGTGCTGTTGACGCGCGACTCACGAATCGCCCGCTTGTGCTCCGGCGTCCACCGTTCGGCCACACTCGCGCCGGCGAGATGAATCACCGCGTCCACGCCCTCGAGCGCGGCGGTGTCAAAGGTTCCGCGAGCGGGATCCCACTGAATGTCATTCGACGCGCCGCGCCCCACCGTGCGCACGGTGTGCCCACCCGTGGTGAGAAAGGGCACGAGCGCCGCACCAATGAACCCGCTGGCTCCCGTGACGGCCACCGTGCGCGTGCCGCGCGCCGCGTACCGCGCATGCCGCTCGAGATCGAGTCGCGTCAGGGCATGACGCCACCGCATCAGGCGCTCAAGCTTGTCCCGCGTGAAGTGGCCCGCGACCATCGCACCAAAGGGCGGCACCGGCAACGCGTACTCAATGCGGTCATCGAGCACGCTGCTGTGCGCCGTGAGCGGCTCCGTGCGATGCGTGTGTTCCCACTTGGCGAACGGGCCCGAGCGCTGCACGTCGCGAAACTCACGTCCCGCGACGTAGCCCACATGCTCCATCTCCCACCGCATGGAGATCGGCCCCACGGGAATATCGAGCGAGACGCGCGCGCCATCGCGAATCCCCCCACTCCGCGCCGCCACCTTCGCCGGCATGAACGCCGGCGTCAGGCGCTCAAAGGCGCCAGGCATCTCATGCCACGCGAACAACTGCTCCGCACTCACCGGCATCTCCGACCGCAACTGCACCACCGCACCCGTTCCACTCTCGTGAGGCACATTGCCGTGCGGCGCACTCACTGCGGGGGACTGTCCACCACTCTCCAGAGATACCACGATGCCACCGTTCTATAAGGAGCCCACTTCGCACCGATCGTCGCGACGCGCTGCGGCGACGGATGCGTTCTCAGTTTGTACAATCGCTTCACCGCCGACTGCACCGCGAAATCCAACGTCGGCAGCACATCGGGCCGGCCCAATCGAAACATCAGGAACATCTGCGCCGTCCACTCCCCAACCCCGCGGACCTGCGTTAGTGCCGCAATCACCTCGGCGTCGCTCATCTCGTCCAAGCGCTCAATCGGCACCGCACCGCGCACCACATCGGCCGCGAGCCCCTGCAGATACTCCGCCTTGCGCGTCGAGAGCCCAACGCCGCGCAACTTGTCATGCGGCGTCTTCGCCACCTGCTTCGGCTCGGGCGTCTCCCCGCCGTACAACTCCTCGAAGCGCCCGTGAATCGTCGCCGCGGCCTTCCCATTCAGTTGCTGATACACAATCGAACGCGCCAGCGCCGCAAAATGGGTCCCGCTCCGCTCGCGCGTCAGCGAACAGGGGCCCGCCGAGGCAATCCAGCGGCCAAGCACGGGATCCGCGGCGGTGAGGTGCGCAATGGCCTTCGCGTGGCGTGGGGGCATGCGGGGAAGTTACCTTCGAGAGAGAAATGGCCACCATCCTGTACGTAGATGACGAACCCGTCATCGGCCTGCTGCTCAGCCACACCATCGAGCAGACCGGACACCAGCCCGTCGGGGCACGCTCCGTCCCCGAAGCGCTACAGGTGCTCGCACGCGGTGGCGTGGATCTCATCGTCTCGGATCACCAGATGCCGGGGCTCACGGGCCTCGACTTCCTCGAGATCCTGAAGCGCGATGGCGTGGAAATCCCGGTCATCATGCTCACGGGGCACGCGAGCATCGAGCACGCGGTCACGGCCATCAAGGCCGGCGCGATTGACTACATCACGAAGCCAGTCGAAGTGCAGGCCCTCGCCCTCGCGATTGATCAGGCGCTGGCCGTGGTGCGACTCAAGCGCGAGAACGAGAATCTGCGCGCCGAGGTTGTGGCGCTCCGCCAGAACCACGCCATTGTCGGCGAGAGCCATGCCCTCAAGCGCGCCCTCGCCGAAGTCGCCATGGCCGCCCCCACCCGCGCCAGCGTCCTCCTCCTCGGCGAAAGCGGAACCGGCAAGGAACTCTTCGCGCGCGCCATCCACGAACAAAGCGATCGCCGCACCGGCCCCTTCATTCAGCTCAACTGCGCGGCGATTCCCGAAGGGCTGATCGAAAGCGCCCTCTTCGGCCACGAAAAAGGCGCCTTCACCGGCGCCATCCGTCGCGTCGAAGGCGCCTTTGAACGCGCCAACCGCGGCACCCTGCTGCTCGATGAAATCAGCGAGATGCGCCTCGACCTCCAAGCCAAACTCCTGCGCGTGCTGCAGGAACAGGAGTTCGAGCGGGTCGGCGGCGAAACCAAGATCCACGTGGATACGCGCATCATCGCGACCTCCAACCGCGACCTCGCCGCCGATGCGGCCGCGGGCCGCTTCCGCCAAGATCTCTACTTCCGGCTCAGCGTCGTCCCCATCCACATCCCGCCCCTCCGCGACCGCCCGGAGGACATTCCGATGCTCGCGATGCGCTTCGCGATGCGCGCCGCGAAGGAATACAAAAGGGAGATCCAAGGCATCGCCCCGGACGCCATGGAGTGGCTCCGCGTGCAGCCGTGGCCGGGCAATGTTCGCGAGCTCCAGCACCTAGTCGAACGGGCTGTGATTCTGGCGGACGAGCCGATGCTTCGGGTGAGCCGTTTTGCCAGCTCCGACAGATTAACTCAAATTAAAGCCGTCATCACGACACAATCAGCTGATAACAGCGACATAATCTTCAAATCTCTAAAAATCGCGGACGCAGAAGACCAACTCATCAGCGCCGCCCTCGCCAAAACCGACGGAAATCGCACCAAAGCCGCCGAACTGCTCGGAATTTCAGTCCGTACCCTCCGATCCAGGCTCAACTCACCAGATCCCTGATCACAATCGCACCACCACACACGTTATTCTGACTCGGCATTCCTTTCCGCTCGGCGAACCCTGCCGGGCTTTTTTATTTCCATCAATAATCCTAAGGCATTACATCACAATGCTTTATCCGAAATAACGGCGCGGCACGATTCCCGCACTACCTGTCAGCAAACCCCCCGAAAGGATTTGCCGATGATTGCCGTTTCCACCGTCGCCACCTTCGCCACCACCCGCGCCCGCGAAGAAGCCAGCCTCGGCGAACCACTCCCCGCCCCAAACTTCGACTTCGACTTCGAACTTGACCGCGAAATCGAACGCGAACGCCTCCGCGCAAGCCTCGAATACCGCAGCAGCCGCTCCGCCACCTAACCGATCAAAAGCACACTATTGGCTCGGCAAAAATTGCCACTCGGCGAAAGTTGCCGGGCTATAGAAACTAACAAGAAGCGCGTAAGTCATTAAACAACAATGACTTACGCGCTTCTTAATATTGGCACGGATAGTGAAATGTAGAGAGTCAGAACCTACCGGAGCTTGCAGATGCGCACCACGACTCTCGCCACCCTGATCGCCCTCCTGACCCTCGCGGCGATTCCTGCTGAAGCCCAACGCGCAGTCCTCGTTGGCACCAACCGCGCCGAAGTCCGCGTCAACGCCACCTTCGCCGTGCCCGAAATCCTGATCATCAAGCAGACCGCCACCCCAGTCGCCACCACCCGCGGCGCCGGCTACACCGAATACCAGATGGTCTACACCGTCGCCGCGAACACCCGCTGGACCATGACCGCCGCCACCCTACCCCAGGGCGTCACACTCCAGACCGAAGCAGGCACATTCCAGAACGAAGTCGGCACCGTCATCACCCGCGGTCAGGCAACCAACCCGACCGAGCAGAAGGTCACCGTCCGCGTCGCGAACGGCACCCCGGCCACCTGGCAGCAGAACCTGCAGCTCGACCTACGCGGCCAGCGCTAAAGCCAGCGCTAAAGCCCGCGCTAAGCTCGGCGCAAACCAGGCAACGCGAGCGTGACCATCACGCTCGCGTTTTCATTGATGGCCACCGCCGACAGTGAGCCCCCCTCCATCGCGGCCGCCGCCTGGAGCCCCACAAACTCCGGACGCACCACCACCTCGGCCGCCGGCATCGGCGAGACCGCCGTCACCTCGACCATCGCGCCATTCTGCAGCGTGGTCACCAGCAACTCCGCCCCGTTCCCCGGGCCACCCGCGGCCAGCAACAGCAG
>JANLTT010000064.1:0-1609 GCA_031363115.1 Gemmatimonas sp.
CGCTTGGCGGGGCCCTTCTGTGTTTCTGGGAGGACTTGGCGTGGGGGCGGGTTGGGCTCTTTGGGTGTCCCGTTGACGGGCTCTTGCGCGTTGGGGCGTCTCCCCCTAACATACAACCATATGGTTGCACGTTCTTCCCTCTCTGACGCGGATACTGATCGCCTTTTCCGCGCACTCGCCGACACCACGCGGCGCGATATCGTCGCGCGGGTGCTCGCAGGGAAGGAAGCATCCGTCTCGGCGCTCGCCTCGCGATACGAGATGTCCTTTGCCGCCGTACAGAAGCACGTCGCCGTGCTCGAGGAGGCTGGACTCGTGAGAAAGCGTCCGCAGGGCCGCGAAAAGATGGTGCGCGGCAATCCCGAGCAGCTCGCGCGGGCGCGCGAGGTGCTGCTGCAGCTCGAACAGCTCTGGAAGTCCCGTTTCAGTCAGCTCGACGCCGTGCTCGCCGATCCCCGTCACCGCTAGGAGTTCCCGCATGCCCATCACCTCCGTCACCTCCGACGCTTCGGCGCTCACCCTCACCATCGTCGCCGACTATCCCGTCCCGGTGGAGCGACTCTGGGCAGCGTACGCCGACCCACGGCAGCTCGAGCGATTCTGGGGGCCCGAGACCTGGCCCGCGACCTTCACGCGCCACGACATGGCCAAGGGGGGATGGTCGCACTACCACATGACGGGGCCAGACGGCACGAAGTCCGCGGGATGGTGGCGCTACATCGACGTGATTGAGGGGCGTCGCCTCGTGCTCGAGGACGGCTTTACCGGGCCGGATGGCCAGCCGAATCTCGAGATGCCAACCATGCGCATGGTCTTCGACTTCGCGTCCACGCCCGCCGGCTCACGCTTCGTCTCCGTCACCACGTTCCCGAGCCTCGAGGCGATGGAAGAGCTGGTGAAGATGGGGATGATGGAAGGCATGCGTTCCGCGATGGGGCAGATCGACGCGGTACTTGCCGATCTCACCACCTTCGCCGCCACGATGGCCACCAACGCGCAGCTGCTCAGTGACACGCAGGTACGCGTGAGCCGCGTGATTCGCGGCTCGGTGCACGATGTCTGGCGCGCGCATCACGAGTCCACGCTGATGAAGCGCTGGCTCCTCGGCCCCGATGGCTGGACGATGCCGGTGTGCGACGTCGCCACGAAGGTCGGCGAGCGCTATCGCTACGAGTGGGAGTCCACCGACGGCTCGCAGCGCTTTGGATTCGAGGGAGAACTCCTTGAGTCCGCAGCGCCCTATCGCGCCGTCACGAGCGAGATCATGATCGGCATGGAGGGGCCAGGCACGCGCAACGAGCTCTCGCTCGTCGCGGTGCCCGGAGGGACACTCCTCAGCATTGTCATCACCTACCCCAGCAAGGAGATGCGCGACATGATCCTTGGCACGGGAATGACCACGGGCATGGAGACGAGCTACGCGCGGCTTGAGCGTGAGGTGTTGGCGGCGTAACGCTGCCAACACCCACGACCTGGGCTTACAGCACCACGTTCAGCAACCGGCCGGGCACAAGAATCACCTTCTTGGGCTCGCCGGTAATGAACTTCCCAATCGACGCATCCGCGCGCGCCGCAGCCAGCGCCTCGTCCTGCGTGATGGTCTTCGACA
>JANLTT010000120.1:0-21700 GCA_031363115.1 Gemmatimonas sp.
GTAGCGCTGTTGGTCAATCGAGTAGGACGCACGTCCAATCATCGCGATGCCCTTGTCGGTGTTGGCGATGAGGTCGTCCCACTTGCGGTCAACGCGCTGATCAGGGACGATCGAGACATTCGGCATGCGCTGGAAGGCGACATCGCTCCAGCTCTGCGCATACGAGCAGCCATGTGAGCGGGTCGGCATGTTGTTCTTCTCGTACCACGGCCGCAGCCACTCGGCTTGCTCGCGCGTGGTCTGGTAATCCCAGAAGATGCCGTTCTTGATGATGTCGAAACTGTCGGGCTGCACGCCGTCGTCGTCATAGCCAATCGTCGCGAGGCCGTGCGGCTCGGAGCGATCGCCACGAATGGTGAGATGATCGGGTCCGAGTCGGAGTTTGCCGAGGACGTCGTTGGGCGGGGCGATGAACGAGGTGCCGGCGAGATTGGCTTCGTAGCCCATCGCGCGGTCGAGTTCGGTGGGGTGCCCGATGGACTCGTGGATGGTGAGGAAGAGCTGCGAGGGATGGAGCACGAGATCGTAGCGCCCGACATCAACGGACTTGGCGGTGAGCTTTTCGCGCGCCTGCTCGGCCCAGACGGTGGCGTTGGTGACGATGTCGTTCTCGAGCACGTATTCCCAGCCACGTCCCATCGGTTGCACGACTTCGGGGCCGCGCGTGGCGACTTCGGTGCGATCGTTCGAGATCGCGGTGACGGTCATGGTCACCCAGGAGCGCACGACATCCTGCGCAATCATTGAGCCTTCGGAGTTCGCGTAGGAGCGTTCTTCCTTTACGAAGGCGAGGTTGGAGTTTACGAAGCGCACATTGGGCACGCGCATGGCCGCGGCGTTGGCGCGCAGGAGCAGGTCCACCTTCTCGGCGACGGGAATGCTCCATGGGTCGATGGTGTAGTTCGATTTCCATGAGGCGTTGCTGTGCGCGGGCGACGGCGCGAGGGTGACGCTGCGATCACGTGCGATGCGATTGGCCTTGGCGAGTGCGACGGCCTGACGCGCGGCGCGTGATACGCCGTCCTTCGTGAGCACGCGCGTCGCCGAGAATCCCCAGGTGCCATCCACAAGCACACGCACGCCGCAGCCGATGGTGTCGGTGTCGAGGACGTTCGTGACCTGTTGCTCGCGGGTGCCGAGGTTTTGGCGGCGCTGGCGTTGGACGCGGGCGTCGGCCCAAGAGGCCCCGGCGAGTCGCGCGGAGGTGAGGGCCTCGAGGAGGAGAACCTTCACCTGAGGATCGGGCTCGGTGGCGGCGGTAAGGATAGGCGAAGCGGTCGCGGCGCCGAGTTGGCGACTGGCGAGCGCGACGGCGCTGGCGGCGAGTCCGGTGGTCGCGAGGAAATCGCGGCGGGAGGTCATGCGGGTCTCCGAAGTGGTGCGAGCGGGCTCAGGCAGGGGGAGAATGTCGCGCCCGAGCGGCGGGAAGGCAAACGCAGTGCTGAAGTGGTACGTGTGGGGAGGAATTGGTGCTGAAGGACCGGCGGCCAAGGCTGATGCTGGAGTTCTCCATCGCCTTGACGGAATATGACCAATTCAGCATATATCAGACGCGGAGGGCCTTCGTCGCGCCGCCCACTGATCTTTCTTGGCTCCAGTCGCGTATCGCTTCAGCGACTGCCCGAGGAGGTTCGGCGTGCAATCGGGCATCGGCTCAGAGATGTTCAGGACGGCCTCTTTCCTAAGAATGCGAAACCGCTGCGGGGCAATCTCTCCGGATTGCTTGAGCTCCGAGAAGACGGGGAGGAAGGGGCGTTTCGTGTCATCTACCTCGTGCGCTTCTCCGAAGCGGTGTACGTGCTTCATGTGTTTCAGAAGAAGTCGAGTCATGGCATTGGGATTCCACAGCGCGACCTTCGAGCGATCCTCGCTCGGTTACAGCAAGCGCATGAGCGTCACCGCGAGAGTCTTTCCTACCAGGAGAACGCGTAGCATGCCACGCAAGAAGCAGGACCTTCAGTTCACGGTTGGCTCTGGGAATGTGTTCGAGGACCTCGGGTTCGAAGATCCCGTGCTCGAGCAGCGGAAGTCCGACCTCGTTCACATGATTGAGGACGTGATTCGTGAGCGAGGGCTCACGCAGGTTGAGGCCGCCGAAATCATGGGACTTGATCAGCCGAAGGTGTCGCATCTTCTGCGTGGACGCTTTGGCGGATTCTCCGTCTACCGACTCATGGACTTTCTGGCTCGGCTCGGCCGGGAAGTTGAAATTGTCGTCCACCCGCTCCGCGCCGATCTTCGGCGGACGAGTGTTGAGGTCAGGTCTGGTGCGCCTAGACGATCCCGAGCACGCGGATCAGCGCGAGGCTGACCCCAACCAAGCCCACCAGCGACAACGCCGACGCGAGTGCAACGCGCGGCCCGACGGCGCGCATGGCGCCGATCTCCACCGAGAGCCCGAGGGCGGCCATCGCCACAAGGGTGAGCAGATGCGAGAGCGTGCGCGCCCCGCTCACCAGCCCCTCGGGAAGCACGCCGGCGGTACGCAGCGCAGCGAGGAGCACGAAGCCCACGATGAACCAGGGCACCAGCTGGCCGAGTCGCAGCTTGGGTGCTTCCTCAGATGGCGCGCGGCGATGCGTCAGTGCAGCGCCGAGCACCAACGGACCGAGCAACAGCACGCGCGCGAGCTTCACGAGTGTCGCCATCTGCCCAGCAGCCAGGCTCACCGGGAACGCTGCAGCCAGCACCTGCGGCACCGCGTAAACCGTGAGCCCCACCAGCACGCCGTACTGATGATCGGTGTAGCCGAGCGGCGCCATCAAGAAGGGCAAGCCAATCACCGCGCCGACGCCAAGCACTGCAGTAAAGGCAATCGCCGCCGCAACCTGCGACCGTTCGGCGTGAATCACCGGCGCGACCGCAGCGATGGCGGAGTTACCGCAGATGGCGTTGCCGCAGGCAATCAGTAATGCGAGCGGATGTGGCAGCCCAAGCGCGCGCGAGATGCCATAGCTGAGCGGCAGTGCAATCGCGACCAGCAAGAGAATCGCGGCGATCAACGCGGGGCCGGCGCTGAGCAAAGCGGGGAGATCTACGGACGCGCCGAGCAGGAAGACGGCAACTTCAAGCACTTGCTTCGTGCCAAAATCAATTCCGTCTTCGAACTGCTCCGGCTTTCGCATCACACTGCGCACGGCGATGCCGAGGAGAATGGCGAGCACGAGGGCATCCACGACAGCATTTCCAAAGAGCTTGGCCTCAAGCCGCGCGGCATAAAAGGCAACGCCGGCGACCCCTCCGGTGAGGAGGAGTCCCGGCGCGCGCTTCAATAAAAAATTCACCGCGCCCTTAGGCGCGGGAATTCACCGCATCTACCACAGCCTGCGCAGTGATGCCGTATTCCTGGAAGAGCTTGGGCGCGGGCGCAGAGGCGCCGAAGCCATCAATGCTGATGATCACGCCATCGGCACCGACCCAACGATGCCAGCTCATGGAGTGCGCAGCCTCAACCGCGACGCGACGCACACCGGCGGGCAGCACGCTCGCCTGATACTCGGCAGACTGCGCAGCAAAGAGCTCCATGGACGGCATCGAGACGACTCGCGTGTGCACGCCGCTCGCGGCGAGTGTGCTCTGCGCCTTGAGTGCAATCTCCACTTCCGAGCCCGTGGCAATGATCACGGCGCTGACCTTCGCACCCGCGGGCGCATCCTTCAACACATACGCGCCCTGTGAAACGCCTGCAGCGCTCCCGTGCGTGGTGCGATCAATCAACGGCAACTTCTGACGCGTGAGTACGAGGGCTACCGGGCCGGTACGATGCTTCACGGCGGTGCGCCAGGCTTCGGCAGTCTCGTTGGAGTCGCCCGGGCGCAACACCACAAGATTCGGAATGCAACGCAGTGACGAGAGATGCTCAACCGGCTGATGCGTCGGGCCGTCTTCGCCGAGTCCGATGGAATCGTGCGTGAAGACATAGATGACCTGCTGCTTCATGAGCGCAGCCAAACGAATGGCGGGGCGCATGTAGTCGGCGAAGACGAGGAAGGTGCCGCCGAACGGAATGATGCCGCCGTGCAGCGCCATGCCGTTCATCACCGAGCCCATCGCGTGTTCGCGAATGCCGAAGTGGAAATTGCGGCCGCCGCGCTGCGAGGGCTGGAAGTTCGCGCTCGACTTGATGTGCGTGAGGTTGGAGCCAGTGAGGTCGGCGGAGCCGCCAATCAACTCCGGTACCGCAGGGGCAATCGCGTTGAGCACGGTGCCCGATGCGGCGCGACTCGCGACGCTGCCATTCTCGGCGGTGAATTCCGTGACTGCGCGCTCCCAACCGGCGGGAAGATCGCCATGCCAACGACGGCCGAGTTCCTTCGCCTCGCTCGGGAACGACTTGGCGTATTCGGCGAAGCGCTTCATCCACTCGGCCTGCATGTTCACGCCGCGCTCGAGGCAGAGACGCCAGTGTTCGAGTGCCGCGGTCGGCACATGGAAGGGCTCAGTGCTCGGCCAACCATAGGCGGCCTTGGTGAGCGCGATTTCGTCCTTGCCGAGCGGCTCGCCGTGGGCCTTGGCGGTGTCGGCGCGATTCGGTGAGCCGAAGCCGATGATGGTCTTGGTGCAGACAAGCGTCGGACGCGTGGCATCGGCCTTGGCGGCGGCAATCGCGGCATCGATCTGCGCTTGGTCGTTGACATCGGTGATGTGCAGGACCTGCCAACCATAGCTCTCGAAGCGCTTTGCGACGTCGTCGCTGCACGACAGATCGGTGCGCCCGTCAATCGTGATGCTGTTGTCGTCCCAGAATCCGATCAGCTTGCCAAGCTTCTGATGACCGGCGAAGGATGCAGCCTCGTGCGAGATGCCTTCTTGAAGGCAGCCATCGCCGGCGATGAACCAGGTGTAGTGGTCAATCACGCCATGGCCGTCGCGATTGAAGACCGCGGCGAGATGCGCTTCGGCGACGGCCATGCCGATGGCGTTGCCGACACCTTGGCCGAGCGGGCCGGTGGTGGTCTCGACGCCGGCGGTGTGGCCGTACTCGGGGTGACCCGGGGTGCGCGAGCCCCACTGACGGAAGTTCTTGATTTCGTCGAGCGGGAGGTCGTAGCCCGACAGGAAGAGCGTCGAGTAGAGGAGCATCGACGCATGGCCCGCGGAGAGCACGACGCGATCGCGGTTGGGCCAATGCGGGTCCGCCGGGTTGTGGCGGACGTGGCGCGTGTAGAGGGCGTAGGCGAGCGGAGCGAGCGCCATCGGCGTGCCGGGATGTCCCGACTCGGCGGCCTGCACCGCATCCATGGAGAGGGTGCGGACGGTATTGATGGCGAGCTGTTGCAGAGCGGCGTCGGGGTGGGACACGGCGAGGACTCGGGCGGTGCTGAGGCGGTGGGAGCGGAGGGCGAGCCATAAAACTACCGGAGGCAGGACCGAGATGCGATTCCCGTCTGTTACGGGGTGCATCCGGCACCCATATTTGCGGGAATGGCGCGTCTGACCGCAGTTGGCGACTCCGCAGCACTCTCACGAGAGCTGTCCGACTTCCTGATCGCGTTTTCGATCGGGTTGCACAAGAACGCCATTTATCCCCCCGGCCATCCGCTGCTCGAGAACACGACGGTGGAGTTGAGCGAGCGCCTGGGGGCGCTGCTCAAGGAACGCGCGTCGCTGTCGCTCGGCGTGGCGCGACACCAGTTGATTATCGAAGGAGTCGCGACGGACGAGGCGAATCCCGTGCTGCGCGAGCTGGCCACGCGCCTTCACCGGCATCACTTGGGCGCGGTGAAGTTCTCGGCCGGAGTGAGCGACGATGAGCTGACGGACATGCTGCGAAAGGTGGCGGTGGACGCAGGGCGACTGCCGCGTCCGCTCGGCCTCGAGGGACCGGAGGTGTTGGCCCAGTGGCCGCACCTGCGGCTCTTCCCGCTGACGTTCGCGCAGTTGCAGCTGATTGAGGAAGATCCGCTCGCCGTCGAGGGGTCCGATGACGCGATGAAGGCGTCACACGGAAGCCGCGCGGCCACGCTCTGGGTGGGATTGGCTCGTGCGGCGCTGGTGGCTGAATCGGCCAAGCTCGACGCCGATGATCCGACCGCGGTGGACCCGACGCGCGTGGCGCAGGCCATCGAAGGGCACAAGCGCGACGCGGCGTACGACCAGGTGGTGGTCGGCTACCTGCTGCAGATCGCCGAGGAGCTGAAGACCAAGAGCGGGCGTGACGCGCTGGCGTTGCAGCGGCGCGTCTCGCAGTTGGTGGGGCAGCTTTCGCCAGATACCCTGAAGCGGCTGATGGAGATGGGGGGCGATGGACGGCAGCGCACCCGCTTCGTGCTGAATGCCTCACAAGGGATGGCGGTGGATGCGGTGGTGGAGTTGGTGCGCGCGGCGGCGGAGACGTCGGGGCAGAATGTCTCGCACTCGATGATGCGCATGCTGAGCAAGCTCGCGGTGCACGCTGACGAAGGGCCGCAGACGACACGCACGCAGGCGGATGGTGCGTTGCGCGAGCAGGTGGTGAAGTTGCTTGATGGCTGGACGCACGAGGATCCGAATCCTGATGGGTATCGGATTGCGCTGGAGAAAATGGCGGCCTACGCGCCGGCGGCACATGTGTCGGCGCATTCGTATCCAGTGGAGCCGGAGCGATTGCTGGCGATGGGGTTGGAGATCGAGACGCTGGGTGAACAGGTGTGGCGCTCGGTGGATACGATGGCGTCTCGCGACGATCTCGCGCCGCTGCTGAACCTCATTGACAACGCCCCCGCGCTGTGGATGCGGGACACGCTCTGGCGGCATGTCGCCACGCCGACGCGGTTGCGCGAGATGCTGGCGCGCGAGCCGCTGCTGCTGCCGATTGTGACGCGCCTCGTGCGACGGATGGGTATCGCGGCGGCCGAGACGGTGCTTGATGCGATTGATGACACCGCGGATGAGCGACGAATCGTGACGCTGGTGGAGTTGCTGGCGGTGATTGGATCGCCGGCTGGTCCGGTGGTCGTGGCGCGCATGGCGGGGATGCGCTGGGGCATGGTGCGTCCGCTTATTGCGCTGCTCGGCAAGCACCCGGAGTGGGCGTGCGGCTATGCTCCGGCGCAGTGGCTGACACATCCGGCACCGGCGGTGCGGCGCGAGGCGTTGCGGCAGGAGCTTCGGGCCCCGGCCACGCGTGACGCGGCAATTGTGCGGGCCCTGGGCGATGCGGACGAGGGGAATGTGCGGCTCGGGCTCGGGGCGGCGATGACCAACTGCCCGCGTGAGGCGGCGTCGGTGTTGCGGGCGCGCGCGGATGATTCGACTCTCTCGGCGGATTTGCGTGCGCTGGGGATTCGGGCGCTGGCGTCGCAGCCGGCGACGGACACTCCCGTTTGGCTCGCCTCGCGTGTGGTGCGCACGGGTAAGTTGTTGCGGCGGGCAACATTAGCGCCGAAGACGCCGGAGATGTTGGCGGCCCTGGAGGGACTGGCGATGCACTGGCGCGAGTCGCCGCCGGCCCGCGCGGCGCTGGCGTTGGCGTTGGCGAGTCCCGATACAGAAATTACGGCCGCCGCATCGACGACGGCGCGCCCGAGCGGCTCAGTGGCTCCCCAGGGACTCACTCCTGCGTACACTCCGGCAGTGCCGGCTGAGGACGAATGACCGAGGCAGTGCGCTTTTTGACGGCGTTCGCGCAGGCGCTGGCGACGATGACGTTGTATGCTGATGGGCATCCGGCACGGACGCGCGGCGTGCAGCAGGCCTTTGAGCGGCTCCAGCGACTGCAGGAAGAGGATCCGCGTCCGCGCTTCAGCTTTCTGGGGCAGGATGTCGTGTACGGCGAACTAGCGCTGCGGGAGCTCGGCGACTGGGACTGGGGGCTCCGCCTCTCGAATGCGGGTGTGCAGCGATTGGAGTTTCAGCGCGGCACGACGTTGGAGGAGTTTGAGCTTTTTCTTGAGGAAGTGCTGGCGCGATTGATGTTGCAGGCAATTGATAGCAGCACGCGTAGCCCAGAGAAGCGTTCGACGATCAAGTTTGGCGCGATCGGCGTGAAGGGCACCGATGAAGTGGTGCCGCTGGAGTCGGTTCCGGTGGCGAAGACCACGTACTCCTTGGGCGCGGAAGCAGAGACGGTGCAGTGGATGCATCGTGAAGTGCAGGAGCGGGGCAGCTTGCCGCTGTTGGAAGCGGAGTCGGTGGTGCGTTCGCTTTCGCTGGCGATGCACGGTGACCGTCAGATGGTGATGCCGCTCCTGCAGATGAAGGAGTTCGACCAGTACACTACAACGCACTCACTCAATGTGAGCGTGCTCACAATGGGGCTGGCCGAATGGCTTGGCATGGGCGCGAAGGATGTACGTGCCTTTGGGGTGGCTGGACTCTTGCACGACCTCGGGAAGGTGCGTGTCCCGAAGGACGTGCTCAACAAACCGGGTAAGCTCACCGATGAGGAGTGGACCCTCATGCGGCGCCACCCGGTGGACGGCGCGAAGATCATCTACGAGAGTGATCGTGACCTGGACCTGGCGGCGGCGGTGGCATATGAGCATCACATCATGATTGACGGCAATGGCTACCCGCGGCGGCACTTTGAGCGCGGCGTGCACCGGGCGAGCAAGCTGGTGCACGTCTGCGACGTGTACGACGCGTTGCGCACCGTGCGACCGTACCGCGAATCGTGGTCCGCGGAACGCACGTTGCAGCACATCGAAAAGCAGGCGGGGCCGGACTTTGATGTCGAATCAGCCGCGGCGTTCTGCGCGATGATGCGGCAGTGGGAAGAACGGCCGGCGGTGCTCACATGAGTCGCTATCGTTCCCTTCAGGACGCCGATGCCTTGCGCTCGCTTGTCGCGAATCTGCGTGAGGCGATCTACATCACGAATGCGCGCGGGGATGTGCTCGATGCCAACGCCGCTTTCTTCGATCTTCTCGGCGTACGCTCGCTCGATGACCTGCGCAGCTATGGCGCGAACGAGATGGTGGTGGATCCCTCGCGACGGCTCGCGCAGTTGGATCGTCTCGAGCGCGACGGTCACGTGCGCGACTTCGAGTTGCAGTTGGTGCGGCCGGATGGTGGCATGCTGACGGTGCTTGACACCGGGTACTCGTTGCGCGACGAGGCGACGAATGAACTGATCTTCCACGGCATCCTCGTGGACATCACGCATCGCAAGGCGATCGAAGAGGAACTGCGGCAGCGCACGGTGCGCGATCCGCTTACGGGTTGTTTCAATCGTCGGCATCTCGCGGACCTCGATGAGGTCCTGAGTCCGGGCGACGAGTCGTGGGGTTGCCTGTTCATCGACATTGACCACTTCAAGAAGTACAACGATTCGTTTGGCCATCAGATGGGGGACAACACCCTCATTCGCATGAGCCGCTTCCTGATGCGTCAGGTGCGCGCCGAGGAGCCGGTGGTTCGCGTGGGCGGCGATGAATTCGTGGTGATCCTACGCGGAGCGCAGGAAGGGCAGGTGCGGATGGTGGCCGAGCGTATGCAACAGGCAGCGCTGCGCACAGCGCCGGTGCCGTTCAGTCTCGGGTGGGCGGTGCGTGAGCCGCGCGAGAGCCTGATGAGCACGATGAACCGCGCCGACCAGAACCTGTTGGCGGTGCGCGTGATTGAGCGCACCCCGACGCGCATCCTGCCGGCGCAGGACGACCCGGAACGCGAAGGGCCGTCCGTGGACCCGCGGTAACGAGTGGTAACGAGCGGTAACGAGCGGTAACGAGCGGTAACCCGCGCTAACCCACGGGAGGGGCCTGCAATCGGCCCCAAAACACCCCCTCCGGGTGGGGATGTGCAAGTTTTTTGATGACCGGCGTCTCCTTGTCGACTCTGACTGGGAGACGTTGTGTTTCAGGCCATCCGCCGTACCCTCGTTGTGCTGCTGTCGTTGGGTCTCGCCCCGCTCTCGCACGCCCTGCGTGCGCAGGTGGATACCGAGACGCAGGACCGTCCCGTGCCTTGCATGCAGATCATGTGCGCCTCCGCGCCCTGCGTGCCGCCGCCCTGTGGCCCACAGGGGCGCCGCGAGCGCGTCGAGCGCACCGGGCGTGACGTGAAGATCACACTCGAAGGCCGAGTGCTCCGCTACGAAGTCACCGAGAAGTGGACCAATCATGGCCGCACGATTGGCGAGGCCGACTACGTGCTGCCGTTGCCACGCGGCGCGGCCTTTGAAGATCTCGCGCTCGAGATTGATGGTGAGATGGTGACGGGCGAAGCGCTCGGCGCCGGCCAGGCCCGTCGCATCTATGAAGAGATTGTGCGCCAGCAGCGCGACCCGGCGCTGGTGGAGTGGATGGAACTCGGCGTGCTCCGCACGCGAATCTTCCCGATTCAGCCAGGCGAGACGCGCACGGTGGTCGTGCGCTTTCGTGCCGTCGCCGAACGCGAGGGCGATGCGCTGCGCGTGGATGTGCCGGCGCCGCGTGGGAACGGGACGCGTTCAAGTGGCACGGGCTTGACCTTCTCGTGGCCCGCGGGTGAGGGCTTTGGCGAGACCTGGTCGCCGACGCATCAGGTGAGCACGAGTATGCGTGGAGCGGCGCGCTTGGCGCGAGTGACTGACGCCGTGGGCACCGTGACACTGCTCGTGCCGGTGCGTTCGACGCGCGGCGCGGCGTTGAGTGTGCTCACGCATGCGCCGTCGGTGGATGACGGCTACGCACTGATCACACTGGCTCCGCCCTCGCGTCCGCAGGTAGCGACGGCGCGCGACGTGACCTTCGTGATTGATGTCTCGGGGTCGATGAGCGGCGTGAAGATGGAACAGGCGAAGGCCGCGGGGCGGCAGCTCGTGCAGTCGCTTGGGCGCGAGGATCGCTTTCGATTGATTGCCTTCTCGAGCGACGTTTCGGAGTTCCGTGAGAGCTGGACGGTGGCGACCGAGGCGGGACAGCGCGCGGCTCTTGCGTGGCTTGATGATCTCCGTGCTGTGGGCGGTACGAACATCGGTGGGGCGCTGGAGCGCGCACTCGAGGCGGACTCGCCGGCGGGCCGTCTCGCCCTCGTGCTCTTCATGACCGACGGTGCGCCGACCGTGGGTGAGCGCAATCCGGTGCGCCTCGCGGCGCGGGCAAGCGAGTTGCGTGGGACGCGGCGCCTCTTCACCTTCGGCATTGGCGCCGACGTGAATGCCACGTTGATTGAGCAACTCGCGCTCGACGGCGCCGGCACCGCCCACTTCGTGCGACCGGAGGAAGATGTGGAGCGCGTGGTGGGTGTGGTGGCGCAGCGCCTGACGCGCCCGGTGGCGACGGATGTGCGTGTGCGCGCCGAGGGCGTGACACTGAGCGCGGTGCAACCGGCCGGGACGATTGACCTCTTCGCGGGGCAGGAGTTGACGATTCTCGCACGGTATCGCGGCGCGGCGGAGAACGGCCGATTGATTGTCACGGGCCGCACGCCGGAAGGCCCGGTGACCTGGACTGCGACGGTGCGCTTTCCGGCGCGTCGCTCGGCCGATGCGTTCGTGGGGCGCCTCTGGGCCACCCAGCGCGTGGGCTGGTTGAGTGCGGAACGTCGTCGCGCGGGAGCCAACAGCGAAATTGATGATGAGATTCGCACCCTTGGCACGCGTTGGGGCATTCCGACCGAACTCACCTCGTACTTGGTGCTGGAGCCCGGCATGGCAAACGTTGCGACCGCGCAGCCGCGCAATCGCCCAACGAGAGACGCATTGAACCAAGTGGTGACCACGGGCACGCGTGGGGCAGAGCCGGAGCGCCGGCTCAACTCGCCGAACTCGGTTGCGATGCCGTCGAGTGCCCCGGCGACTTCGGGCGCCGGCGACAGCAGCTTCGACCAGGCAAAGGCGGCCGCCGAGATGCGCAGTGAGCGTTCGGTGGGGCAGATGGATGCCGCGATGGAAGCCGCGCGGATGCGTCGTGCGGCGGGCCGGACGTTTGAACTGCGCGACAGCAGTTGGGTGGATCAGCGCGCTGTGGCCGCGGATGCGCGTCGTGTGGCGGTAAAGCCCTACTCGGCAGCGTACTTTGCACTGATGGAACGCGTGCCGGAATTGCGGGAGGTCTTCGCCTTGGGTGATCGCGTCGAAGTGCGCGGCACGCGGCTCACGCTCGTGCTCGTGTCGGATGGCGTCGAGGTTCTCTCGCCGCGCGCGCTCACGCAATTCGTCCAGGACTGGTAGCGCGCGTGGACACGGCCGAACGGCTCTTCGTCACCTACCATGCGATGCTGGTGCGGTATCTCACGCGCCGGCTCGGGGACCGCGATTGGGCGGAAGAGGTGGCGCAAGAGACGTTCGTCCGTGCGCTGCGGCAGGAGACGATCGTGAACGAGCGTGCGTGGGTCTTTGCGGTGGCGCACAACCTCGTGCGCGATGGGGCGCGGCGCGATGCACGGAACCGACGGCATTTGGAGTTGATGGCTGCCGAGGCGCGCGACATCGAGGAAGAGGAGCCCGAGGTTGAGCAGACGCTGGAACGCGCGCACGATTTGGCGCGGGCGCGTCGCGCGTTGGAGGCGCTTTCGGAGCGCGATCGCCAGGCGCTGCTGCTGAAGGAAGAGGGACTCGATTACCGGGAGATCGCTGACGTGCTGCAGATCGAGAAGAGTTCCGTGGGGACGACGCTCTCGCGTGCGCGCCGCCGATTGGCGGAGGCGTACGAAGGACGGACGACTGCGAGTGAAGGAGGGGCTGATGTCGCGTCCTGATGAAGGACTGATTCATACGTGGCTCGACGGCGAGTGTTCGGCTGAAGAAGCGGCGCATGTTGAGCGGATGGTGGCGGCTGATCCGGCGTGGGCAGCGGCGGTGGCGGAGGCGCGCGGATTGATTGCGGCGTCGTCGCGGATAGTCTCGGCGTTGGATGCGGTGCCGGCTCGCGTGGTACCAGCGGGGACGAAGGCAGCGCCCGGTGCGGAAACAATTGCGCCGGCTTCGCCGGAACGGCTCGCGAGCAATGGGTTCCGCGTGCAACCGTGGATGAAGATGGCAGCAGGACTGGTGCTCGTGGCGGGAACGGCGTTTGCGATTCGCGGCACGACGCGCGAGGCGTTTGCGCCGACGATGGCTGATGCCGTGAGTGAAAAGGGTGTTGCACCGGAGGCGGTTGACTCCGCGCCGATGCGCGCGCCCGTCGTGGGTGCGGCTGCCGCGGGCCCCTCTACGCCGGCGCCTGCAGCGGCAACTGCGGCGGCAACTGCGGCGGCAACTGCGGTGGCACCTGCGGTGGCACCTGCCGCTGCTCGTGAGCGCAGTGTGGCGAAGGCAGCTCCTGTTGCGGATGCGGCTCCTGCATTGGCTCCTGCTCCTGCCCTGGCTCCATCTCCTGCGGCGCCCAGTGCCGCAGGGCAATCCGCAGGCGCCGCACCCGCGGAGACAGCTGCGGATGCGCGCGCAGACACGCGCGCAGAACGAATGGCCGCCACGGCGCGGCGTTTCGAGCGCAACGCGCTCAGCCAAGTTGTCACCACCGGAACGCGCGGCGCCGAACCCGAAAAGAATCTCGCCGCACCAAACTCCATTGCCGCCGTGACGCGACTCGACGGGTGCTGGAGCATCACCGCGCCAGACTCGCTGCGTACGCTGCTGCGCAATCCCGCGTATACAAGCGGGAACGCAGACTCGGTCATCGTGGAGTTTGTGCTCGGGAGCATTCGGCGCGTCACGGTGCTGCAGAACGGCGACGCGCTTCGCGGTGAGATCACCGCGAAGCGCGTGGATTGCGCAAAGCCCTAAGACGTAGACGGCCGCTGCGTCAGTCGTCTACCGTGAGTGCGTCGAGGTCAATGGCATCACCACTGAGTCCGGCAGCGGCGGCGAACCGCTCGTACTGCGCGAGCGCGTAGCCGGTGAGCTTCTCAAGATCCACCAACGGGTGCGGATAGTCGAACTCCGCCACCGTGGCGAGCACGTTGGGGAGCTGCTTCTCGAAGATCGCCTGCACCTGCGCGCGATACTCGGGGTGCTCCGCGGTGAGTTCGGCAATGCAATGCATACCGAAGGCCACGTGCCGCCCTTCATCGCGCTTGATTAAGCGGAAGCCTTCCTGCAGCCCAGGCAACCAGCCGCGCGAGGCGAGGGCATCGTGCGCGCCAACGTACCCGGTGCGCGCGAGCATCGCTTCCACCACACCCATGTAGTGCGTGATCGCCTCAGCAAAGGTCGCTTTGAGCGCGATGGGATCTTCGGTGCGACGGAGGCGCTCGGTGACTTCCTCGAGATCGGCCACTAGCACGGACTGCGGAGCCGGCGTCATGTAGCCGTGCGTCTCGCTGCCATCAATCTCGAAGACTTCGGTGAAGTAGCGCACGAAGAAGTCGAAGTGCTTCGCCTCTTCGTAGAGCTGCGAGGTGAGGAAGAGTTCTTTGTCGAGCCCATAGCCACCGCGCGCGACGGCGGAGCAGAGGGGGGCGAGCGTCTTGGTGACCGATTCCTCTCCCTGATAAAAGAGCGACGTCAGCTTGAGGATCTGCTCGGCGTAGCGCTCTTCAGGGTAGTCGGCCTTGATGCGGGCCCACTGCGCCTTGTCGGCGGAGAGATCGATGTCGGCGGGATCCCACGAGAGCTGCTTGGCCTTGCGCCAGAGGGCGTAGTAGGCGCTATCGAGCTCGCGTGCGGTCATCGGCATCGGTCAGTCCTCGTCGGGAAAGGCAGTGGCGACGTTGCGTGCGCAGGCGCAGAGTGCGGCGGCGGACTTGGCGTGCATCATCAAGGTAGCGAGCGAACCCTGCACGGCGATCTTGCCACGCGTTACTCCAACCAAGGGATCAATCTCGCCCTTCACTACCGCCTTCCATACCGCGTACGGCGCCGTGAGCACGAAGGGGGCAGTGACAGCATCGCGGGCGCGAATCGCGGCGGAATGACAACGGCCGCGATCGAGCGTGAGCTCGACCGCGACCGCGTCGGTGTAGCCGAATTCCGGAGTCGCCTGCAGGACGAGCGCGACCGGCCAGATCCATTTGGTGGCCGCATCCCGGTAGGATGCGTCCGCTTCGATGGCGTCCTTGAAGGCCTCCGCCCACTCCCGTGAGAAGGGGCGGTGGGCCATTACTTCACCTGCCAGAGTTCGACGCGATTGTCCTGGAAGAGCGGGACCGCGACGATTCCGCGCGCGGCATCGTAGCCGAGGTCGGCCGGGGAGGGGAGACCCTTCCGCAGCGTGGTCGAGACACCGTTGGCGAAGGTCGTGAGCGAGGAGTCGGCCCAGCTCGAGTAGAGCGCGCGGCCATCGGCGAGGATGACAATCCCATCGCCGCCGCCCGGGCCCGTGCCGAGCACTTCGACGCTGTCGGCGCCCGGGGTCCACGAGAAGATGTTCGGCGAGTTAAAGCCAACGAGAATCCAGGCGCCACGCGCGGCATCCCAAGCCATTCCGTTGACGGCGCTCTGTGCGGGGAGCACCACCGCTTCGCTCGCCTTGCCAGCCACGAGGATAAAGACGCGGCTCTTGCCCGGGTGCAGCACGGCGCCGGTGGAGTCAAACGAGATGCCGCTATCGGTGATGTAGACGGTGCCGAGGTCGCCGGCGGCGACATCGTTGAGGAAGGTCGCGCCCATGGCGCCCATCTCAATGGAGGCGAGCTGCGTGCCGGTTGTCAGGTTGAACGTGCGGACGGCGTCGATGTCGGCGACGTAGAGCGTATCGCCAACAATCGCCATGCCCTTCGGGGCGTTGAGCGTGATGTCCGCATCGGCGCCATTAATGAACGGCACGGTGTCCATGACCGCGCCGTCCGGGCCGAGGCGGACGATGAAGCCGTTGTCGTCCTTGCCGAGCGGGGAGCCGTTGATGTTGGTGACGTACCAGACGTTGCGGGTCGCGTCCCAGAGGACCGACTCGGGGGTCATGAGGCCGGTGGAGACGACGGCAACGGGGGCGTCGACAACGGCCTCGGGGGCCTTCTCGCCGCAGGCAACCAGGAGGGCGATGGGGAGTGCGAACGCCGCGAGCGTGCGGCGCGTAACGAGCGAAGTGGTGGTCATGGTCTGGTCGTGAAAAGGTTCAGGGGAGAATCTACGCCCTTGCGCGTCCTCCCCGCATCACTCAACATCGCTGTCTACGGCTCAGGTTCCATCCTTTCGGAGGTCGATCGCGTGTCCGTCCGCTCCGTTGTGTCCAGGCTCTACCATCTCGCGGCGCTGGGCGCCGCCGTCCTACTGTTGCTCCCCGATGCGCTGAGCGCGCAGGTGGACACCAGCGCCTTCCGCGCCCTGCGATGGCGTGAACTCGGCCCGGCGCGCGGCGGTCGTTCCGTTGCGGTCGCGGGCTCGGCGGCGCGTCCGCTCGAGTACTGGATGGGCACCACCGGCGGCGGCGTCTGGAAGACGACCGATGGTGGGATGAATTGGAATCCGAGCAGCGATGCTGCCTTTGGCGGCACCATCGGTGCAGTGGCGGTCGCCGAGTCGAACCCCGACATCGTGTACGTCGGTGGCGGCGAGACGCATATCCGCGGCAACACCTCGCATGGCGATGGGCTCTGGAAGACGACCGATGGCGGTCGCACCTGGAAGATGATGGGGCTGCGCGAGACCCGGCACATCGCGAAGGTTCGCGTGCATCCGACGAATCCGGACATCGTCTACGTCGGTGCGCTTGGACATGCCTTTGGCCCGAATCCGGAGCGCGGCGTTTACAAGACGACCGATGGCGGCGCGACGTGGAATCGGATCCTGTTCCGGAATGACTCGACGGGCAGCAGCGACCTCGTGATGGACCCGAACGATCCGAATACGCTCTACGCGGCATTTTGGCACGCCTATCGGACGCCGTGGATGCTCAACTCCGGCGGACCCGGCGGCGGCATCTTCAAGACCACCGACGGTGGCGCGACGTGGAGGGAGATGACGGCGAATCGCGGGTTGCCGCGCGGCATCTGGGGGAAGGTCGGCATCGCGGTTTCGCCGGCCAACTCACGCCGCGTGTGGGCCGTGATTGAACATGATTCCGGCGGCGTGTATCGCTCAGACGATGCGGGGGAAAGCTGGGAGTGGATCAACCGCGACCGTTCGTTGCGTCAGCGTGCCTGGTACTACTCCACGATTGTCGCCGACCCGAAGGACACGAACGTCGTGTACGGACTGAATGTGCAGTTCTTCAAGAGCCTCGATGGCGGGCGGACCTTCCGTCAGCAGATCCAGGTGCCGCATGGCGACAATCACGACATGTGGATTGCGTCGAACGATCCGCAGCGGATGGTGCAGGCGAATGACGGCGGCGCGAATGTGAGCTTCACCGGTGGTCGCACCTGGACCGATCAGGAGTTCGCGACGGCGCAGATGTATCACGTCTCGACGACGAACCACTTCCCGTATCGCGTGTGCGGCGGGCAGCAGGACAACTCCACGCTCTGTGGGCCGAGCCGCAATGAAGGCGGAATCACCATCGCCGATTGGCAGGATGCGGGCGGCGGCGAATCGGGCTACGTGACGGCGAACCCGTCAGAGCCGGACATCATCTTTGCCGGCAGCTATTCGGGCTATCTCACGCGCAAGGACATGCGCACGGGACTCGAGCGTAACATCAACGCGTGGCCGCTCAATCCAATGGGGCATTCGTCGGAGGACATCGCGAATCGCTTCCAGTGGACCTTCCCGATCGTCGTCTCCATGCACGATCCGAAGGTGCTGTACGTGGCGGGAAGCCAGCTCTTCAAGAGCACCAACGAAGGCCAGAGCTTTACGAAGATCTCGCCGACGCTCGCGCGCAACGATCCGCGCACGCTCGGGCCCTCTGGTGGCCCGATCACGCTCGACCAGACGGGCGTCGAGACCTACGGGACGATCTTTGCGCTCGCCGAGTCGCCGAAGAATGCGAAGGTGTTGTGGGCGGGCACGGATGACGGGCTTGTGCACATCACGCGCGATGGCGGCACGACGTGGAAGAACGTGACGCCGCGCGGCATCGGCGACTTTGCGCGCATCAGCATCATTGATGCCTCGCGCTTCGATGAAGGCACGGCGTATCTGGCGGCGAATCGCTTTCAGTTGGATGACTTCACGCCATCGCTCTGGAAGACAAACGATTTCGGCGTGACCTGGACGAAGATCGTCACTGGGATTCCAGCCGATGAATTCACGCGCGTGATTCGCGAGGACGAAGTGCGTCGCGGGATGCTCTTTGCGGGCACGGAGCGTGGCGTCTGGGTGAGCTTCAACGACGGCGCGAGCTGGCAGTCGATGCAGCGGAATCTTCCGCCGGTGCCGGTGCATGACTTGGTCATCAAGGACGGCGATCTCGTGGCGGGCACGCACGGGCGTTCGTTCTGGATCATGGATGACCTGAGCGCGCTGCGACAGTTGAATGCCGAGGTGGCGGCGAAGCCGGTGCATCTCTTCACCCCGCGCGATGCGTATCGCATTGAGTGGGGCGGCGGTGGACGTGGCGGCGCGCAGCCTGGCGCGACGAGCCGTCCGGGTCAGAATCCGGCGAGCGGAGTGACGGTGTTCTATCATCTCGCCGCGGCGAACAAGCCGGTCGTGCTCGAATTCCTCGCGCCGGATGGTTCGGTGATCAAGAAGTATGAGAATGACGGCACCCCGCCGCCGCCGCGTCCGGCTGCAGGAGCGGCCGCGGCGCCAGGTGAGGGTGGGTTCGGTGGCTTCGGCGGTGGCGCGGCTGCGCGTCCCGGCATCGCAGCCGGGATGAACAGCTTCACTTGGGACATGCGCTATCCCGATGCCATCACCTTCCCGGGGATGATTCTCTGGGCGGGGAACACGCGCGGCCCGATTGCGCCGGCCGGCACGTACAGCGTGCGCATCACGGCGGGCACGGCCGCGCCGCAGACGGTGGCATTCAAGCTGATCAACGATCCGCGCACAACGGCGACGGCGGCCGATCTCGTGGCGCAGTTCGACTTCCTGATCAAGGTGCGCGATAAGACGAGTGAGGCGAACAATGCGGTGCGCACCATTCGCAACGTGCGCGCGCAAATCGAGGAGCGGGTGGCTGGTGGCTCGCGCGCGCTACGTCGTGATGCCGACCGCATTCTCGCGGCGATGGCCGCCGTGGAAGGCGAGATCTATCAGGTGAAGAATCAGAGCAGCCAGGACCCGCTCAACTACCCGGTGAAGATCAACAACAAGATCGCCGGGCTTGCCGGTGTGGCGGCCTCGGGCCCGTACCGTCCGACGGATCAGTCGGTGGCGGTCTACGAGGAAGTCTCGCAGATGCTGCGGGTGCAGACGGATCGTCTCGAGAAGATCCTGCGCGAGGATCTCGAGCGATTGAACCGTCAGCTGCGCGCGGCGGGGAAGGAAGCGATTGTGCCGAGCACGGATTTGCCGACGCCGACGCCGGGGCCGATTGCCGACGATGACGATATGGAAGCGCCGGCCGCGTGACTGCGGTGACGTTGCGCGAGGCCACCGCCGCGGATGGCGCGGCGGTGCTTGCGATGAACAACGCGAGTACGCCGCATGTGAATGCGTTGACCACGGAGGAGTTCGCGTGGCTGACCTCACATGCGGCGTATTATCGCGTGGCCGAGGATGCGCATGGCGTTTCTGGCTTCGTGCTCTGTTTAGCGGCCGGGCTCGACTACTGGAGTGACAACTACAAGTGGTTTGCGGCGCGGTACGATGACTATCTGTATCTGGATCGTGTCGTCGTGGTGGAGCGCGCGCGTCGGCTTGGTGTTGGGCGAGCGCTGTACGCCGACTTGCACCGCACCGCGGCGGCGGGCTGGCCGCGCATCACGCTGGAGGTGAACTTACGACCAGCCAATCCCAGGTCGGTCGCCTTTCACGAGGCGCTGGGATACGAAGCGGTTGGCGTGCGTGAGTACGCTGACGGCGAGAACGCCGTGCAGATGTATAGTCGAATTCTCTAGGTCTCTCACTTCATCAAGGACATCCATGCGCGTGCTTCGGATTGCACTCTTCACCGCCGTGACGGCGTTGACTGCCGGCACGCTCGAGGCCCAGCGCCCAGGCGAGCCGGTCTTTCCCTTTGCGACTGAAGAGCGCTACGACGCCTCAAGCGTGGCGCCGTACCGCGGCCGCCACGAGGCGATCTACCGGCACATTGATGCCAACCTCGACGCGCATCTCGCCAATATCCAGCGGTGGCTGCGGCAGCCCTCCATTTCGGCCCAGAGCGTGGGCATCACCGAGATGGCAACGTTGCTGCGCGACGACCTACGCGCGCTCGGCTTCCAGGAAGCGGAAGTCATCCCGACGAAAGGACATCCCGGCGTGTGGGGCTACTACGACGCCGGCGCCCCGCGGACGCTCGTGGTTTACATGATGTACGACGTGCAGCCGGTCGAAGACAACTGGCGTGTGCCACCCTTCGCCGCGGCACTCGTAGATACCGAACTCGGCCAAGTGCTGATGGCGCGAGGCGCCACCAACCAAAAGGGACCGGAGCGCGCCTTCCTAAATGCGCTCTCCTCCATCATCGCGGTCGATGGCAAGCTCCCCGTGAACCTGATGGTGCTCGCCGAGGGTGAAGAGGAACTCGGCTCGCCGAACTATCCGGAGCTGGTGGATCGCTTCGAGGCGCGGCTGCGCACGGCCGATGGTGCATTCTTCCCGTTTAACTCGCAGTCACCCGACGGCTCGATTGAGATGTCGCTTGGCGTGAAGGGCATCCTGTACATGGAGCTCGAGTCGCGAGGCGGCAGCTGGGGCGGCCCGACTCAGGCGGAGATTCATGGATCGTACAAGGCGATTGTCGACGCGCCGGCCTGGCGCCTGACGCAAGCACTGGCCTCGATGACGAGCCGCGATGGCAACACGATTGTGGTGCCCAACTACTACGACGGCATTCGTCCGCCGACGCTCGAAGAGCAGCGTCTCGTGAATGCGCTTGCGGCGCGTGGCGGTGAAGAGCGCGGTCGTCGCGCCTTTGGGATCGAGCGCTACATCGATGGCTTGAGTGGCCGCGATCTGTTGGTGCGTCAGTTCTATCATCCGACGCTCAACATCAACGGCATCTACTCCGGATATGCAGGCGAAGGAGCGAAGACCATCCTGCCGCACCGCGCGGTGGCGAAGGTGGATTCGCGTCTGCCAATTGGACTCTCGCCGGACAGCGCGATGGCGCGCATTCGTCGGCACCTGCAGCAACAGGGCTTCGACGACATCATCATCCGCCAAATGTCTGGCTATCCGGCAGCGCAGACTTCGGTGGAGGCGCCGCTGATTCAGTCGGCGCTCTCGGTGTACCGAAAGTTTGGGATCACGCCGACCGTTTCGCCGCGCCTCGCAGGGAGCGCGCCCTTCTACCAGTTCACCGAGCGGCTGGGCATTCCGTTGCTCTTCAGCGGAATGGGCTACGGCACCGGTGCGCATGCCCCGAACGAGTTCATGCTGATTCGTCCCGCGGCGGGAACGCGCGCAGCTGGGCTCGCCGATATTGAGAAGAGCTATGTGGATTTGCTGTTTGCTTTGCGTGGCTCGACGGCGCGTCGATAGTCTGGTTTCGGTGAGCGCGGTCGGGTCGCGGGGCCTCCTTTCGCTCAGCCCCCACGCTTACACGCTGCGAGCCTCGTCGCTGCGCGCCGAGTCTCTTGCTACGCGTGAGGGCTTCGCTACCGGAGGCCCCGCTTCCCTCCCTGCTGGGGGTTTACTGCAACGGCACTGCTTGTTCCGGCACGCGGCGCGCCTCTGCGCCGGCACTCGGCGCACGCGCGTGCGGCAAATCCGCGGTAACGAACCCGCGGCAGCGCGTGACCGCGAATCCAACCGCGCGCGCCGTAGAAAGCCTGCCGGGAGGGGCTGGACCCGTGGCGTAGGGCCCTACGCCGTAGCAAGAGACTCGGCGCGTAGCGACGAGGCTCGCCGCGTGTAAGGCGTGGG
>JANLTT010000146.1:0-2109 GCA_031363115.1 Gemmatimonas sp.
GCTCTCCAAGACGAAGAGCTTCCTCGACACGGGCCAGTTCATGGCGGTGCAGGCCTCGGCAGTGGCGGCGCTGGAGAGCCACGCCGAGTGGGTGCCGGGGAACATCGCGGTCTTTGAGGAGCGTCGCGATGCGGCGGTGGCCGCGTTCCGTGCGAATGGCTTTGAGAATGTCGAGTCGCCGAAGGCCTCGATGTATCTCTGGGTGCCACTCCCGGCCGACGTGCCCTCACTCGCCTTTCACGAGCGTTTGATGGCCGACGAGGGTGTGATTGTGCTCGCGGGGTCGTCGCTCGGCGTAGGGGGCGAAGGCTTCTTCCGCGTCTCGTTCATCACGAGTCCGGCGCGGATTACCGAAGCGGCTGAGCGCGCCGGGCGCGTGCTGCGGCGGATGCGCGCCGAGGCCTAAGCCTCGGTGCGGCGGTGTGGCCGCGGAACGTTGATTGCCTTCTGCCCGTAGCCCCAACTGGAAATCGGTGTAACATTTCCGGTTTGCCCGCTCGTTTACAGGTGTGTCTTACCTCCTCCCCCGGACAAACCCTGCATGACAGAACACAAGGAAGAATGGGGCTCTAAGCTCGGCGTAATCCTCGCCGTTGCTGGATCCGCCGTCGGACTCGGCAACTTCCTCCGCTTTCCCGGCCAGGCGGCCGAGAACGGCGGCGGCGCCTTTTTGATTCCCTACTTCTGCGCCCTCTTCCTGCTCGGCATTCCGATTGGGTGGGCGGAGTGGACGATGGGGCGTTACGGCGGCCGGAAGGGCCTTCATGGCGCGCCGATGGTCATGGGTGCGATCGGCAAGGGGCGCGTGGCGCGCTACCTCGGCATCTTCGGCGTGTTGATCCCTCTGGGTGTTTCCACGTACTACATGTTCATCGAGACGTGGACCTTTGCGTACTTCCTCAAGTACATCTCGGGCGGCATCGGCATCGTGCAGGGGACGCCGATCGCCGAGCAGGCGGCGGCCTCGAGCAGCTTCTACTCGTTGATTACCGGCGTGGACGGTGACGGCATGCTCTTCACCGGTGACTCCAAGTTCACCGTGATCAGCTGGGTGGTGGTGTTCGCCATCAATATCTATTTCGTCTTCAAGGGCCTCTCGAAGGGCATCGAAAAGTTCGTGTCCTACGCAATGCCGGTGATGGCCGTCTGCGCGATGATCGTGCTGATTCGCGTGCTGACGCTGGGCACGCCGAATCCCGACCTTCCCGAGCAGAATGTCATCAACGGGCTCGGCTACATGTGGAACCCCGACTTCTCGGCGCTTGGCAACTTCAAGACCTGGCTGGCCGCCGCTGGACAGATCTTCTTCTCGCTCTCTGTCGGATTCGGTGTGATCATCAACTACGCGTCGTACATGAAGAAGAACGACGACGTCGCGCTCTCCGGCCTTACGGCCAGCGCAACGAACGAGCTCTTCGAGGTCGGATTCGGCGGCATGATCACGCTGACGGCGGCCTTCGTATTCTTGGGCTTGAGCGGCACCGCGGGTGCGGTCGCGACCGGTTCGTTCGGCCTCGGCTTCAACACGCTGCCGGTGGTCTTTGCGCAGATGGGTGCGTTTGAGAACATCATTGGCGCGCTCTGGTTCTTCATGCTCTGGTTGGCGGCCATTACGAGCTCGCTCTCGATGTACGCGCCGGCCGTGGCGCATCTGAAGGAAGCCACCAACTGGACGCACGCGAAGTCCACCGCGGTCATCGCTGGAATCGGCGCGGTCGGGGCGATCCTGACGCTGTGGTTCACTGCGGGCGGCTCGTTCTGGAGCACCGTGGACTTTTGGGTCGGCACGTACTTGATCTTCCTGCTCGCGATGGTGCAGATCATCTACTTCGGCTGGGTGTTCGGTATCGAGCGCGGCTGGAAGGAGCTGCACAACGGCGCGTCGATCCGCGTCCCGACCATCTTCAAGTTCATCATGAAGTACGTCGCGCCAGCCTACCTCATCATCGTCTTCGTCGGCTTCACCGTGCAGAGCCTTGGTGCGGAGATCAAGAAGTCGTTCGCGACGGCCGGCGCACAGGCTGGCATGGCGACGATTGCCGTGCTGGCAGTATATCTTGTGGTCGTGACGTGGATGGGCGAGAAGCGACTCCGCGCCGCCGGCGTGGA
>JANLTT010000162.1:0-13493 GCA_031363115.1 Gemmatimonas sp.
AGCGCGCGGGGCGTCCGGTGCGGTCGACCGACTCGCCCGCGCCTGAGTTGCCGGTCGTACCTGAATCACCTGATTCACCTGATACAACTGATTCCTTGGAGTCGTAATGCTGCACCTCGTTTTTCGTCGCTCTCGCCCGGCCGTGCGTCGACTCTTCCTGCTTGCGGCGGTGTTGCTGATTGCTGGGCTCCTTATCGCCGCACGTGCTGAAGCGCAGGGTGGCGTTCGCTCGGCGGCCGTCATCCTGCTGCGCGGCACCGATACCGTGCTCGTCCAGCGCTCCACTCGTTCCGCGGATCGCGTCACAACGGTGGTGGATGGACGCGGGTTGCCGCGCATCACCGTGACGTATGAACTGGCGCCGGCGCACCTCATCTCGCACGCAACCTTCAGCGCACAGGGGCCCGGCGCCGCCGCCGATGCCGCCCCGTTGCAACGCGGCTCAATGCAGTTCAGTGGCGACACGGCGCACCTGGTGATCATTGCAGGCGCGAATGAACGCAAGATGAGCCCAGCCACCAAGCCGGGCGCGTTGCCGCTCTTCAACAACGACTTCACCGTGCTCGAGCAGGGCGTGCGCATCGCCCGCGCGCGCGGCGTCACGACGCTCGCGCTCCCGCTCTTCCTGCTGGCGAATGGGCAGACGGTGAACGGCACACTCGAGCTCTTCGCTCCAGACAGCGCACGATTCTCGATTCTTGGCAACGTGACCGTGGCCTCGGTGGATGCCGACGGAAATGTCACGGGTGGGTACCTCCCGGGGCAGAACATCACGATGCGCGTGCTGGTTGGCCCGGAGGCGGCAACAATTGCCATTGGCGCGCCGGATTACTCCGCACCGGCAAACGCTCCGTATCGCGCGGAACAGGTCGTGGTGCGCACGCCCGCGGGCCACTCGCTCACGGGAACGCTCACGATTCCCTCGAACGCGCGTGGCCGCGTGCCGGCGGTCGTCACGATCACGGGCTCGGGTCAGCAGGACCGTGACGAAACAATCTCCCTCGTGCCGGGCTTCCGTCTCTTTCGCCAGGTCGCCGACACGCTCGGCCGCCGCGGCATTGCGGTGCTGCGTCTGGATGATCGCGGCGTTGGCGGCTCCGGCGGCGATGTGACCGGCACCACCGCGGACTTCGCCAATGACATTCGCGCCGGCGTGGCGTATCTGCGCACGCGGAGCGACATCGATGGCGCGCGCATTGCGCTCGTCGGGCACAGCGAGGGGGGAATGATTGCGCCGATGATTGCCGCGGAGGATCGACGGATCGCCGCCATTGTCTTGATGGCTGGCCCCGCCGATCGCGGTGACTCGGTGATTTCGTTTCAGCTACGAAGCGCGGTGGAGTCCGAGCCAAGCATTGCGCCCGCGGCACGCGACTCGGCGCTCGCGGCGATCCGCGCGCAGTTCGACAGCACCACCGCGCGCGCACCATGGATGCGCTTCTTTCTTTCGTATGATCCGCTCCCCACGATTCGTCGCGTGCGGCAGCCCGTGTTGATTCTGCAGGGCGCCACGGACAGGCAGGTGACGGCCGACCAGGCGCCAAAGATTGAGCGGGCGCTTCGCGACGCACGAAACCGCCGCGTGACCACGCACGTATTCCCAGATAGGAACCATCTCTTTCTGCGCGACACCAACGGTGCGCCATCAGGCTATTCGCGCCTGCCGTCAGGTCGCATTGATGATGAAGTCATGGGTACCCTCGCGGATTGGCTCGTCGCGACCCTGAAGCCAAACTGATCCGAGCGCTGACTCCAGCCCGAGTGTTTCGTGTTGTCCTTACTCCGCCGTCTGTCCATTCACTGCGTTGGGCTTTTCGTAATCGTTGCTGCCATCGCGTCACGGCCGGCATTGGCGCAGCGTCCCGCCTGGCAACAGTCGGTGGACTCGCTGATGACCGCCGAGCTCGCTCGTACGCTGACTCCCGGCGCGCAGGTCGCAATCGCCGTGAACGGGCAGGTGGTGTATTCACGCGCCTTTGGCGTGGCGGATATCGAGACGGGTCGTCCGGTCACGCCGCTCACCCTGTTCCGCGTGGGCAGCGTCACCAAGATGGTGACGGCGGCGGCGCTCAGTGAGCTGGTCGTTGAGGGAAAGCTCGACGTGAACGCGCCGATCTCGCGCTATGTGACCGAACTCGCAGGCCGTCGCGTCGGCACCGTCACCACGCACCAGTTGTTGACACACACCGCCGGCTGGCTCGACAACGCCATTCCGTACGGACGTATGGGTGAGGGCGCACTGGGCGAAGTGATGCGCGACGTCTCCGATACGCTCTTCTTCACGGAGCCCGGGCGTGTCATCTCGTACTCGAATCCCGGCTACTCGATGGCGGGCTACGTGGCCGAGCGCGCCGGCGGCGCACGATTCGGCGCGCTCACGGACGAACGGGTGCTCCGGAAATTCGGAATGCCGCACGCGAGCTTTCGCCCACTTGAGGCGATGACCCGCGATTTCTCGCAGGGACATGTCGGGATGCAGACAAACCCGGGCGTGGTTGTGCGGCCCTTTACGGAGAACACCGCGCAGTGGGCGGCTGGCTTCCTGATGGCAAGCGCACAGGACATGGCGCGTTTCACCATCGCACTGATGGACGGTGGCATGCTCGACAGCCAGCGCGTGATGACGACTGAGGCGGTGCGACTCATGACGACGGGGAGCGCGGCTATTCCCGGCGACTCCATTGCGAAATACGCGTACGGGCTCAACGTCGGTCGGATGTTCGGCGCGCGCTTCTGGTCGCACGGCGGCTCCATCAACGGCTTCAACGCCAGCGTCGCGATGTTTCCCGACCAACGCGTTTCCGTGGTGATTCTGGACAACCGCGACGGGAATCCCGTTGCCGGACTGACGACCCTTGTCGCGCGGGAAGTCGCGAAGTTGGCCGTCGCCGCGCCCAGTCAGCCGCCGGCGCCCCGTGCGCCAACCGCCGCGGAGCGGAGCGCGATTGCGGGCACCTATGCACAGTCGCGTCGTCGCATGGACTTTGAGCTCCGCGGCGATACGCTCGTTTACCGGCAGGGCCCCTTCGCGTATCCGGTGGAGATGATCGGCAACGACCGACTCGCCTACAAGCCGCCCAACGGGGCGGCGGTGACCTGGATTCTGGTGCGCGACGCTGACGGGCGTGTCGCGTACATACACCAAGGACTCCGCGCGTTGGCGCGGCAGTAGATCCTCGATGAGCAACACGCGCATCCTACCGTGGGTCGTGCTGATCGGCCTCGTGGCCTTCACGGCGGCCACCTATGCCGGACTTCCAGCAGAGATTGCCATGAAGATCTCTGCGCAGGGAGTGATTACGCACACGACGGAGAAGTCGCTCTTTAACTGGTTCCTACTCGTCGGCATCGCCGCGCTCACGCAGGCCTTTCTGACCTGGCTCACGGTGTTGTTGCCGAAGCAGCCCGAGCTCTTCAACTTCTCCGCGAAGGAGCGACTCCTCGCGCTCCCGCGTGAATATCAGGGGCCGGTGGTGGAGCGGATGCAGTTCGCGATGGACATCATCGGCGTACTCATGATGTTGCTCCTCTGCTATGTGCAGTTCATGCTCTGGCGCACATCCTTGGGCAATCATCACACCCTCGGCTTTGCGGCGATCGTCGTGTTCACCGCCGTCTTCACCCCAGCGATCCTTCTGCTGGTTGGACGCGTCTCCGCCGAGGTTGAGGTGCAGGAGAAGCGCTGTCGCGCGGCCGGGCACTGGCCCGTGTCCTCCGTCTCGCCAGTATCGCGAGCGCCAGGCCGCTGACTTCTTGACTTATCGCTTGAACGGATCGGTAAAGCGCGTATCGGTCCCGATGGTCTGCTCGTTCAGCGTGCGCAGAAAGGCCACCAACGCCTCCTTGTCCGCCGCCGTGAGATCCAAACGACGCGGCGCACCGCCCGGGCCAATCAGGCGCGGATCCGTTGCCGGGCTGCGTTGCACTCCCGTGTCGTAGAAATCCACGACCTGCTCGAGTGTCGTGAAGCGACCGTCATGCATGAAGCGACGGCTCCGCGCCACGTTCTTGAGCGAGGGCGCACGGAAGACCACGCTGTTCCCCGCATCGAGGCCGTTGCTCAACGAGTTCGCGGCCAGTGAGAAGCTCGGGGCCACATGACAGCCCTGACACCCGGCGCCCCCCGCATTTGGCGGGAGAAAGTAGAGCGCCTGGCCACGCTGCTCCTGCGGCGTGAGGTTCGGCAGCGGCGTGGCGAAGTTCGGCGCGCCTGGGGCCGCATCCACGGTCGTAAAGCCCATATCCCACTTGCTGTTCGTCGCCAAAATGCTGCGCACGTACTGCGCCAGCGCCTGCTGCACGCGCGCTTCGGTGATCACATCGGTCCCGAAGGCGCGGCGGAAGAGCGGCGGATAGTACGGCAACCCCTGCAGCCGCGCCAGCAGCACCGTGATGCCGCCGTGAGCGGCGTCAAAGCCCATCTCAATCGAGTCCTGCACCGGCTGCGTCGTCTGCGCCTCGAGCGAGAGCGCACGCTTGTTCCAAAAGTAGCGGCCGCTCTCGTTGAAGCGCGCGTTGGTGAGGCGCATCGAGTGCGCTCCCGTCAGGCCACCCTCGTACCCGACGCTGAACTGCGCCGAGTCCCCAAAGGCGAGCGACTGCGCATGACAGCTCGCGCACGAGAGGTTATTCGTGCGGCTCAGCTGCGTATCGAAAAAGAGCACGCGCCCGAGCGTGGCCCCCGCATTCGTAATGGGGTTTGCGGAGAGGCCCACCGTTTCGCGCGCGGTCGCGACGGCATAGTAGGCCGGCAGCGTCTGGTTCGCGTAGTTGGGCAACGCGCGCGGTTCGATGTTGAGCGCCGCAGTGATCGCGACATCATCTGCCGTGGGGGCAACCGTGGCTGTGGCATCGCTGCAGGCGGAGGCGACGAGCGATACCACCAGGACGAGGATTAAGCGGCGCAAACGCATAACTGGATGGGTTAGGGTCTTTCCGTCTGACGCCGCATTCCCACGCATGTTAGCGACTCTTTTTACTTCCGCCACGTTTCGAAGAATCCACGCCCGCGGTCGTCCAACACCCTTCCATTGAGTCGCCCACTGAGGCGCGCGCTTCCCTTCATCTGCACAAAGAGGGGAGCGCCCTGCTCTGCCCCCACCCACCGCGCCCGCATCGGCGTCGCCGCGGCGTCCTCGATCTCGAGTTCAATCCTGAGCGTGTCCAGCCCCCGTGCATCAAACAGCAGTGCGCGAGCCGGCACCCGCACGGTTCGCCCATTCGCCGTCACGCTCCGCCCTTCCTCGTACGTGATGGTGCGGGGTCTGAACACCCCGGCAAAGCCGAGCGAATCCACGAGATACACAAAGAGGGGCTCGTCCACCGCATCGTCGCCGCCGCGCACGACGCGTCCGTACAGCAACGAGTAGGCGCCGAGCCGTGCCGAACCCCACTCCCAGGTGACATCCTGCCAGACGCCCCAGTTGTGGTCATGATACGAGGGCGCACCGGCGTACTGCTCGCACCGCCCCGCCACGCACAGCGATCCACTCGCCGAGGCGCGCAACGCCGGCACCGCGTAGCCACTCACGAGTCGCTCCCCGCCGATGTTCGCGCCCGGGAAATACGCCCCCGTCTGAGGATCCACGACCAAATCAACCTTCGCCTCGGCTCGTGTCCCCGCTTCGCGTGCAATCGCATGGAGGCGATACCGCCCATCGGGCATCACTTCCACGCGGCTCTCGCCAATCGTGAGGTCGGCACGGGTCGTGTCGAGCGAGAGGCCCACACGTGGCACCAACGTCTCAAACCGCCGCTCGCGCTTCCCCTCCTCGTGCACCGTGATGAGCACCTGCCCCGCATGCTCGCCATTCGGTACGTCACCACCCACCGCGAGCGTGATGAAGGCCCACCGCTTGGCATCGGCGCTGATCACGTTGAAGTAATGCCACTCGCCCCACGACGCACGCTCAGCCTCTGGAATGCTGGCGGGGGTGAGATGAAAGTGATCCATCTCATGCCGCAGCTCGGCGCGCGTCGGCGAGAGGAATCGCCGGTCGTGATCATCGTCCTCCCACGCCCCGCTCGCAATCACGGGCGCGGCGCCGACGGCACGAGTGGCCGAGGGAATCTCTCCCATCGCGCGCATCGGATACTCGCCCTTCGGCGTGCGAACATAGAGCAACGCGCCATCGGTCTGCGGCGCGACGGCCATCACAACGCCGGCGAGTCGCGGTGACGCCAACACCTGGCGATGCACGAAGCGCGCGTTCGCAATGCTCACGAACATCCCGCCCACGCCGCCGGTCTTCATGACCTCGAGCGACAGTCCTTCGGGAAGCACGGAGATGGTGCCGCCTCCCACGAGCTTCTCGTCCTTCGACTGCAGCACCATCGCCTCGCCAATCGCAAGCAGCACAATCATGACGCCTACGCCGAGCCCGAAGCCGGCGAGGAGAAAGAGCGAGCGCCAGGGGCGATCGCGGAGGCCGCCGAAGGCGAGGCGGAAGATCATCGGGCGCTACGCCCCGTGTCGTCCACAATCTCACCATCACGCATATGCACGCGACGCTTCGCGGCCTGCGCGAGTTCTTCGTCGTGCGTCACCACCACCAGCGTCGTGCCATCGGCATTGAGACGCGCAAACATCTCAATCATCTCGGTACCGGTGCGCGCATCAAGTTCTCCCGTCGGCTCGTCGGCCAAGAGCAGCGCCGGCTTGTTGGCCAGCGCGCGCGCAATCGCCACACGCTGCTGCTCGCCACCGCTTAACTGATACGGACGATGCCCGGCGCGTCCCTCGAGCCCGACATAGCGCAGCAATTCGCGCGCACGCGCTTCTCGCTCCGCACGCGGCACCTTCGCCTCGCTCATCGGCAACTCGACATTCTCGGCCGCCGTCAGCGTCGGCATCAGGTAGAAGCGCTGGAAGACAAAGCCAATGCCCGTGAGCCGGAATCGCGTGGCTTCGGAATCACTGAGCTTGGAGACATCGCGTCCGGCGATCGTGATGCTTCCTGCCGTCGGGCGATCAATCGCGCCGAGCAGATTGAGCAACGTGGACTTGCCGCAGCCCGACGGGCCGACGATCGCCACATACTCTCCCTCGGCGATGTCGAGCGTGATGCCGCGCACCGCATGCACCGGCTCACCCACCACGGGATAGTCGCGCCGCACCTCGCGCGCGCTGAGGACCAACGACTTCGCACCCTGGGTCATGCCACCGCCTCCTCACGCAGGGTCTTCGCGATCGGCAACGAGGCCGCGCGCCACGCGGGCCAGATGCCAGCGAGAATCCCGCAAATCACGAGCATGCCAAGCGACCGAAAGGCCGCACTCGGCTCAAACCGAAAAAACTCAAAGGCCGCCGGCAGTCCCGGGAAGGACGCAAGAATGCCATTCAACCACTTCGCCGTCACCAACCCGAGGCCGAGACCGAGCACCGAGCCCACGACGGAGAGCGCGACCCCCTCGGCCATCACCTGCGCCACGATCCGCCAACGCGCGACGCCAATCGCCCGCAGCACGGCGAACTCGCCGATGCGCTCATTTACGCTCACCGTCACCAGCGTGGTGACGAGCAAGAAGCCCACCGCGAGCGAAACACTCGCGAGGATGAAGGCGAGCTGGCGGAAGTAGCCGAGCCGTTCGTCCACGAATCGCAGCGCCGCTTCTGTGGAGATGGCGGACATGCGCGGTTCCGCGGCTTCGATGCGCTTTGCCACTGCCTCAGCGGCCGCGCCCTCGCGTACGCCCACGAGCGCAACCGAGATGCGATCGGCGCGATCAGGACCGCCCATCTCCTGCAGCGTCGGGAGTTGCAGCGCCGAGGCGAGTTCACCGCCGGAGAGCATGACGAAGCGGCCGCGCCCGACAATCACGAGTGCACGGGCGCCGGTGAAGCGACGCAGTTGTGGATCGTAACCTGCGGCCCCGCGCACGGTATCGCCCACCGTGAGTCCCGCGGCGTCGAGCAGCGCGCCATTCCAGACCGTTTCGTTTGGCGCGGTGATATCGCGTCCTTCGACGATGATGTAATCCGCCTGCTTGGTGGCATCGATGCCCAACGCGAAGCCCGCGACGACACTGTCGCCACGCGAGACGAAGAGCTTGCCACCCAGCACGGGCGCGACGCTCACCACGTCCGGGTCCGCGGTGATTCGCGCAATCAACTCTGACGCGCCACCAATCGTCGCTTCGGAATCAAAGGGCATCGTGCCGCGTGGCGTGAGGCGCAGCTGATAGGGCTGCTGCTCGAGGAAGCCACGAAAGCTTTCGCGCATCCCGCTGCCGAGCATCACCATGTCGAGAAGCATCGCCGAGGCGACGGCGACACCGGCGGTGGTGAGCGCGGTGCGTGCGGCGCGGCGCGTGAGATTGGCGAGGGCGAGGCGAAGCATCATCGGCCGACGAGCTCCAGTGGCGGACGGCGCACCAGGCGTCGCGCAGCGAGCAATCCGGCGACGACACCGAGCGAAAGTGAGAGCCCGGTGGCAAAGAACACGATCTCCGGCGTGACAATCGCGAACTTTAGCGGCGTCGCGTACACACCCTGATAGTGCCAGTTCACGATTGCGGAGGCGATATAGCCGAATGCGGCACCCATCGCCGAGCCAATGAGCGAGACGAACGAGGCCTCGAGCACCACCGCGCGTACGATGGTGGAGCTCGAGACTCCAAGGAGACGCAGCGCACCGACATCGCGGCGACGTTCGTCCACCTTGAGCAGGGTGATGCACAGCAGAAAGATCGCGCTCGCCACGATCGTGATGACGCCAATCGCGCGATGAAAGCGATTCACGACGCGAAAGGTCGCGGAGGTCTCGATGGCGACATCGCTCGCGCGATAGGCCCGGAAGCCGAAGGCGAGGGCATTGATGCTCGCGACGGCGGAGTCAATCGCGGCCGGTGTGTCGGCGGTGCCAATCGCAAAGCGTCCGACGCGGTCTCCCGCGCCCGTGAGGGCCTGGAGATGATCGAGATGGAGTCGCCCACGAAACTCACTGCGCGCAATCTCGCTCGGGTCGGCGCTGCGCTCGGTGATGGCGGCAATGGTGACGGTGTCGCCAGGCGCACCCGCCATGGGAGCCACGACCACGCGATCGCCGACCGCGAGCCCGGCCTTTGCGGCGAGCCGTTCGTCAATGGCGATACTGCGCAACGGCGCCTGTGCGGCGCCCCCAGTGGGGACAAGCACAAGCGCCGTGAGCAGCGCCAACAGGCGCCGCATCATGACCCCTTACGCCCGCGGCTTCTGGAAGGCGACGTCAAACTGCACCGCCACCTCGGGCTCGATCGGATTCGCACCCGGATTGAAGCTCACCCCGAACTCGTTGCGGTTCACCACGAAGGTGCCGGTGACGCGCCCAACATTGCGGGCCGCGTCGAAGAAGTTGAGACGCACCGGTATTGCCACGCGCTTCGTGCGGCCACGAATCGTCAGATCGCCCGTCACCAACATACGGTTCTCGGCCGTCTTGTTCACACCCGTCGAAACGAAAGTGATGGACGGGAAGGAATCCGTCGCGAAGAAGTCATTGCTACGAAGGTGATTGTCGCGACGCTCGATGCGTGTGTTGATGCTCTTCGCATCAATCGTGATCTTCAGCGACGTGGCCTCGAGCTGCTCCGCGTCGAACATGATCTCCGCATCCCAGCGGTCGAAGGTGCCGTGCGCAGACACAAGGAGCGCTTCGGCGACAAAGTTGATCTGACTGTGGGCGACATCGCGGACATACGACTGCGGGGCCGTGCGCGGCGTGGCCGCAAGCATCAGGGGCGCAATCAGCAGGAATGACCAGCGCTTCATCGGTGACGTACTCCGTCGTGGGGATCGAGACTCACGACGCCCGCCCTTGGAGATGGAGCTCCAAAGGACAGGCGGCGGTTATCGGATAAAGACCCGAGCCGCCGAATTCGTGCCAATGATTTGCGACGCCCCGCCCACCTGAATCGTCAGCGGACCGTCGAACGGCTCGCGCGCCAGCACCCGCACCCGCGCTCCCGGCCGGATGCCAAGGGCATCGAGGTAGAGGAGAAACTCCGGGTCGCGGTCCGACATCCGCATCACGGTGGCCTCACTCCCCACTGCGACATCGGCGAGAGACTCCAGGTGTATCTCGTCAATAGTGCCGTCGGCCGCTGGAATTGGCGCCCCGTGCGGATCCTCGGTCGGATTGCCGATCGATTCGGCCATCCGCGCAATGAGCTCGTTGCTCGCCGCGTGCTCGAGTCGTTCCGCCTCCTCGTGTACGTGCTCCCAGCCAAAACCAAGCCGCTGCACGAGATAGCTCTCGATGATGCGATGACGCCTAATCAACTGGAGGGCCGCGAGGCGCCCGGCCTCGGTCAGCCGAGTCCCCTTGTAGCGCTCCGACTCCGCCAGCCCGAGCCGCGCAAGCCGTTGGACCATCCCCGTCACCGAGGCCGGCGCGATGCGCAGCCGCGCGGCGATGTCGTTGGTGCCCGCGGAGGTGCCACGCTGCTCGAGTTCATAGATGGCCTTGAGGTAGTCCTCGGCCTGTCCTGTCAGCGCGGGTGATGCAGGGAGTTGCTCGGACATCAGGGAATCCCGTTGCGAACCGTTTGCACGAGCAGCCACGCGTTAAGCGAGGCAATCACCACGGCTACCGACCACGCAAGATACTTGAGCCAGCGCGCATTGACGAAGTTGCCCATCTTCTCGCGGTCGCTCGTGAATTGCACGAGGGGCACCACGGCGAAGGCAAGCTGGAAGCTGAGGATGACTTGCGAGAGCACGAGGAGCGTTCCCGTGCCGCGATCTCCGTACTTGATGCTCACGATCACCGCGGGAACGATGGCAATCGACCGCGTGATGAGCCGTCGCATCCAGGGCTTCAGGCGGAGGTTCAGAAACCCCTCCATCACGATCTGTCCGGCGAGCGTGCCGGTGAGCGTCGAGTTCTGCCCGCTCGCGAGGAGCGCGACGGCAAACACCGCACTCGCTCCCGTCACGCCGAGGAGAGGCGAGAGGAGCTTGTACGCATCCTGGATTTCCGCGACGTCGGTGTTCCCCGTGGTATGGAATGTCGCCGCGGCGACAATCAGGATGGCGGCATTGATGAACAGGGCAAAGGACAGCGCGATGGTGGAATCGATGAAGGCGAACTTCACCGCCTCGCGCTTTCCGGGCTCATCGAGATTGTAGCTGCGCGTCTGCACGATGGAGCTGTGCAGGTAGAGATTGTGCGGCATCACCGTCGCACCGAGGATGCCGATGGCGATGTAGAGCTGGCCTCGATCGGTGAGGATCGAGGTCTGCGGGATGAAGCCCCGTGCGACGCCGGCGAGATCGGGACGCGAGATGATGATCTCGAAGAGAAAGCAGCCGCCGATGGTCGCCATGAGCACGATGACCACCGCTTCAAGCAGGCGGAAGCCACGTTCCTGCAGCGCGAGGAGGATAAGCACGTCGACTGCGGTGATGACAATGCCCCACGTCAGCGGGATGCCGAAGAGCAGTTGGAGCGCGATGGCGGTGCCGATCACCTCGGCCAAGTCGCAGGCTGCGATGGCGATTTCGCAGAGCACCCAGAGCATGAGCGCGACCGGCTTTGAATAGTGGTCGCGGCAGGCCTGGGCGAGGTCGCGCCCGGTGACAATGCCGAGCTTGGCGGCGAGCCCTTGCAGGAGGATCGCCATCAGATTCGAGAGCAGGATGACCGACAGGAGCGTGTAGCCGTATCGCGAGCCGCCGGCGAGATCGGTGGCCCAGTTTCCGGGGTCCATGTAGCCGACGGCGACGAGATAGCCGGGGCCGGCGAAGGCGAGGAGCTTCCGCCACCAGATCGCGTTGGGAATCGGAATGGAACGATACGATTCCGCGAGCGATGGACTGATGCGCGCATGCCGCCACCCACGGTCAGGGGGCCGCGGAGGCAAGGGTGTTGGGATAGGAAGACTTGTCACGAGCTGAAAGTTAGTATATCCTAACTACGAGTCAAGCCTACCCAAAATGAATACTCCGCTCGCCCTTATCCTCTGTTGCCTCGCCGTGCTCCCACTGGAAGCCCAGCAGGCACCCGCCAAAGCCGACTCCACTCGCCGGCCCGCCCCCGCGCGCACTCCAGCAAAGCCTGACTCGGCCCGGGCCATTCAGGCCGTGCAGGTCACGGCGACCCTGAACGCCACGCGTGTCCTCGATGCCCCGCAACCCGTGGCCGTCGTCGGCGGCGCCGAGTTGCGGCGTTCGCAGGGGGCCGCGGTGGGCGATGCGCTCGAGCAGCTCCCCGGCGTGCGCTCCCTCTCCATGACCACGGGCATTGGAAAGCCGGTGATTCGCGGGCTCACGCACAGCCGCATCGTCACGCTTGACAACGGCCAGCGCTCCGAGACGCAGCAGTGGGGACACGACCATTCGCCGAATGTCGAGACCGCAAATGCCGAGCAGATCGAAGTGATCAAGGGCCCGGCGAGCGTGCTGTATGGGAGCGATGCGCTCGGCGGCGTGGTGAACGTTGTGGCCCCCGCGCTTGCGCAGGCGCGCGGTGAGCCGGCATTCGTGCGTGGCCGAGTGACCATGGCGTACAACACCAACGTGATGGGCCCGGACGCGACGCTCAGCCTCGATGGGGCGCGCAGTGGGTTCGGTGCGCGACTCGCGCTCACGGGCCGCACCACCGGCGACATGCGCGCGCCAAGCGGCGTGCTCGCGAACACCGAGAATGAAACGGCACATCTCGATGCGAGTGTTGGATGGACGGGCGCGGCGAGTCGCGTGGCCGTTCGATTCTCGCAGCGCGCCGAACGCATCGAGATTTTCGACAATCCCGTCACCGTGCCGGGATACACCGGGTATCAACGCCTCTCCACGCGGCGCGGCACCTTCGAACTCGCGCGGCCGCTCACCCAACGCACGCGTTTGCAGACACAACTCGGCGTCGAACAGAACTTTCGACGCGAGTACAATACCGCCGATGCCGCGGACATCGCGCTGGGCCTGTTGATCAATAGCGCCACCGGCTTTGTGCACCTGCATCACGAGGCCATTGGCCCCTTCAGCGGCGGCACCTTCGGTGTCTTCGCGATGGACAGCCGCTTCGAAAAGCGCGGCACGGCGACCTTGATTCCCAACTCCCGCTCGCAGAACCTCGCCGTCTACGCGCTCGAGCATGTCGAGCGTGGGCGGGTGCGCGCTACCTTCGGCGCGCGCTGGGACGTGCGCGATCTCGCCGTCGAGAATGACGCCGTCCTCGGGCTCAGCGCACAGTCACAGCGGCACCAGGCCATCACCGGGAGTGCGGGGTTGGCGTATCGCCTCACACCGTACGCTGCGCTCGTGACGAGTGTCGGGCGCGGCTTCCGAGCGCCCGGCGCCCCTGATCTCTTTGCGAATGGCTATCACGAGGGGACGCGGGCCTATGAGCGCGGCAATCCCAATCTCAATGTGGAGACCTCGCTCAACACCGACCTCGGCATTCGCATCGAGGGGACGCGGGTGAATGGCGAGGTGAGTGTCTTCAACAACGCGATTGACAACTACATCTACCTGCGCCCCTTCGGCACCGGTGGATGCCGCCCCGGTCGATTCGGCG
>JANLTT010000243.1:0-3151 GCA_031363115.1 Gemmatimonas sp.
CAGTCTCCCCGTATCCCCAGTCCAATGGCCACCTCCGCCAAGGCCCGTCGCACCACGCACGGCCTCACGAAGGACCAGCTCATCGCTGCCTACCGCACGATGTTCCTGTCGCGCCGGCTCGACGACAAGGAAATCCAGCTCAAGCGGCAGAATAAGATCTTCTTCCAGATCTCCGGGGCCGGCCACGAGGCCGTGCTGACCGCCGCCGGCATGGTCTTCAAGCCGTCGTACGACTGGTTCTACATGTACTACCGCGATCGCGCCCTCTGCCTCCAGCTCGGCATGACCCCCGCCGAAATGCTCTACTCGGCGGTCGGTGCGGCGATCGACCCCAACTCCGGCGGCCGCCAGATGCCGTCGCACTGGGGCCATAAGAAGCTCAACATCGTCTCGACCTCTTCGCCGACCGGCACGCAGTTCCTCCAGGCCGTTGGCTCCGCCGAGGCCTCGATTCGCGCCAACACCCTCGGCATCACCGAAGGGTTCAGCCAGACGGATGAAGTGGTGTTGGTCACGACCGGCGACGGCACGACCTCGCAGGGTGAGTTCTGGGAGTCGCTGAACACGGCATGCAATCTCCGCCTCCCGGTTGTGTACCTCGTGGAAGACAACGGCTACGCGATCTCCGTCCCGGTTGAGGTGAGCACTGCGGGCGGCTCGATCTCCAAGCTCGTCGCTTCGTTCCCCGGTCTGTACATCCAGGAAGTGGACGGTTGCGACCTGCTCGCGTCCTACGAGGTGATGCAGAAGGCCGTGGAGTACGCGCGCAAGCGGAAGGGCCCGGCCCTCGTGCACGCGAAAGTCATTCGCCCCTACTCGCATTCGCTCTCCGACGACGAAGTGATGTACCGCCCCGACGCCGAGCGTGATGCCGATGCGGCGCGCGATCCGATCACCACGTATCCGAAGTGGTTGATTGACGAGGGCTACATCACCGAAGAAGGCATCAAGGCGATCCAGGAAGAAGTGGACGCCGAAGTCCTCGCCGCGACCGATGACGCACTCGCGCAGCCGCAGCCCGATGGGTCGACGGTGCCGTGGGCAGTGTACTCGCCTGACGTGGACCCCACCGGCGAGCAGTTCGACACCGAGGACGACCCGCAGTTCAGCGGCGAGCCCACGACGATGGTGGATCTCCTCAACGCCTGCATGAAGGACGAGATGCGGCGCGACGAGCGCATCGTCATGTTCGGCGAAGACGTGGCCGATGTCTCGCGCGAGGAATACCTCGGCAAGGTCAAGGGCAAGGGCGGCGTCTTTAAGGTGACGTGGGGCCTCCAGAAGGAGTTCGGCGGCACGCGCGTGTTCAACACGCCGCTCGCCGAGGCGAACATCATGGGGCGCGCGATTGGCCTGGCCATCCGTGGCTTCAAGCCCGTCGTCGAGATTCAGTTCTTCGATTACATCTGGACCGCTTACATGCAGCTGCGCGACGAGCTCGCGACGATGCGGTGGCGTTCGAACAACATGTTCACTGCGCCAGTGGTCGTGCGCACGACGTACGGCGGCTATATCCGCGGCGCGATCTACCACTCGCAGACCGGTGCCTCGCTCTTCACGCATTGCCCGGGGCTTCGCGTCGTCTGCCCGAGCAACGCCCTCGATGCCAACGGCCTGCTGCGCACCGCAATTCGCTCGGACGATCCGGTGATCTTTCTCGAGCACAAGCATCTGTATCGCCAGACCTACAACAAGGCCGCCTATCCGGGCCCGAACTTCATGATTCCCTTCGGCAAGGCGAAGATCGTGAAGGAAGGCACCGACGTGACGGTCGTGACGTACGGTGCCACCGTGCAGCGTGCGCTCGTGGCGGCCAAGCAGGTCGAGGATGAGAAGGGACTCAGCGTCGAGGTGATTGACCTGCGCACGCTCTCGCCCTGGGACCAGGAGGCGGTGTACGCGTCGGCCAAGAAGACGGGCCGCGTGATTGTCGCCTACGAGGATTCGCTCTCGTGGGGCTACGGCGCGGAGATTGCGGCGCGTGTGGCCGACGATTGCTTTGCCTGGCTCGATGCGCCGGTGAAGCGTGTGGCCTCGGCGGACACCTTTGTTGGGTACGCGCCGAGCCTTGAGGATGCGACGTTGCCGCAGATTTCGACCTTTGTGGCGGCGTACGAGGAAATCGCGGCGTTCTAAGCGCCCGTACGACTGAAGTTAGACGGGCCGGGATGCCAAGCATCCCGGCCCGTCGTGCATTTAGAAAGGTTGGAAAGGGTACGCGGGTGGCGACATGGACTTTCCCTTACGCACCCCGTGGGGTTTCTCCGCTCACGTAGCGGGACCAGATGAAGGATGTTGAAGGAGGCGCAGTTATCGCCGTTGCAGTGAACCCTCCATCCTCCATCCTTCATCGCCCGTGTCCGCCCCAAAAACCTTTGGTCAACAACTAGGCCGCCGCTCCTGGGCCGAACCGTGGAAGATCAAGATGGTCGAGCCGCTCTTCATGACCGACCGGCCGACTCGCGAACGCGCCCTCAAGGAAGCAGGCCACAACACCTTCCTCCTCCGTTCGCGCGACGTCTATATCGACCTGCTCACCGACAGCGGCACCAACGCGATGAGCGACCGCCAATGGGCGGGCATGATGATGGGAGACGAAGCCTATGCCGGCTCGGAGAACTTTTATCATCTCGAAGACGCGATCCATCGCTACTACGGCTACAAGCATCTCGTGCCGACGCATCAGGGGCGCGGTGCGGAGAATCTGATCTCCCGTTCGGCCATCAAGCCGGGGCAGTTCGTGCCCGGAAACATGTACTTCACGACGACGCGACTGCACCAGGAGATGGCGGGAGGCACCTTCGTTGATGTGATCGTGGATGAAGCGCATGACCCGCAGCACCGCGGCGATTTCAAGGGCAACATTGATATCGCCAAGCTAGACGCGCTCGTGAAGCGCGAGGGCGCTGCGAAGATCGCCTACATCTCACTCGGCGCCACGGTGAACATGGCCGGTGGCCAGCCCGTCTCGATGGCCAACGTGAAGGCGCTGCGCGTCTGGTGCGACACGCACAAGGTGCGGCTCTTCCTCGATGCCACGCGCGCGGTGGAGAACGCCTTCTTCATTCAGGAGCGCGAGGACGGCTACGCGGACAAGAAGGTCGCCGAGATCTTGAAGGAGTTCTGCTCGTATACCGATGGCGCCTGGATG
>JANLTT010000257.1:0-21665 GCA_031363115.1 Gemmatimonas sp.
GGCCTCGCCCCAATGCGTGAGCCAACCCGGATACGTCTCCGACGAAAAGATCGGCACGCCGGGATTGATTGACCGCGCGAGGGTCCAGTGGCTTTCATCGGAGCCGCTGTCGAGTCCGATGGCCGCGCCCGGAAGGGTCCCTGCCCCAAGCATGTAGGTCGTCGGGCCATCACCCGTAAAGAACGGCACATCAACGCCGAGCCGCACCCAGGTATCGCGAAGTCGCGACATGTAGGCGCGATCGTTGCCGTAGCTGCCGTACTCGTTCTCAACCTGCACCATGAGAATGGGCCCACCGCGCGTCACGAGAAGCGGACGCACTTCATCCGCGAGCTTCGCCATGTAACGTTCGGCGGCATCCATGTACGGCGCGTAAAGCGTGCGAATGCGCAGTTGGGGATCGCGCAGCAAATAGGGCGGCAGTCCGCCGAAATCCCACTCGGCGCAGACATACGGGCCCGGGCGCAGCAGCACCCACATCCCTTCTTCCTTCGCAATCTCTATGAATCGCGCGATATCGCGCGAGCCGGTCTCGAAGTCGAACTCCCCCTCGCGCTCTTCGTGATGATTCCAGAACACGTACGCGGCGATGGTGTTCAACCCCATCGCCTTGGCCATCTGGATGCGATGGCGCCAGTACTCCTTGGGGATACGCGACGGGTGCAGCTCGCCGGCGCGGATCTGGAAGGGGCGGCCGTCGAGGAGGAAGGCGGTGTCGGCGAGCGCGAAGGTGTGTCGCGTAGCGCGCGCGGGCGACTGCGCCTGGGCAGCCGACGCGGCCAGCAGCGCAAGCAGGGCCGCGACGCGGAGCGAGAGGATGGGTCGGCTGGGGAAATTCATATATGGTGTCCAGAAGTATGCCGCGGGATGGCAGGCTTGGCGAACCCGGTCGTCCGAGGGTAGCGGTCAGACGACATTCGTCCGATACTCCCCCCGTGGCACCCACGCACGCCCACCGAACTCCCGGATGCATGCACCTCCTGGTGCTTGCGCTTCTTGTCGCCGCGCTCTGCCCCCGTGTCCCGCGAGCACAGGAGCCGTCGCCACGCCTCTCCATTGTCTACACGGCGCGTTCCCTCGGCGCGCTCGGTGTTCGACGCGCTCAGGACGAGCACGAACTCCTGACCGAGGTCGCGGTCGGCGACTCGATTCCCTTCAAGCTCGTCTCACACCTCGCCTGGCGCGCGCCGGGAATCGTGATCTTCCTCCCCTCCGCCGAACCGCGGGGGGACGAGCTCGCGGAGATTCTCGCCAAGCGCGAGAGCGCTGAACGGCTGCTGGATGTGCCGGCAATGATCTCGGCCAACGTGCTGCTCTTGCAGGACCCGTGGCGGCCGGAGCCCGACTTGCTCGCGATGCTGAATCGGAATCCGCGACGGCGAGTCGACTTCCCGGATCTCGTGCCCACCTCCGTGAGCGTCTCGCGCCTGCGCACGACCCGCGAGGATCGCGTAATCATCGTGGAACGCGCCGGGGCCGTGTGGCCGAGCGACACGAGTGGGTTCACGGCAGGTGAGATGAACCGCGTGGACATCCTTGAGTCACGACTGTTCGAGTTGCCGCTCAACCTCGGCGAACTCGGACCTCGTGCCACGTTGCTCGGGCGCGTGCGCAACGATTCGGCGCGCCCGGCGGCCCGCATCATCACCGTTGATCTCGGGCACCAGAATGGCGATGTCGGCCTCGATCGTCGCGATCGCGCGCGACTTGATCTCACTGCACTGCGCGACCTCGGCTACTCGATGCTCGTGCCCTTTGAGTTCGAGCTTGGACTTGGCGGCGCGATGCTCCGAGAGACGATGGCGGAGTTTCCGGAGATCACCCTGACTGCCGCGAACGTTGCGACGGCCGATTCGTCGCTCTTTCGCAAGCACCTCGTGGTGGAGCAGGATGGCGCGCGTGTTGGGTTCTTCGGACTGGTCAATGGCGCCGTGCGGGACAGGCTACCGCGCAGCGCGCTCGCAGACTTCACCTTCGAGTCGCCCGTGACGGCGGCCAAGCGCGAGGTGGAGGCACTGCACGCCGCGGGGGCGACGGCCATCGTCGTGCTGTCGAACATGTCCGCCCCCGAGAATGCGCTCGTGGCGCAGGAGGTCCGCGGTATTGACGCCATCATTGCCGACCTTCCGCTCAGCGCGGCCCCCGAGGCACGTCGCGTCCGGGTGGAGCTCACGGACCGTCCCTTCGTGCGCCCAAGCGCACCGGCGATTGTCGCGCGAAGTGCCGCCAACGGTGTGAGCATCGGCCGGCTCGACCTCGAGTTCCGGGCGCGGACCGATACCATCGGGCGATACCTCACGGCGGTCGAGCATGCACTGACCGCCGTCACCGACGCGACGCCCTCCGACACCGCACTGGTGCGTCGCCTTGGCGCGATGGCCTCGCGCACGCAACGTCCTCGAGGCGAACTGATGTTTCCCGCCTTCGTGGATCTCGCCGAGCGGCATCCAGAGGTGCGGGCGTACGACGGCATCACGGAGCAGGGGCGCGTCTCGCAACCGATGTGGGAGTCCTTCCTCGCGCGGTTGATCCGTCGCCACGGCAACACCGAGGTGACGGTGATTCGCCGCCTAGACCAGTTCCCGCCTCTGATCGGCAAGTTGCACGAGAACGAAATCACCGAGTGGCTCTGGACCGAGGACCAGATCGTTCTCGTGGACCTCTCTGGGAACGATCTGCGCGCCCTGCTTCGCGACGATGTGCGCGGCGAGTTGGCCACAAGCGGCATCGACCTCGCGCGCGGCACGATCAATGGCCGCCCCATCGACGCGGCGACCTTTTACCGGGTCGCGACCAGTGACGTGATCTTTGAGGGGGCGCGGGGACGGTTCTTCGGCCGTGCGCGGCGCGTCCGTCGCGAGTTCACGGTAACCCCGGAGGGGACACTCCGCGCGGATGCCCGCGGCGAGCGTATCGCCATCAAACCCTTTGTTCTTGGGGAACTCAGGCGTGTGCGGCGGCGCGCGCGCGGCGAGGAGCAGATCGATTCCATTGCCGCGATGCTCTCGCCCGATCCGCCATACGTCCCTCTCTTTTCGTTTGCCTTCCAACGACCGACCCTCTGGCTGTCGAGCAACAGCGTCTCCACGCGCACAGGGTACGGCAACGTGCCCGAGAGCCGCATCGTGGGCGAGAATGCCTGGGTGGCCGGCGCGAGTGGACGCTTCGTGCTCTCGCAGGACCGACGCCGCACCGCGACCGACCTGGGAATCGGGCTGGCCTTTGCGGAACAGCACATCACATCGGGCGCGAGCAATCGCGTCGTCGAGACGGCGGACGACATCAAGCTCGACATCACGCTGCGTCCCTCCAGTGCCGTCACGGCGCGCCGCATCCAACCGTTCGTGCGGGCGCTGTTTGATTCGGAGTTCAGTCCGACCAAGAACACGGCAACCGCCACGATAAACCCGCGCCAGCTCTCGCTTCGCGGGAGTGGCGGTCTTCTGATTGTTCCCACGGAACGCTGGCAGCTCGCGGAGTTCGCAGCGGTCCTTGAAAACGACTATGGTCGTCCGAATCCGCAGTTCGGCCTTCAGGCACGCGCCGAGTACGTGCGACAGGTCGGACGCGGCAGTGGCCGCCGTGACTATGGCCGCGTGCTCTACCGCCAGATAAACGACCTGACCTACTTCTTCCCCGCCCCGCTGGACACCGACGCCAATCTCGCGCTGCGGTACAACATGATCCACGAGATGCTCGTGCCACTCGTCGATGAGCTCTCGCTCTCGGTTTCGGCCGATCTGATCTTCTTCCAGGGCAAGGTTCGCGAGACGCGCACCCCGGGAATGGCGAGCCAGTTGCGGGTCGGCATTACGTACGATCGGCTCTGGAAGCCACGATACCAGCCGCTCCTGTAGCGCCACTACAACAGGCGTGGTGACTCGCAAGCCGTGACGCGCAAGCTGTGATTCGGCCGCGTCGGGAACTACACGCGCGTTGAGACTACTTCCACACGAGATTCATGACGAAAATATCGCTTTCAAGTTCGCGCATCACGAAATACAGCATCCCATTTCCGATTGCAGCAGGGCCAGCAGTAAAGCGTTGCCGTTCTGGGGAGTCGAAGCGCAGCACCAGCTGCGGCGCGCCGCCCGCCGCCGCGACCCGATACAGGCCGTCCTCCTTGCCCATTGTGGCCGCGTTAAAGTAGATCCACTCGCCATCGGGCGACCATTCAGCGAAGGCGGCCGCAGAGAATCCCGTGCCGTCAACGAGTATCCGCGAGGCTCCCCCGAGTGAGTGGACGCCGATTCCGATGGCGGCGCCTCCGCGCAGGTGATACGCGAGTTGCCGGCCGTCGGGAGACCAACGGGGGCCGTATCCTCCAGGCACCGAGAGCGGCGTCGGCCCCTTCCATGCGTCGGTACGCGAGGCGCGCTCCATCACGTGCAGCGTGTTGTCGCGGTTGCCGTAGGCAACGCGCAACCCATCGGGGGAAAAGGCGGGATTGAACGACTCCACATCATCTCTGGTCAGTCGCTCTTCCCCACTCCCATCCACATTGATCACGTAGATGTCGCGGCTCCCATTGCGCGGAGTGTGAAAGGCAATCTGCGAGCCATCGCCCGAGAAGTTCGGCGCAAAGTCATCGACACTGTTCCGGGTGACGCGCCTCGCCTCGCCACCCGCGGCCGGCATCACGAAGATCTCCTGAGTTCCCTCGGTGTTTGAATCGAAGGCCAGCCACTTACCGTCGCGCGAGAGCGCGATGCGTTCCACCTGTTGATTGCCGCTCGTGATGGACCGTGCGTCGCGGACCGATGCCACGCCGCGCGGAGGAATCGGAATGGCATAGACGTTCTGTCGGACGATCATGCGGTCGTAGGCCAGCGTGCGGCCATCTTCGGAGATTGAGATGGAGAACGCTTCAAGCCCCGTGGTCAACCGCTTGCGCGTCGCCTCGATCGGCGACCCGTCGCCCGCGAGACGCACCGCCCAAATATCGCGTGCGCCGTCCTTGTTCGACACGTAGAGCAACGTGCCGTCGGGAAGCCAGGCAGGAGAGGCATTCAGTGAGGCGTCATCCGTAACGCGCACCGGCGGCTTGCCGGGCACAATCACCCAAATCGCGCTCGGGGCGATGTTGGTCCAAGTGGTAACGTAGTCACCGTTCCCGGACATGAACGCGACGGCAGATCCGTCCATTCGCGCGCGAAAGCTGGCAGCAACCGACTCCAAGAACGGCGCCGCGCGCGGGTAGGTGAATCGCCCCCCAGTCGCCGTGGTCAGCGTGATACTATCGGCGCCGGACGCGTCGAGTCGGACGCCGCGGCTAATCGCGCGGATGTCTGCTGTGTCCAACCGCACACCTTCACCGCCGAGGCGCGGAAGCCGCCACAGCCCCTGTCCATGCTCCTCGGTGGGGACGACGTTTGCGAACGCCACGCCTCGCCCGTCCGGCATCCAGCGCGGAAAGCCTTGCGCTCCCCCCCAGTCCCCCGTGAGCGAGAGCGGGCGTCCCCCCTCGACATCGCGTACTTCGATGTGGCTCTTCTCGGTCGACCACCCCGACATGTACGCCACTTCGCGACCGTCGGGAGAGATGGCGACGTGAATCTCGGGCATCGCGTCGCGCGTCACCTGACGGCTCTTGCCAACTTCAATCTCCAGCGGACGCGGCGCGAGCGCGCGCGATGCACCCCAGGCAGCCACGGCAATTGCCGCGACGCTTGCCGCAACCATCACACCGCGTCGACGGCGCGGTGCCGTGACCGCCGCCTGATACGGCGCAGTCGCGTGCGGCGTCGTCGCGTGCGGCGTCGTCCCGCCACTCGGCGTGGTGAGCGGCTCCAATGCCGCGACCAGATCGTCCGCCGTCTGGAACCGATCGGAGGCGCGCTTCTCAAGACAGCGCATCACCACGCCCTCGAGCACCGGCGAAAGTCCCGGCCGACGTTGGCCAAGTGGCGTCGGTGCCTGCGTGACATGCGCCGCGAGCGTCTGCTGCGGACTCAGGCCGTGGAAGGGCGGAAGCCCCGTGAGCATCTCGTACGCGAGCACGCCGAGGGCGTAGATGTCCACGCGCCCATCCATCTGCGGATCGGCGGTCGCCTGCTCGGGTGCCATGTACGAGGGCGTGCCCAACGCCACGCCAACGCTGGTGAGTTGATGCGCGCCGGTGGACTCGGTGACCGCCTTCGCCACGCCGAAATCCATCACCATCGCATGACGGCCGGAGACCAGAATGTTCTCCGGCTTGATGTCGCGATGCACGACCCCACCCTTGTGCGCGGCGGCGAGCGCGTCGGTGATCTCGCCCAACAGCCGCACCGCCTCGTGCACCGGGAGTTCCCCGCCGCGCGTGAGCCGGTCGCGAAGCGTCTCACCGTCCACGTACGGCATCACGTAGTAGAAGAATCCATCCACGTCGCCGGAGTCGAGGAGTCCGAGGATGTGTGGGTGCTGCAGCCGTGCGGCGACGGCGATCTCGCGGGCGAAGCGCTCGGAGCCGAGCGTCACGGAGAGTTCTTGCCGGAGGACCTTGATGGCGACCTTACGCTGGTGCTTAAGGTCCTCGGCGAGGTACACGGTAGCCATGCCGCCGACGCCGAGCTCGCGCTCAATACGGTAGCGGTCGGCGAGAGCGGCGACGAGGCGATCGGGGATGGAATTCACCGGGGGAAACTTGGCCCCGCGCTACCGATTTCGCGAGGCGTCGCGCGCTGGCACGCCTGCCTCTGCAGCCATAGCTTCAGCGAGCGAAATCCTCCCCGACCGGACCGACGTGCCTCTCTCGAACCAGCGCGCCACGGCGCTCGCCCTGCTCCTCGCCATCCCCCTGATCGCGGGGGCCGTCGCCGCGGGGTACCCGAGCGACATTCGAGCCGACGCCACGACCAACGACCATCGCCAGATTGCCGGTGTCCTGCGGGATGGTGAGTACACCCTCGCGCTCGAACTACGGCGAACCACCTGGCATCCCAATGCGCCAAGCGCGCTCGCCGTCGATGTCTACGCCTTTGCGGAGGCGGGGCGCGCGGCCTCTGTGCCGGGGCCGCTGATTCGCGTCCCGGCCGGCACGCGCATGCGCATCACACTGCGGAACGAACTCGCCGAGCGCGCCACAGTGCATGGACTGCACGACCACGCAAGCGGACGCGATTCCCTCGTGCTTGCGCCGAACGAGACGCGCGAAGTGCGCTTTGTGGCCGAGCGTGTGGGCACCTTCGCCTACTTCGCGCGTACGACCGACGCGCCGGGTCTGCTCAGCCGCCGCGACGACTCGCAGCTCGTGGCTGCATTCATCGTGGACCCCGCAGGCACGGAGCCGCGCGCCGCAAATGCGCGTGAGCGCCTCATGGTGATCACCGCATGGGATGACTCGCTCCCAAACGCCGCATCACCATATGGGCCGCGACAGGTCTACGCGGTGAACGGACTCTCGTGGCCCTTCACCGAACGGCTGACGTACGACGAGGGAGACTCCATTCGCTGGCGGGTGCTCAATCTCAGCCAGCACTCGCACCCGATGCATCTTCACGGCACGTATTTCAGGGTGACAACGCGGGGGACCCCGTTCACCCACACCGCGCTCGATTCGGCGTCGAGGCTCGTGGTGACCGAAGTGCTTTTGCCGGGCGAGACCATGACGATGGAGTGGAAGGCGGAGCGCCCAGGGAACTGGCTCTTCCACTGTCACACCATCAATCACATCGACGAAGTGTTGCGACTCGGCGATGCCTCCGCCGGAAGCGCACATGCCAATCACGGCACCGTCACCGATATGATGGCGGGGCTCGTTACGGCGATCAGTGTGCGCCCAACGTCGGTGACCTCAGCGGCGCCCGCACCTGTTGTGGCGCGGCGGCGCCTGCGGCTCGTGGTCAACGAGCGCGCATCAGCGAGCGGTGGCGCACCCTCGCTGGCCTACGTGTTGCAGCGCAACGCGCGCGAACCGGCGCGCGATTCGCTGGAGTTGCCGGGGTCCACGCTCGAGTTGCGGCAGGACGAACCAACAGCCATCACCGTGGTGAATCGCAGTATGCAGCCAACCGCCGTTCACTGGCACGGCATGGAACTCGAGAGTCTCTACGATGGTGTCGCGGGGTGGAGCGGCATCGGGCAGCGCCTAGCGCCGATCATTGCGCCCGGCGATTCGTTCGTGGTCTTCATGACGCCCCCGCGCTCGGGCACGTTCATCTTCCACACCCACGCCGGTGAACTCGCGCAGCTCACCGGTGGGCTCTATGGCGCGATGATTGTGCGTCCGCCAAACGTCCGCGCCGATCCCCTTGAGCGGATCATCGTGCTCGGCGACTCGACCTCCGACTCACTTCGCGGTCGCACGCCGTCGATGATCAACGGACGGCGGAACCCGGCGCCGATCGAGCTTCGTGCCGGGGCGACGCATCGGCTGCGGCTCATCAATATCGGCGCCGTGACCTTCAAGCAGGTGCGACTGCTGGAGGGCGAAACGGTCCTGCGATGGACCCCGGTGGCGAAGGATGGCGCCGAGTTCGCGCTTGCGGCGCGTGCGGAGAGGGAGGCGGCGCAGTGGCTTGCTCCGGGGGAGACGATGGACGTGCTCGTGACGCCCTCGGGGGCGGGCGAGCGGGTGCTTGAGGTGACGTCGGTGTTCGGGGCACCGATTGTCACGCGTGTGCCGGTACGGGTGCGGCCGCCCCGTCCTTGACCGCAGAGCACCATATTATTACCGTAATACGCAATACCCATTACGCATTACGGAGGAGATATGCCGGTGTCCACCCTGACCGTCAAGTACCAGGCCACCATCCCGAAAGTCGTGCGCGAAGTACTCGCGCTCGGCGCCGGCGATCGCGTCGAGTTTCTCGTCGAGTCCTCGGGCGAGGTGCGCCTCCGCAAGGCGCTCCCGGATTTCTCCGAGCTCCGAGCGCTCGAGACAACCCTCGCCCCGGAGTGGGAATCGGACGAGGACGAGGTGGCCTATGGGCGACTTTAGCCCCGGCGACATCGTCGTCGTCCCCTTCCCGTTCACGGATGGCCCGATGACCAAGCGCCGTCCCGCGCTCGTGTGCTCATCGCGAGAGTTCAACCTGGCATCACGTCACGTGGTCCTCGCGATGATCACCACGGCCACGCGATCGATCTGGCCAGATGATGTGCCGATTCGCGACCAAGAGGCCAGCGGACTTCCGGCACCATCGGTGGTGCGCTGGAAGCTTTTCACGCTCGATGCCTCACTGGTGCTGCGCCGAGCGGGGGCACTCAGTGCGAGCGACCGCAGGGCCTGCGTGGATCGGCAGCCACTCGCGCTCTGAGCCCGCGGCTACGCCAACTCCACCAAGACGGTCCCCTTCTCCACCGCCTTCCCCGGCTGCGCGAACACCGCCTTCACCACCCCCGCCGCCGGCGCGCGCAGTTCGTTCTCCATCTTCATCGCTTCCATCACCACGATTGGCTGTCCGGCAGTCACGCTGTCGCCAACGTTCACGTGCAGCCGCACGATGAGCCCCGGCATCGGCGCCACCACGGGGGCCGGCCCCTGCGTGCCAGCCACTGCGGCACCAAGGTCACGAATCGCGCGCGCGCGCTCATCGAGAGCGTCCACCTCGAAGCGCCAGCCATCGATCCAGAGCACGTAACGCCCCTTGGGCCCTTCGCGTCGCGCGACGAGTTGGTGCTGCACACCATCCACCGCGACCACGCTCACCGGCGAGCCCTGCACCTCGCGCAACTGCGCGCTCGAAGACACGCCATCAAGCGTGGCAACGCCATCGGTGAGATCCACCTCGTGCCGCGCGCCGGCGACTTCCACGATGAACTTCATGCCCCCTCCGGGCGTAGCTCGCACAACGTCTCCACATGCGCCGTCTGCGGGAACATGTCGTAGCAAGTCAGCGAGTGCACCCGCCATCCAACCAACCGCGCCACATCGCGCGCAAGCGTGGCGGGATCACAACTCACGTAGAGAATGGCCTTCGGCCGCTCGGCACCGCTTGCGAGTGACGCGACCAACGCCGCCGTCACGCGCGCATCAACTCCGGCGCGCGGCGGATTCAGAATCACGACATCGGCCGGCAGCAGTGAGGCAATCGCTTCTTCCACGCGCGAAGCGATCGCACGCGAGCCAGCCGGCAATCGCGTGGCCGCGTAGGCCGTCGCTTCTTCATCCAACTCCACGGCGGCCACACGCACGCCGAGATTGGCGAGCGCCACCGCGGTGTCGCCCGCGCCACTAAACGCATCCACGGCCGAACGCGGCGCATGTGCCATCGCCTGCTCAATCACCACGCGCTGCAACTGCTCGGCGATTGCCGGATTCACCTGTGCAAAACTCCCGCCAGGCTCCCCAGCCGGACGACGATCCGCCACCACCCGGCGACGCTTCCCCTCAGCGTGCCACCAGATTGCCGCGAGACTTGGCACCGCATCGAGGAACTCGGGCAAGGTATCCCACGAGGTGCCGCCCTCGATGGTGAGATGCGGCCGCTCGTTGATCACCCGCACGGTGCCACGCAGGCGCGGCTCCTCAGGGAGATGCTCGGCGGCCGCAAGAATCGCGCGCCACGCGTCGAGGACCTCAGGCGCCGCAATCAAGCAGTCGTCGAGATCAAAGACCGCTTCGGGATCGTCGTACGCGCGCAGCCCAGCGTACACACTGCCATCGGCGCGCCGCCGAATCGCCAATGTGAGTGAGCGACGATATCGCCACCCCTCCCCGCTCACGATGCTCGGCAACGCCACCTCGCGCTTCGCGATGCGCGCGAAGGCATCGCGCACCATCGCGCGCTTGGCGTCGCGTTGCACCGCGAGATCCACCTGCTGCCACTGGCAGCCACCGCACTTGTCGGGCGACGCAAAATGCGCGCACTCGGGTTCGATGCGCGCCGCCCCAGGGCGCTCAACGCGCACAAGCGCGCCACGCCCGACGCGGCCGCTCACCGAGACGTCAGCCTCAACACGATCGCCTGGCGCCACACGCGGCGTGAAGACCACCAGCCCGTCGTGCCGAGCAACGCCATCGCCGCCGGACGAGAGCGACTCGATCTCCAGCGACATCCGCACTGGAGTGGCCTTTGCCTCGCGATCCGGCGACGCGCCGCGCCGACCCTTCGAGCGATGTGCCATCAGCGCAATCCCTCGCGACGGGCGAGCTCGGCCCAGGCAGATGAGCGAGCGGACGCACCATGTGATCCCGCACCCGCCGCGTCTGCCGCAGTTGCACTCGGTGCAATGGTTGCAGCAGCTCGCCCAGCCCCCGGACGCCCCGCACGATCCCGCTCCGCCAACAGTGCGGCGGCAATCGCCACGGCACGGATCGTCGAGGCCGGCGGCGCCTGTCCAAGCAACTCCGGCAGCTTCTGTTCAAGCCACTGAATCGTCACATTCCCCGCGCGATAATCGGCATCGGCCATCACGCGCAGATGAAACTCACGCGACGTCTCGATGCCATCAATCACCAACTCGCGCAGCGCACGCTCCATGCGAGCAATCGCCAACTCGCGTGTCGGAGCATGCACAATGAGCTTCGCGAGCATCGGGTCATATGAAAGCCCCACTACAGTCCCCGTGGTGATGCCGCCATCCCAGCGCACCCCAGGGCCCGCCGGCAGTTGCAAATGCGTGATGCGCCCCGTGCTCGGCAAAAATCCATTCGCCGGATCATCGCTCGTGATGCGGCACTCAATGGCCCAGCCATTCGGCTCGGGTGGGGTCAGGAAGGGCAACACCTCGCCACGCGCAATCCGCAGTTGCCACTGCACGAGGTCAATCCCCATCACGAGTTCGGTGACGGGGTGCTCCACCTGAATGCGCGTGTTCATCTCGAGGAAGTAGAACTCCCCGTTCTTGGCGAGCAGGAACTCGCAGGTGCCGGCATTCTGGTAGCCCGCGGCCTTCGCCGCCGCGACAGCGGCATCCCCCATCCGCTTGCGCAGTTCGGGCGACACCGCAACGCTCGGCGCCTCCTCAATCATCTTCTGATGTCGACGCTGAATGGAGCATTCGCGCTCGCCGAGTGCGATGCAGTTGCCGTGCATGTCCGCGAGGATCTGGATCTCGACGTGACGCGGCCCCTCGATGTACTTCTCGATGTAGACGGCGTCGTCGCCAAACGAACTCTTCGATTCGCGCTGGGCAGAGGCGAGGGCATTGGCAATCTCGCTCGCCTCACGCACTACGCGCATGCCCTTGCCACCGCCGCCCGCGGCAGCCTTGAGGAGCACGGGATAGCCGAACTCTCCAGCGAGCTTCTCCGCTTCCTGCGCGTCCTTCAACGCTTGCGTCGTGCCAGGCACCACTGGGGTGCCCGCGCTGATCGCCAACTTGCGCGCCGCGGTCTTGGAACCCATCGCGGCAATCGCCTCGGCAGGCGGGCCAATCCAGATCAGGCCGGCATCACGCACGGCCCTCGCAAACCACTCGCGCTCCGAGAGAAAGCCGTAGCCCGGGTGCACCGCATCGGCGCCAACACGCTGAGCGACTTCAATGAGATGATCGCCGCGAAGGTAGCTCTCGCTCGCCGGCGCGGGACCAATGTGCACCGCTTCGTCGGCGGCACGCACGTGCGGGGCGTTGGCATCGGCGTCGGAGTAGACTGCCACGGAGGCAATGCCGAGTTCGCGGCAGGCGCGCACAATACGGAGCGCGATCTCGCCGCGGTTGGCGATCAACACTTTATTGAGTGGCCGCAGGGCGGGCTTCGCAGCGGCCTTCGCCGTGGCTTTCGTGGACGGGCTCACAGCGGCATGCATCCATGCTTCTTCGACGGGTTCTTCATGCGCTTCCCCTGCAACATGTCGAGCGCGTCAATCAGCCTCGGGCGCGTGTCGCGCGGGTCGATGATGTCGTCCACATATCCCCGCCCAGCCGCCACATACGGATTCGCAAACTTGTCCGTGTACTCCGCCACGCGCGCATCCAGCGCGGCCTGGGGGTCGGCGGCGTCGGCAATCTCCTTCTTGAAGAGAATCTCCACCGCGCCCTTCGGCCCCATCACCGCAATCTCCGCGGTCGGCCACGCAAGATTCACATCGCCGCGAATGTGCTTGGAGCTCATCACATCGTAGGCGCCGCCGTAGGCCTTGCGCGTAATCACCGTGAGCTTCGGCACCGTCGCTTCGCAGTACGCGTAGAGCAGCTTGGCACCATGTCGGATGATGCCACCATGCTCCTGCGCAACACCGGGGAGGAAGCCAGGAACATCCTCGAAGGTCACGACCGGAATGTTGAATGCATCGCAGAAGCGAATGAAACGCGCCGCCTTCACGCTGGCGTCAATGTCGAGCACGCCCGCGAGCACCGCCGGCTGATTCGCCACGATTCCAACGGAGTGCCCGCCGAGGTGGGCGAAGGCACAGACGATGTTCTGCGCGAAATCCTTGTGCACTTCGAGCACATCACCGTCGTCCACAACCCGCTTGATGATATCGAGGATGTCGTACGGCTTGTTCGAGTTGTCCGGGATGATGTCGAGCAGCACTTCATCGCGGCGATCGCGCGGGTCGGCGCCGGCGCCGCGTGGTGCGGCATCCACGTTGTTGGAAGGAATGAAGCGCATCAGCTGGCGGATGCCTTCGAGACACGCGAGCTCGGTCGCCACCGTGAAGTGCGAGACCCCCGACGTACTACCATGCGTATCGGCGCCGCCAAGTTGGTCCATCGTCACGTCTTCGTGCGTAACCGTCTTCACGACATTCGGCCCGGTCACGAACATAAACGAGGTGCCACGCACCATGTACACGAAGTCGGTGATGGCGGGCGAATAGACCGCGCCGCCGGCGCAGGGACCGAGGATGGCGCTGATCTGCGGGACAACTCCACTCGCGAGGGTGTTGCGCAAGAAGACTTCGGCGTAGCCACCGAGTGAGACCACTCCTTCCTGGATGCGCGCGCCGCCGGAATCGTTGAGGCCGATCACCGGGGCGCCGTTCTGCATCGCGAGGTCCATGATCTTGCAGATCTTGGATGCATGCGCCTCCGAGAGGGAGCCGCCGAAGACGGTGAAGTCCTGCGAGAACACATAGACTATTCGGCCGTCAATCTTCCCGTATCCCGCCACCACTCCGTCGCCGAGCGGGCGCTGGGCATCGAGCCCGAAGTCGTGCGATCGATGGGTGACGAAGCGGTCAATCTCGACGAAGGAGCCTTCGTCGAGGAGCACGTCGAGGCGCTCGCGGGCGGAGAGCTTGCCCTTGTCGTGCTGGGCCTTGAGTCGGGCGGCACCGCCACCGAGTTCGGACTCGGCGCGGCGCGTAGCCAGGAGGTCGAGTTTTTCGCGCATGGACATACTGTCCAATCTAGCGTTGGCCCGGCCTCCGGCTATTCCCTAGGCCTCAGCGGCCACCGGCGCGGCCGGGCTTCCCCGGGACGCCGCCGATCTCATCGTTCGAGGTCCGGCGGTGGTTGGAGTTGCCCGGATCGCAGCCTTCTGGGCCGTTACCGACGCCTTGGTTACAGCGGTCGCGGTCTGTCCGGGGACGGGGGCCGCTGACGGGCGAGGTCTCGCAGCCCGTCACGGCGGTGCCGGTGATTGTGACGTCAGCCTTGGACCACGCGTTGCCGGCAAAGGTGCCGCCGGTCAGCGTGATGGCCGCACCCGCGAGGATGCTCCCCACGAAGTTCGAGGTTGTCATCGTGGCGGCCTCGGCAACCCACCAGGTCACGTTGCAGGGCTGTGCGCCATTGGCCAGCACCACATTGAAGTTCGTCCCCGTCAGTGCACCGGTGCCGCTGGTGCCGACCAGGAAGAGCCACTGCGCTGAGCTCGGGCCATCGAGGGTCAGCGTGCCCGTGAGGGCGGCAGCGGCTTCAAAGCAGTAGGACCCTGGTGCCAACGTCACGCCATCGAGCGTGCCGGTTAGGACAGTGCACTCGTCGCCGACCACTGGTGCGAGCTGTGCGTAGGTGCCGAGGAACGCGTTGTATGCAGCAATCGAGGCGCCCGTGCCGACATTGACCGTGCCTTCGACGGGGCAGATCGTCTGCGTGACCGATCCGGTGGGTGTCGCTTGGAAGGTACCGACATCGCCAGTGATGGTGCCGTCGGTGCAGGTGACGGCGGCATTCGCGAGGACCGTGAAATCGTGCGACTGCTTGAGAGCAGCGCTGGCATCACGCGAGGTGAGGCCGGTGGGATTTGACTCTCCGCAGGCGGCGGCGAGCAAGCTCAACGCGACAAGGGCGCTGAGGGCGCGCGCGCGCGTGAGGAGCCGAGAGGTCCGATGGTACTGCATGGCAAATCCTTGATGCGAGAGAACAAGCGACAACGTCCGGCACGGATGCGCGCTGGAGGACAGACTCGCGGCGACATCAGTGTGCACGTGCCCCCGCACTCGGACGTTCGCCTGCGGCCCACTCTCGTCCTATCACGCAAAGGAGTGACATCGTGGGGATACGCCATCCGTGCGCTCTCTCATCGCCATCACAACGTGATATGTGAGCGTGACGATTATCGCACGGAGCTCAGCGAATAACGAAGCCCACATCATCAACGAGAATCGTACCCGCAGGCGACCGATCAAAACGAAAGCGAATTGCGCGCACTTGCGCAGGATCAAACTCCGTCAGCGCGGCGGCGAAGCGCGCGAGCGGAATCTCCACGCGCTGCAGCACGAATTCGTGGTCGCGCGGACTCCCCGTAATCCGCTTCTCGACCCATTTGTACTTGTAGAGTCGAATGGTCAGTGGTGGGCGCAGCGCGGCGACCGACGACAGCGGCAGCGACGCGACACGACCATCAGCGAGTTCAAGCGCGACCGTGAGGTCCACGCGAATCGAGTCGGCTGGAAGCTCACCTTGCGGTTTCGGCTTCGTCGTGCGTTCGCGTGGCGGCCGACGGCGTTGCGTACTGTCGCGCGCCGCGCGAGGCGCAGCTTCACCCGGAGATGGCGGCGCGGCCGTATCCGCCGGACTCAGTTGAGTCGGACGCTGGCCAAGATCGACAATCCCAAAGGTCAGCGCCGAATGCACGCCTAGGCCGAGTTCTGCCACACGCTCGGCAGGCATCCGCACTGCATACCAGGCCCGCAGCGAATCCGCCGTGCTATCCGTCTGTGCCGTCCACCCGAGCACCGCCGTGTGCGATTCAAACGAAGGATTCCCCCACGTGCGCCCATTCATTGCCCCTTCACGCCAGGTCGCGAGCCCCTGCGCGGTGATCTGCACGCCCGGCGCAGAGCCAGTCGCGACATTCACATCCTCTTCGTAGTCCGCAATCACACGCGTGCGCGCATCGCGATAGCTCGAGACATACATCGTCGGCGGGAGCCAACTCCCCACCGTGCGATAATCGCGGAACATCGGTTCGTACGCGCGCTGATTGCGCAGCGTCATCTCCAGAAAGCCGGTGAAGAAGAGCAAGCCGATGCGTCGCTGTTCATCACCCGTGAGCAGGGCGCGCTTGTTGAGCAACCATCCTGCGGGGCCGACGTCGTTGTCCCCCCACACGGTGTTCCACTGCCCGTGATTGGCGCGGTACACATACAGCGCCGCCTTCACCACATTGGAGTCGGTGACATCGGTCCGTAGAAAAGTCCGCTGTCCTGAGAATACCGAGACATCGGCATCGTGCGAGCCATGCATCACGAAGTAGTTGACGCCACGGACGGGCGGAAGCCGATCGGCAGGGCGATACTGTCCGTCCACGGGGGCAATCGCAATAATGGTGCGAATGTCGAAGCCGAAGTCGAAGCGCACGCGCGCATCATCAGGGTAGTGCGAGAGCTGATTGAACCCCGCCGCGACCGCAACCGCTTCCCCGCCCCGCGAATGTCCCATCAACGCGATGCGCGACATATCCACCTTGCCGCGCACGGGAGAGGCGCTGTCCGTGGCAATCGTGCGCCAGGCCTCGAGATGCTTGAGGAGCATCCACCCGCGCGCATCGTTCTCGCCGCGGATGCCGCCATTCAGAAAGTTTTCATCCACCGAGACGGCGATGTAGCCACGACTCGCGAAATGACGGCCGAGGTATTCGTAGCCGGGGTCGGAGTACTCCTTCATGTCGTGATTGCCGTGCACGATCAGTACGAGGGGAAACGATCCCTCGCCGACGGGATACCAGACGCGGCCATTGATGGGAAGCGCGCGCGCGTTGAAGCCCCAGTACTTCCAGCGCTTCCTTGCGGCCTTGGCGTCAATGCCGCGCAGGAAGGGCGTGCCATTCACGGAACGCGTACGTACCGTGACGGAGTCGCGGAAGGCGGCGCGGCGTTTGTCGGTGCCGCTGCCATAGGTGAAGCTCGCTACTTGGAACGCCCCCGGCTCGGCGGGGTTGGGAGCATCGATCGTGGTGGTGGCGAGCACCCGCTCGGCGTCGGAGCGCACGAGGCGGGCGGGCTGGACGCAGCTGGCAGTGGCCAGCGCGAGGACGAGCGTCGAAAGTAGGCGGGAGCGCATCCGGAGAAAATACGGCCCGCGGAGCGGTCCCGACAGCGCGGCTAGCGCGTCCAGACCACCACGACACCGCAGCCATCGAAGTCGTTGAACTGCGGGGGGGCGAGGGAGGCGCGGTAGATCTCAATCCGCACGGCGCGAATCAACAACGCGCGTTGCTCATCCCCGGGGAGCTTGCCGAAGTCCACGCCGTCTACGAACCAACGCGGGCTGCAGATGGTCATCGCACTGAAGCCGCTCCCAGCCTGCTCGATTCCGATCTCGCCATTCCCTGCCCGTACACGTGGCGTGCGCGAGGCAACAAACTCTGCCGTCACCACCGCCTGCTGCTTGAGCGTGGCTTCGTCGAGGAACGACCCAAAGCCATAGGTCTTCTTTCGATCCTCGAACCCTGCCGCCGTCGTTGAGGTCGCGATTCCACGAATGTTCACCGTCTCGAGCACCTGTGGCGCATTCTCCAATCGGATCTCCGCCACCTGCATCACGCCGTCAATAGGGTCGAGATCAATCAGCATCGGCACGTAGCGAAGCGCGCGCACCTGCAGTTGCCCAGACCGTAGCGGCGCATTGGCTAACGTCCAGCGTCCCTCGCCATTCGTGCGCACGCTAACGGAATCATCGGCGATTCTGACGGTGGCATCCGCGATGGGCCGACCGAGTCCATCGCGCACCGCCCCAGAGAGAATGCGCCGCTGCGACGCACTCGCCACCACGAAATCACGCCGACGCAGCGTCGCGCCGCCGAGTCGTGTAGCGACTCCGCCACTCGCGAGCCCCTCGCCGAGCGCGGCGACGGTGAAATCACCACTCGCGTACACCGCGACCGCTCCCGACTGGCTCACTTCGCCATCCGTGGGCACACCGCAGAGCGCAAAGCGCCCCAGCGAGTCGCTCACGCTCTCCACTCGGCGCACGTCCAGCGAGCTTTCGTTCGCCCGCACAAGACTCCGCTCCCACGAAGCCCGCACCGCGACGCCTTCGCGCGTCAGGCCATCGAGGTCGCGCAACTCACCAATCAACAGGCCTTCGCCACTCACCGGCTCACGCCCGCACACCATCGCGAAGTGACGCAGTGGCGATGGCGTCGCGAGGAGCGCGGGCTCCGCACTGCCATCCACATCCACGCGCACGCGCGCACTCGGCAGCGGCACGCGCAGGAGATCCAGATCTTCATCGAGCACCACCAGCTCATGCACCCCAGGGGGGAGTCCTGCGATGGCAAAGCGGCCGGCGCTATCCGCGACCGCGCGCTGCGCCCCGCCGAGCACACGCACTTCGGCGCGCGGCCAAGCGCCGCGGGTGCGCAGCGAGTCGGTCACGCGGCCGTACACCGTTCCCGTTGCCACGCCAGCCGCGGGGGCAGTTCGTAGCTCGACATACGCGCCCAGCGAATCGGAAGGAATGCGCGCGAGCGCATCGGGGGCGGCAATGCGTACGATGGTTCCTCGCTCGACACCACACACGAGCCACGCGCCATCGCCCCCCGTTGTTACCGAGGCACGACGCGGTGTCCAGCCGCGCTGATTGGCGCCTAGCACGCGCGGATTAGCGCGCCATTCCATGGCGACCTCACGTCCACTGACCGCTGCGCCTGTCGAGTCACGGAGAATCCCCCAGAGTACCCCCTCGCGCGCGCCCAAGGGTTCCTCGCACCGCGCCGCCATCTCGCCGGTCGTCCGCACGACCGCCCTTGCCAGCGTATCACTCGGCTCCGCGGCATAGAGGAGTTGCCCGAGGCGACGAATCTCCCGCACCTCACCTCCGGTCACCGCCAGCGCACTCACTCGCTGCACGCGCTGCTGAATGCGCACGCGCCCCGCACCACGAGAGGGAATCTCGGCTTCGCTGACGCGCGGCATCCGGATGCTCCACTCATTCACGAGCCACGCCCCGCTGGTAAGCCGCAGGAACCCAACCGATCCTCCCGCACGCGGGTTGCGCAACACGTTCGGCAAGTTTACATAGTCGAACTGCAGTGTGCGCAATTCCGCCGAGCGTCGATCCAGCCAGAGCGTTCCGCGAATGCCGACGACGCCCCGACGCGTCTCCGCGGGCTTGAAGCCGATGCCCACCCAATCTCGATCGTCTTCCGTCCACGGGACCGATTGATAGCAATGATTCTCAATGAACGACTCCGAGAGCAGCACATCGGCGTCCGGCGCGTAGAAGGTGTAGCCATCCTCCTCGATGCCGAGGTAGCCAACCTCCGCCAGCAGTCCCGGCGGAAGACTACGAAACGGACGCCCCGTCGCGGAGCTGAAGGCCCGAATCGTGGGCTCTTCGATCGCACGTCCCTGCAGCGAGGTTAGCTGCGTACGCAGCGTCCACGCGGCGGAGAGTTCGCCGTCCGTCGACTGCAATTGCGTGGAGCGAATGGCCTTGCGAGCCTCATCAAGCAGCGTGACCACCTGCTGATCCTGCGCGCGTGCGCGCCCGCAGACGCTGCGCCCAACGACGCTCACGCGCTCCAGCGTGATGGCAGCACCGCTCAGCGTGAAGGTCTCGGTACGAACCTCCCCCGCGGCGAGTGCAAATGTCCCAAAGTCCGTGGGACGCTGGCCGATGCGCAGCCCGCGAACGCGAATGGTGCGGGGCTCGTTGAGTCGCAGAATGAAGTACCCGCGTGCGTCGGAGAGCGTCGTGGTGACGCGTGCGCCCGATGCGGCATCGAGGGCCTCAATGATGACGCCTGCAGCGGGCTGCTCCAACTCGGCGACACGAACGGTTCCCCGAAGTTCCTGCGCGGAAACAACACGCGCAGCACAGAGCATTGCAACGAGAAGGCGCGTCCACGTCTGCATCGAGATTCAGCGGGCAGAGGTGAGATAGGCGGTTACGGCGACATTTCACGATGCCCCGCGGTATACCCGGGCGCAAGCGAGTTGGATTAGCAGCCCGTTAAAAAGAGAATGGCCCCGACCGAGCAAAGCTCGATCGGGGCCACTTTCATCCTACATCCTTCATCCTACATCCCAAGAGTTATTCGTCGTCGCCAATATCAAGGTCAGCCGGGATGACAATCTCTTCATCCTCAGTGTGCACCTTCGACGGCTCGGCCGGACGCTCCTGGCCCGCCGGGATGTCCACCACGCCGAGCACGATACGACGGTGAATCGGATCCACCTCGAGGATGCGCACATTCATCTGCATCCCTTCCCACGCCACGTCAGCAGAGCTGTTGACCTGAGTGCCGGTAAGGTTGAGATGCGAGAGCGGCACGAAGCCATCGATGTCGTTGCCGATGTCGACCACGACACCCTTGTCCATCAGGCGCGCAACCTTGCCCGGGAGTTCGGTGCCGACTGGGAAGGTCTCACCGATACGCAGCCACGGATCCTCAGACGCCTGCTTGAGGCCGAGCGAGATGCGCTTGTTCTCGGCGTCGATGTTGAGGATCACCACGTCCACCGCGTCGCCCTTCTTCACGACTTCCGACGGATGCTGGACGCGCTTGGTCCACGACATGTCGGAGATGTGAATGAGGCCGTCGATGCCCGGCTCGATTTCGACGAAGGCGCCGAACGAGGTCAGGTTGCGAACCTTGCCGTTGAGGCGGGTGCCGACCGGATACTTGAGCGGCAACACCATCCACGGATCCTGCTCGGTCTGCTTCATGCCGAGCGAGATCTTCTCTTCGGTCGGATCGACCTTGAGCACCACCGCCTCGATCGCTTCGCCAATGCTGACGAGCTTCGACGGGTGACGGACGTTGCGCGTCCAGCTCATCTCGGAGATGTGCACCAGGCCTTCGATACCCGGCTGGAGCTCGATGAAGGCGCCGTAGTTGGTGATCGAGACCACCTTGCCGTTGACGCGCGTACCGACCGGGTACTTGGCGGCAACGTCCTTCCACGGGTACGCCTGGAGCTGCTTGAGACCGAGAGAGATACGCTCACGCTGCCAGTCGATGTCGAGCACCTTGACGTCGAGTTCCTGACCGATGTGCACCATCTCTGTGGGGTGCGAGATGCGACCCCACGACATGTCGGTGATATGCAGCAGGCCGTCAATTCCGCCAAGATCCACGAACGCGCCGAAGTCGGTGATGTTCTTGACCACACCCTCGCGCACCTGGTCCTTCGCCAGGTCCTTGAGGATGGTGGACTTCATCCGGTTGCGTTCTTCCTCGAGCACCGAGCGGCGCGACACGACGATGTTGCGGCGGCGCTTGTTGAGCTTGATGATCTTGACCGAAACGGTCTGCCCCAACATCGAATCGACGTTCTGCACCTGCCGCAGCGCGATCTGCGAGCCGGGCAGGAATGCCTCGACACCGTAGAGATCGACGACGACACCACCCTTGATCTTCCGCACCAACTTGCCGTCCACCACCTGTCCGGAATCGTGGG
>JANLTT010000333.1:0-4204 GCA_031363115.1 Gemmatimonas sp.
CAGAGAACAGCGGATGTTGTTCTCTGTGCCCTCTGTGCCTCTGTGGTGACCGCCCTTACCAAGCGATCCCGTAATCCTCACCAAAGTTGCTCGCCGCGCCCCAGAACGACTTGTTCTTCTTGTCCCACACAATCGCCGTAATCGGCCCTGAGGTATGCGTCGCAAACTCGAGCGCATAACCGCGTGAGCGCAGATCGTCGCGCACCCACCCCGGAATGCGCTCATTCAATTGCAAGCGCCCCGGCCGCGCATCGTGATTGCCAAACGAGGTACGCATCTGGTACGAGTGGAACCCCGGGTGCTCCGCCGCCTGCTGCACCGTCCAGTTGAACTCCACCATCGTCAGGAAGAACTGCAGGAGGTCTTGGTCCTGCGTGTCGCCGCCCTGCACGGAGAAGGCCATCCAGGGCTCACCGTCACGCAGCGCGAGCGTCGGCGTGAGCGTCACGCGCGGACGCTTGCCAGGCTCAACCACATTGAACGGGCCATCCTCGGCGTCCACGTTGAAGGCCTGCATTCGCTGCGAGAGGCCAATGCCCGTACGCCCTGCAATCACCGCGGGAACCCAGCCACCGCTCGGCGTGATGGAGATCATCCAGCCGCTCTTGTCGGCGGCTTGAATAGAGGTCGTGCCCTTCGTGAAGGCGTCGTCGAAGGCGGCAAGACTCGCCGCGGATTCGGTGATTCCGCCGCCGCCGGCGCTTCCCGCCCCGTCTGCGCGTCGCAGTGAATCCGCACGCGGCCCCGCCGGTGACCACACCTTCAAGAGATCCGTGAACGGATTCACCGTATTCGGCTGGAACTCATACGGATTCCCCGGCATCACGCGCGCATCGTTGCGCTCCTGGTTCATGATGCCCCAGCGCTGACGCGCGTACGTCTTCGACATCAGCCCTTCCACCGGCTCCTCAGGGGGGAAGTACGGGTCGCCGTAATAAAAGTCGCGATCGGCATAGGCGAGGTTCATCGCCTGATAGATCGTGTGGATGTAGCGGCTGCTGTTGTAGCCCATCCCGCGCAGGTCGGCGTTCTCGAGGATGTTCAGCGCCTGCAGCATCACCGGCCCCTGCTGCCAGATCGGGAGCTTGAAGACCTGCACGCCGCGATACGTCGTGGAGTAGGGCTCCTCAATGCGCACGCGCCAGTTGGCGAGGTCCTGCATGGTGAAGAGTCCGCCCTCCTCACGAATGCCGCGAACGATCTCCTCGGCGATGTCCCCCGTATAGAAGCGCGCGTAGGCCGCCATGATCGCTTCCTTGCGCGTCTTCCGCTGACGCAGCGCATTGCGCTCGGCTTCAATCAGCTTGCGAAAGGTCTGCGCGAGATCGCGCTGCACGAATAGCTCACCAGCATGCGGAGCTTCACGTGCCTCGCCGCGGTGTGTGAGCATCACATCGGGGGAGTAGCGCCACGTTTTGATGCGCGCCTTGTTCTGCTCAATGCCATTTGCCAGCTGCGCTTCAATCGGGTAGCCCTCTTCGGCCATCTGCAGCGCCGGCGCCAACACCTGTGCGAGCGACATCGTCCCATACTCGGCCAGCATCACCATCATCCCGCCCGGAGTGCCCGGCGTAACGGCCGCGAGCGGTCCGACATCGGGCGGGAAGCGCATCCCGCGCCCGCGAAAAAACTCCGGGGTCGCGCCTGTTGGCGCCATACCAAGTGCGTTGATACCGATGACCTTCTTGAGCCCCGGGTGGTAGATCAGCGCCTGCGTTTCGCCGCCGCAGGAGAGCGTGTCCCACATCGTGCAAGTGGCCGCGAGCATGGCGACTGCGGCATCAATCGCGTTGCCGCCCTGCTGGAAGATCATCGCGCCAGCGGTGGCCGCGAGTGGCTTGCCCGTGACGGCGACCCAGTGCTTGCCGTGGAGTTGGGGGCGTTCGGTGCGCTGCGCGGCCAGGGAGAGCGGCGCGAAGGCGAGAAGGAGGACCAACAGGCGGAGGATACGCATGGGGCGGTGCCGAGTGCGGGGAACGATGGTGGTCATCGAAGCATATCTGGGCCGCTTGGACGGGGATAGCCCTAGTTTTCGGCATGCCCACAACCGCTCCATTCAGCATCCGCCCCGCCACCCCCGCCGACGCTGCCGCACTCGGACAGCTCGGTGCGCAACTCGTGCGTGTTCATCACGAATACGACCGCGAGCGCTTCATCCCACCTACGCCTCACACCGAGCAGGGCTACGGTGGATTTCTCGCCGAGCAGACACGCGAGCCGGAGTCCATCGTGCTCGTCGCTGAGAGAGACGGCGCAGTCGTTGGCTATGCGTTTGGGAGCGTCGAGGGGCAGGACTGGATGGCGCTGCGAGGCCCAGCCGGCGTGCTGCACGACATCGTGGTGGAGGATGCGGCGCGCGGCGCGGGTATCGGAACGGCGTTACTGACGGCAGTGATTGACGCGCTGCGCGAACGGGGTGTGCCGCGGGTTGTCCTCTCGACGGCGGCCCGGAACGAGGGGGCGCGACGGATGTTCGCGCGTGCTGGCTTTCGAGAGACGATGGTCGAGATGACCCAGGAGTGTTAACGGGCGAATCCTGCCGTTGTCAGCGCCCACCCGCATATTTCCCGCTCCCTGACGCCCCCACATGAATCTCGTCCAACTCGCCCCGCTCCTCCTCACGGCGATCCTCGCCCTCGCACTCGGCTACCTCGTGGGCCGGCTGACAGCCAAGCCCACGAACGATGGCGCGGCCCTCGCCGGACTCAAGAGCGAGATTGCCGGCCGCGATGCGCGCTTGGCCGACGCCGAGCGGCAACGGCGCGAGCTGCAGGACGAGATGGCCAAGATCCGCACCCAGCTCGACGAACGCGGCAGCGCAATCGCCGCTGTGCAGGCCTCGCTCCACGCCGAGCGCAAGCAGAGCGAGGAGAAGCTCACCCTGCTCGAAAGCGCACGTGAGGACCTCAAGCGCCAGTTCCAACTGCTCGCGAGCGAGATCCTTGAGGACAAGTCCAAGCGCTTCAGCGAGCTCAACAAGGAGTCCATGACGCAGATCCTCGACCCGCTGCAGAAGGACATCACCGGATTCCGCCAGCGAGTCGAAGAGGTCTATCACAACGAGACCAAAGACCGCAGCGCCCTCGCCGAACAGGTGAAGATGCTCGCCGACCTCAACGGCACCCTGCGCGCCGAGACGACGAATCTCACGAAGGCCTTGAAGGGAGATTCCAAGGCGCAGGGCGATTGGGGGGAAATGATTCTTGATCAGCTCCTCTCCAACTCCGGACTCCTCGAGGGCGAGCATTACACGCGCCAGGCCACGCAGCTGAACGAGGAGGGAAGCCGCGTCATCCCCGACGTCGTGATTCATCTCCCGCAGGAGCGCGACATTGTCGTGGACTCCAAGGTCTCGCTCACCGCCTACAGCGAGTACGTCGGCGAGACCGATGTGGAGCGGCGCGAGGAACTGCTGCAGGCGCACATCGCCTCGGTGAAGTCACACATCAGGGGATTAAGCGACAAGAAGTATCAGGACCTCTACAAGCTCACCTCGGTGGACTTCGTCCTGATGTTCATGCCGCTTGAGGGCGCCTTCCTCACGGCCATCACCACACAGCGTGATCTCTTTCAGTCGGCGCTCGACAAGAACGTGCTGATTGTGAGCCCGAGCACCTGTCTGTTCGTGGTGCGCACGATTGCGCATGTCTGGCGGCAGGAAGCGCAGTCGAAGAACGCGATTGAAATCGCGGATCGTGGTGCCAAGCTCTATGACAAGTTCGTGGCCTTCTCCGAGGACCTGCTCAAGGTCGGCGAGCATCTCGGACGCGCGAACAAGAGCTACGAAGATGCGCGCAAGAAGCTCAGTGAAGGCAACGGCAACCTGATTACTCAGGTGAAGCAACTCGAGACGCTCGGCGTGCGGGCGAAGAAGAAGTTGGCGCCGGATCTGCTGCTCGCTGCTGGCGAGGAAGACGAAGAGTGAGTGGGCTGCAGATGCATGCCGTGCGCAATGCGGACGAAGCCGCACAGTGGCTAGTCAGCGAACTCCGTGCCATCGCGCCTGGGCCGTTTGATCGCCCCGTCGTTCTCGCCGAGCACGCCGCTCTCCAGCGCCAACTCACGCTCGCCATCGCCAAAGCAGAGGGCTGCGTGGCCGGCGTGCGCATGGTGAAGCCCGCCGGGTGGTTGCACGACGCCATCGGCCTCGATGGCCAGCAGCGTGAGTGGAGCGTCCCCTCCATGACGTGGGCGCTCACGCGCG
>JANLTT010000337.1:0-5800 GCA_031363115.1 Gemmatimonas sp.
CCCACGAGCAGCACGTAGAGAATCACGCCAAGCGAGTAGAAGTCCGTCCGCGTATCCACGTCAAGCCCCGCGGACTCCGCCTGCTCCGGACGCAAGTACGCCGCCGTGCCGAGCGCGACGCCGGCAAGCGTGACCAGCGTATTCTCGGTCAGCGGACGCCCCACCGCCTTGGCGATGCCGAAATCGATGATCTTTGGACGCGGAACGCCATCTTCCTCCGCGACAAGGATGTTGCTCGGCTTCAGGTCGCGGTGAATCACACCCTTCTGGTGCGCGTGCTGCACCGCGTTGCACACACCAATGAAGAGATCAAGGCGGTCATCCATCGTCAGGCGATGCGCGTCGCAGTACTCCGTGATCGGCAGGCCGCGCACCAGCTCCATCACGACGTAGGGATCGCCCGTCTCCGTCTCGCCGGCGGCCAGCACCGTCGCGATTCCCGCGTGATCCATCAGCGCGAGTGCTTGCCGCTCGGCATCAAAGCGCGCAAGCACCTCACGCGACGCGTAGCCGGCGCGAATCACCTTCACGGCCACGCGCCGACGGACCGAGCCGGTCTCGTCGGCTTCGTACACGATTCCCATCCCGCCCTCGCCGAGCAGGCCAAGAACCTTGTACGGCCCGATGCGCTCGGGAATCTGGGATGACGCCGTGCTCACGACCGACTCAGATCAGTCGATGATGATATCGGGATCGATGATCTCGCGACGCGTCGAACCACCGGGGCCAGGGCACTGCGCCACGATGTCGTAGCTGTACTTCTTGCCCTGTTGGTACTCACGCATCTCACGACCGCGCGCATTCTCGCCCTTGCGCCCGAGCGCCGGGTGCTCGCTCCGGAAGGGCCAGCCACCGATCAGCCGCTTCTTCTGGATCTCGAACTCGGTCACGTCTGACGCGGGATCGAGCACCCACTCGATATCATCGCCCTGGTCCAGATGCGCCTGCCACGGGCTGACCGAGCGCGTGCCGTCGCACTGGAACACGATGGTCACCGTGACCGTCTTTCGGAGGCGTGGGGCGTCATCCGCGGCAATCGGCGCTGAGGGAAGCGCGGTCAGCGCAAGCGCGGCAACGGCGGGAAGCACGGCAAGAAGGAGAGGACGTCGCACAAAGGGCTCCGTTTGGGGTACGGGTGAGGTACCAGAGATTGCGCTCCGGACCAGAGTGACGCAAGTCACAGCGCGGGCACCGGACACCGCGTTGGCGCGTTCAGGGTATGTTCAGAAGTGTGCCGTTCAGAACCCTCCGCCCGGCCCCCGATGCTTCGCTCCGCCCGCCTGTTCGCCTCCTCGGCGATGCTCATTGCCTTCGCTGCCCCTCTCGCCGCCCAGAATCCGCGCCCGGCTGCCCCTGCCGCCGCCCCTGTCGCGCAGGCCGCGCCGACCCCCGAGATCTATCTCCGTGCCCCGGCCGACGGTGCCACCGTTCCGACCACCTTCCCCGTCGCCTTTGGCCTCCGCAACTACGGCGTCGCCCCGGCCACGGTGAACCTCGCGAACACCGGCCACTTTCACATTTTGATCAATGTGGACGCCCCCGCGCCGGGCCAGCTGATTCCCGCCGATTCGTTGCACCGTCACTTCGGCGCCGGCCAGATCGAGACCAACCTCACCCTCGCCCCGGGCACCTACACCCTGCGCGTCGTGCTCGGCGACTTTGAGCACAAGGTGATTAGCCCCGCCCTCATCTCCCGTCCCATCCGCATCACCGTCGCTGCCCCTCGCTAACCGAGTCGCCCCATGGCCTTTTACCTGAAGCTCTACGCCCTGTGTACTGCGGCGTTCTTTGCACTCGACATCACCTGGCTCGGTTTTGTCGCGCGCGGCTTCTATCGTGAGCAGATGGGGCATCTGCTGCGGGACGATACCCGGTGGGGCGCGGCGCTCGCCTTTTATCTCATCTACGTCGTTGCGATTGTCGTGCTCTGCGTGATTCCCGCCGTGGAGAAGCTCTCGGTGGTGCGCGCGATGGTGCTCGGCGGCGTCTTTGGACTCGCGGCCTACGCGGCGTTCGATCTCACGAGTCTCGCATTGCTCAAGGGATTTCCCGCCGGCGTCGTCCCCGTTGACCTCGCCTGGGGCGTGGTGCTGACGGGGAGCGTGAGTGTCGTCGGGTATTACGCTGCGCTCTGGCTGAAAAGCTGACCGGCAGGCGCGGATCGGCGCGGCCCCGTTTGGACGCCGAACGGCTCGGGGAACTTTAACGGTAGTGTGCCGGCATTCGTATATCGGATGCTACGGGCTTCTCCGTTTTCCCCATTCGATCACTCCGTGCCGCGCTTCCGCCTACTGGTTCTGTTGCTCCTGTTGTGTTCTGCCTGGCTTGCGACCCCGGCCATGGCGCAGGAAGGCGCCGACATCATTCGCGGTCGAGTGACCGGGCCCGATGGCGAACCGCTCAGTGCGGTCATCGTCACGGCAACGTCGGTGAGCGGAAACGTGAGTCGTCGGGCACGCACCGCGCGCGATGGTCGCTACACCATCGTATTCCCCGGCGGCGACGGCGACTACTTCGTCCTCTTCCAGAGCATCGGCTATGGACCACGACGCTTTCAGGTGAAGCGCACCGCCGATCAGGACATTCTGGTTGCGGATGCGCGCATGGCCTTCGCCGCGCAGAACCTCGATACCGTGCAGATCGCGGGCGAGCGCAATCGCGTGAACCGCAATCAGAATCCGCAGGACCTGAGCGGCAGCGAGCGCGGCGTCAACGCCAGCGCGCTCTCCGCCGGACAGCAGGGAGATCTGGCTGCGATGGCCGCCTCGCTTCCCGGTGTGCAGTTCATTCCCGGCGCCGATGGCGACCCGTCCGGCTTCTCGGTGTTCGGCCTTGGCGCGGACCAGAACTCCACAACGCTCAACGGCCTCAACACCGACGCGACCAACCTCCCGCGCGACGCTGCCGTCAGCACCTCCCTCGCGACCTCCCCGTACGATGTGTCGCGTGGCGGGTTCAGCGGCGGTCAGTTCAACCTGCGTTCTCGCTCCGGGTCCAACTACCTCACCCGCTCAGCTAGCGCGAACCTCGACCATCCCGCGCTGCAGTGGACCGACCCGGCAGGACGCTCGCTCGGACAGGAATTCAGCAACATCTCGCTGAGCAGCGGCGTCAGCGGTCCAATCACCTTCGACAAATCGTTTTATAACATCTCGATGCAGGCCGGGCGGCGAGCGAACGATCTGCCGACGCTCCTGAACACCAGTGACGTCGGATTGCAGGCCGCGGGCATCTCGCCGGACTCCATCGCGCGCCTGCGCACGATCCTACTGGCCGCCGGGGTGCCAGTCACGCTCGGGCGCATCCCGGACCGGCGCACCAACGACTCCTTTTTGGTGTTCGGTGCACTCGACTGGGCCCCGCCGGGTTCGCTCACCGGGCAAGCGCTGAACGTGACGTTTAACGCCAACGTCTCGCAGCAGTCGCCCGCAACGAATCTCACAAGCCAGATGCCCGCCTTCTCCGGCGAGCGCATGAATGCGAGCGGCGGCGCACAGATCCGGCACACGAATTTCTACGGCATCTTCCTGAGCGAGACCTCGGTCGGCGCGAGTCTCTCCAGTAACGAGTCCGACCCGTACCTCGCCCTCCCCAGCGGCAGCGTGTTGATCAACTCGGACTTCCCGGACGGAAGCAGCGGCGTCAGCACGATTTCGTTTGGCGGAAATCCCTTCCTGAATACGTTTCAGAAGACGCAGAACCTGTCGTTCCTGAACCAGCTCTCGTGGTTCAGCCTGAACAACAAGCACCGGCTGAAGTCCACGCTTGAGATTCGTCGCGATGCGTACGAACTCGATCAAACGGTGAACGCGCTCGGCACCTTTCGATTCAACTCGCTGAGTGACCTCGAGAACGGCACTCCGCTCGTCTTCACGCGTTCGCTCCTGCCGCGGACGCGTGCCGCCAGCCAGTGGATCGGTGGCGCCTCGCTCGGCGACTCGTGGCGCGTCTCCAATGACTTGCAGGTGCAGTACGGCGTGCGCATGGATGGGAACATCTTCAATGATGTGCCGGCGTACAATCCGCTCGTTGAGTCCACGTTCGGCAAGCGCAACGACGTCGTGCCGAACACGTTTCTGGCGAGTCCTCGCGTAGGATTCGCGTGGTCGTACGGCGTGGCGCCGCAGATTGCCGGCTTCGACGGCGCGGTGCGCGGCCCTCGTGCCGTGGTGCGTGGCGGCGTCGGCGTCTTTCAGAATCAGCCCCGTACGCAGTTGACGGGAACGGCAATCGACAACACCGGCCTCGCGGGGGGCATCCAGAACCTCACCTGTGTCGGCGCCTCCGCTCCTGTGCCGGACTGGGCAGGATACGGCCTCGACCTCTCGACGATTCCCGGCGCCTGCGTCGGTCCGGGCAATCCCTTCTCGAATGCCACGCCGAACGTCACGCTCTTCACCAAGGACTTCCGCCCACCGCGCTCCGTGCGAACGAACGTGCAGTGGAGCGGCGCCGTGCTCGACAACCGCTTCACGGCGACGATGGATGCGAGTTACTCGCTGAACCAGTTCCAGCAGGGCGGCTTCGACATCAACTTCGATCCCACGCAGCAGTTCGCACTCGCGTCGGAAGCGAATCGGCCGATGTACGTCGCGCCGGCGGAGATCGTGCCGTTCACCGGTGCGATTGCGCCGACGGCATCACGCATCTCCACCAGCTTTGCCCGCGTGACGGAACAGCGCTCCGATCTCACCGGGTCAAGCTCGCAACTCACGCTGCGCATCGCTCCGACGCGCTTCAGCACGAACCTCACGTGGAATGCCTCGTATGTGCTCGCCAAGGTCCGCGATCAAGTGACGGGCTTCCAGAACACCGCCGGCGATCCGCGCAGCATTGAGTGGGCGCGCAGTTCCTTCGATGCCCGGCACCAGATTGGCTACAACATCGGCTACAACTTCTTCGACGCGGTGCGCGTGAACTGGTCGGGAAGCTTCCGCTCCGGCACGCCGTACACGCCGGTCACGCAGGGCGACGTCAACGGCGATGGCTACTCCAATGACCGCGCCTTCGTGATTGACCCAACCGCGGCGAGTCCCACGGTGAGCGCCGCCATGCAGGCGCTGATCGAGTCGACGAGTGGTGGCGCACGCGCCTGCCTGCGGCGCCAGCTCGGGCAGATTGCCGGCCGCAACTCATGCGAAGGGCCGTGGACGCAGTCGGCGGTGCTGACGATCTCGGTGAATCCGCTGAAGGTTGGGCTCCCGCAGCGCGCATCGCTCTCGTTCAATGTGTCCAACCCACTTGGCGCGGCCGACCTCCTCCTGCACGGCCAAGACAAGATCAAGGGTTGGGGCCAGGTCCCGACCCCGGATCCGACGCTGCTCTATGTGCGCGGCTTCAATCCTGGGACCAATGAGTTCCGCTACGACGTGAATCCGCGCTTCGGCAACGTCAGCCCGCAACTCTCCACCATTCGCGCGCCAGTCACGGTGACCGTGCAGTTGCGGTTCGACCTCGCCCCCACGCGCGAGCAGCAGTTGCTCATTCAGGGGCTTGACCGCGGTCGTCGCACCGAGGGCAACAAGGCCCCCGAGGCGCAGTTGCGCGCGCAGTACTCGCAGGCCGGGCTGCCGAATCCCATGGCCACGATCCTCCGTCAGGCGGATACGCTCCAGCTCACGGTGGACCAGGCCGACAGCCTCGCCATCATGAACCGCTGGTACCTGATTCGCCTCGACTCCATCTGGACCCCGCTCATCAAGGAACTCGCGGCCCTTCCGGACAACTACGATCGCGATGCGGTGTATGCCAAGTACATCACGGCGCGACAGCGGTCGGTGGATCTCCTGCTCGCACTCTC
>JANLTT010000160.1:0-3251 GCA_031363115.1 Gemmatimonas sp.
GATTGGTATGCCCGACGCTTTATCGAAACGACGCTCAACTTCTTCATTTTCAATCCGTTTCCTGTCCCGCGTCCGCGCGAGAACTCACCGTGGCGAGCGCGAGTCGTCTCTCTATCCGCCCGCCTCGCCACCCCCGACGACCGCTTCGCGGAATGGGCCTCCCACTTCGGCCTTGAACCCAAGTCCCTCGCCGCCGACGAAAAGTCCGACCTGATCGCCGAACTCGACGCCGCCGTCTCGCTTCTCTACGGCCTCTCCGAGCGGGACGTCCGCCACATCTTCGAGACCTTCCACGTGGGCTGGGACCACGAGGAGCGCCTGCGAGCCGTACTCAAGCACTTCAAGGCCCTCCGGCAGCTGAAATAGCCGCCATGCTTAAAATATAACCTAATGTTATATATTGAGTATTGCTTAAAATATAACATTAGGTTATATATTGAGCTATGCAGAGCGTCAGTCTCAGCGCCATCTATGCAATCGCGGAAGACCAGATGGGCTTCGTCACCTCGGCCCAAGCCGTCGCAGCGGGGGTCCGCCCGATGTCCATCATCATGCTCGAGCGGCGCGGCCGCATCGAGCGGGTCAGTCACGGCGTCTACCGGCTTAAGGAGTACCCGGTGCAGCCACTCACCCAGTACATGCAGGCGACGCTCTGGCCGCACGGACGCCGCGGCGTCCTTTCCCACGAAACGGCACTCGCCCTCTACGAACTTTCCGACATTGATCCGCCAAAGGTGCACATCACCCTCCCTGTCGGCTTCCGGGTCCAGCGGGAGGTCCCGGGATACATGATCGTTCATCGTCAGGCATTGGTGGCAGAGGAGATCACAAATCTCGAGGGCATGCCAATCACGACTCCCGTCCGCACCATTCGAGATTGCATGGCCGCGCACATTGGGCCGGCACTTCTCACGGACGCCATCACCCAGGCACGCCGTGCCGGTATGATCGACGCCCCGACGGCTGCCAGGCTCGAAAAAGAGATGCGTGAACCCGTGGGCATCGCGTGACGGACACGCCGGCTCCGGCACCGCCGCGTTCCATCGGCAAGCTGGAGAAGCTCGTCCTCGCCTACGCCAACCGAGAGGGCGTGGCCGTTGGTCGGGTACGACACTGGATTTCCTTCATGCTACTGAGCGGGGCACTCGACCGTGCCGCCGGACGCCTAGGAGGGCCGCGTTTCGTCGTGAAGGGGGGCGTGGCGCTGGAACTGCGCGTGCCTGGGCGAGCACGAGCCACCGACGATCTCGATGTCGTCGCGATTTGCGAAGAGGACGATATGGTCGCGGCGCTCGATGAGGCACTCCGCGAGCCCTATCACGACTGCAGCTTCTCGCGTCGCGCGGACACCCTCCCGCTCGGTCCCAACGCCGTCCGCGTGTATGTACGACTCGCCTACCGATCAAGCCGCTGGGGCACCATTCAAGTAGACCTCGCGCGCCCCGACGGCCATCTCACCGAGACCGAGCGGCTGCCGAGCATTTCGTTGAAACCGTTCGGTCTCTCTGGACCCGCCGACGTCGCCTGCCTCTCGCTCCGATACCAGATCGCGCAGAAGCTGCATGGGATGACCAAGGTCCCGTACGATGGTTCCGAGAACGATCGGTTCCGCGACGACGTAGATATCCTCCTGATGCGTGACCTTGTGGGGCACGAACAACTGCAGGATGTTCGTATCGCTTGCGAGGAGACTTTTGCGAGCCGAGGCCTGCATGAGTGGCCGCCAGGCATCGCCCTGCCGGAAGCCTGGGCTGCCCCGTATACCGCACTCGCACGCTCCGTCGGGCTCGGAATCGAATCCCTCGACGACGCTGAACAAGAATTGCGTCGTTTTGTCCGCGATCTCGTCGCCACGACAGCCGAACTGACTTCCACCGTGCCGGATCCCGATGCCTGAGCAAAACCCGCAGCCAGAGTTCGTTGATAACCGCAACGGGAATACCCTCGAACGCGCCCTGCTCGCGCGCCTCGAGTGGCTCGCGGCGAATCTTCGCGAACCCACGGATATCTCAATTGCGACCGGCTACTTCAATCCGGAAGGGTTCGGACGCATCGCCGACTCGCTCGAGAAGCTCGGTAAAGTGCGTCTCTTGCTCGGCGCGGAGCCGGTGACTCCTCCGGCGCGTCCGGTGCGGCACCTGCAAGACCCGCGCGGGGAACGATTCGAAGCGAAGCTGTTGCGCGACGCGCTCGCGCAGAACCAAGAGGGTCTGCTGCGGGATCGCGACTCGCTGGCCTTTGCTCCTTCTACAGACCGCGCAATCAAACGGCTGCTCCAGTTTCTCGCCTCCGGAAAACTTGAGGTTCGCCGATACGAGCAGCGCTTCCTGCACGGCAAGGCCTACATCTTCCAGAATGGGCAAGGTGTTATGGCGGGGTCGTCGAACTTCACGTCCGCTGGCCTCGTGTCCAATCACGAACTGAACCTCGGCCAGTATCAGCCGGCCGTGACGCAGCAGGTCGAGACGTGGTTTGAAGAGCTCTGGGCAGAGGCCGCTCCCTACGACCTCGCCGCCCTGTACGAGGCGCGCTATGAGGAGTACGACCCGTACATCATTTATCTGCGCGTGCTGTGGGAGCGCTATCACGCAGAGCTCGACACCGAGCGCGGGCGCGACGGCATCCTGCATCTCACGCGATTCCAGACTGACGGACTGGACCGCGCGCGACGCATTCTCGAGAAGTACAACGGTGTCCTGATTGCCGACTCGGTTGGCCTCGGCAAGAGCTTCCTCGCCGGTGAGTTGTTGCGGCAGACAATTGAGCGCGATCGCAAGCGTGCGCTCCTCGTAGCACCCGCCGCCCTGCGCGATGGCTCGTGGGCGCGCTTCAAGCATCGCTTTCAACTCGGCGTGGAGACCATCTCGTTCAACGAACTCGCCGATGAAGCAACGCTCGGTGGCCGCACGCCGCAGCTGAAGAGCCGTCCTGAGGAGTACTCGCTGATTGTGGTGGACGAAGCGCACGCCCTGCGCAATGCGGACACAAAGGCCGCGGCGGCGCTCCGGCGACTCCTGCAGGGTGACCCGCCCAAGCAACTCGTGCTGATGACAGCGACGCCAGTCAACAATTCGCTTTGGGACCTGTACAACCTCCTCGTCTTCTTCACGGGGCACGACGCAATTTTTGCGGAGCTTGGAATTCCCTCGCTGAGACGGAAGTTCGAGGACGCGATGAAGGAGGATCCTTTCTCGCTCAAGCCCGACGTGCTCTTCGATGTCATCAGCACGAGTTGCTTGGGCGGGTCACCC
>JANLTT010000186.1:0-14729 GCA_031363115.1 Gemmatimonas sp.
CACCTGGCGTCAGGTCGCCATCACCGGGCGTCAGCCGGTTGAACTGCTGCGCTCGCCCGATGGCAACAGACTCCTCGTGGGACTCGGCGAACGCGGTGCATTCGCGCGGGCGATTCCGGGGTTCACCGCGATGTCACGCACTGATCGCTTCGCCGAGGTGGAAGGCAACGGTGTTGGTGCCGTGACGACGGGCATCCAGTACGCATGGTCGCGTGATGGCAGTGCCTACGTGTGGGTCGAGGTGGCCGGTGATTCCGCGCGAATTCGCGTGCGCCGTGGAACCGCAGCGCCGACGACCGCCGCAACGGTGTCGGGCGCGTGGATGGCTCCTGTGCTCTCGCCATCAGGACGCACGGTTGTCTACGCCAAGATGCTCCGGGAGGACTGGGAGTTGTTCACCGCGCCGGCTGATGGCAGCGCGCCCTCAACCCGCGTCACGCGCGAAATCCAACACGATCTCTTTCCGCAGTTCCTCTCTGAGGAGCGCCTCTTGGCCGTGATCGGCGAAGCGCGCCACCGTCGCTCGCATCTGTACGACCTCAAGAGCGGAACACGTACCCGCATGTTCCACAACAACACCGTGCGCACCGTTGCGCCGGAGTACGAGTGGGTGGCGAGCCCCGATGGCTCGCGCGTGGCCGTCGTCTCCGAGCGCGATGGCGATACGGTGACGCCGCATCGCCACCTCTATGTGACCGATCTCACCACGCGCGTCACGCGGGCCGAGTTGATCGCGCGAGTGGATGCGAGTCTCGTCGCTGAACGCGCCCTCCGTGAGAACGGTCGCCGCATCTTTGCGCCCATCGCCGCACAGGTGCGCGCCGCCGTGGCCGAAGTGAATGTCGGCCGCATCTACGGCTACCAGAAGACGCTGTTCTCGTTCGACTCCAAGCATATCTCCAACCCCGGCAACTGGACCGCGACCGAGTGGCTGCAGCAGCAGTACACGGCCTTCGGTCTCACCACGCACCTCCAGCGCTTCACGACGCTCCAGGGCACCGAGATCGAGGTGGCGAATGTCATCGCCACGATTCCTGGCACGGTGAACCCGGAATTGATCTACGTCGTCGGTGCGCATTTCGACTCACGCGCCGAGGGCCCGGGCGCCGACGACAACACGTCCGGCACCGCCATGATTCTCGAGGCGGCGCGCGTGCTGGCGACGCGGCCGCTCCCCGCCACCGTCATGTTCGTGGCCTTCACCGGCGAGGAGGCCGGGCTCCGCGGCGCAAGGGAGTTTGGTCGGCGCATGAAGGACTCCATCCATGTCGTGGGCGCGCTCAACAACGACATGATGGGGTGGTCGAATGATCACCGTCTCGATAACACCATTCGCTATTCCAACCCTGGCCTCCGCGATCTGCAGCATGCGGCGGCGATTGGCTTCTCGTCGCTCATCACCTACGACGCCTTCTACTACAAGAGCACCGATGCGCAGGCGCTCTACGATGCGTGGGGCGATATCGTCGGGGGCATCGGCTCGTATCCGATCCTCGGCAATCCGCACTACCATCAGGTGCATGACGTGTTGGAGACAATCAATCATCGTCAACTCGCCGAAACCTCTAAGACAACCATCGCCACAATCATGCTGATGGCGTCGAGCCCGTCGCGACTCACGGCGCTGAAGGCGCAGGGGAAGGTCGTGACCTGGAACGCCGGAGTGGAGAAGGGCATCGTGCGCTACATCGTGCGCTACGGCCCCGCCGAGGACCCGATGCGCAATAGTGTCACGGTGACGAACCCCCGCGCGACGATTCAGAGCCTCCAGGCGGGCTGGCACGTGGCGGTAAGGGCCGTCAACGAAGCCGGCCTCGAAGGGTGGGACTGGGCGCGCGCGGTGGTGCAGTAGTGGAAATCCAGTAGTGGAGATCCACTAGTGGAGGTGCACTAGCCGTGCGCGTCCTGCTGCAGCGTGTCTCTCGTGCGGCCGTCCGTGTGGACGGCCGCACCGTTGGTGAAATCGGGAAGGGCTTCTGCCTGCTGGTGGGCTTCACGCACACCGATACCATTGAGCAGTGCCTATGGATGGCCGAGAAGGTGGCCGGACTGCGACTGTTTCCCGACGCCGAGGACAAGATGAACCTCGGGCTCGAGGAGGTTGGTGGCGCGGTGCTCGTGGTGAGTCAGTTCACGTTGTATGGATCGGCGGTGAAGGGGCGGCGTCCGAGTTTTGTGGATGCGGCGCGTCCAGAGGTCGCCATTCCGCTGTATGAGCGCTTTGTCGCGTTGCTGCGCGAGCGGGGGCTCAGCGTGGCCACCGGTGAATTCGGTGCGATGATGGAAGTTGAGCTGGTCAACGATGGCCCCGTCACCATTCCCCTCGAGAAATGATCGTCGACGTCCCGCATGTGATTCTCGCTTCGCAGTCGCCGCGCCGTCGTGAACTGCTCGGCCTGATCGGCATTCCGCACACCGTGATGCCGGCCGATATCGACGAGACGGTGATGCCGCACGAGGAGCCCGTGCCGCATTGCGAGCGACTCGCGCGCGAGAAGGCGCATACGCTCGCGGTGCAGCATCCGGATGCCGTGGTGATTGCCGCCGACACCATTGTGGTGCTGGATGGCGTCATTCTCGGAAAGCCTGCTGACGTCGCGGATGCGCGCCGGATGGTGAAGCTGCTCAGCGGGCGGTCGCACACGGTGCACACGGCGATTGCCGTCGCGCGCGACGGGCGCACCGAGAGCGCGGTGGAGAGCGTGGAGGTGACGTTTCGCGCGCTCTCAGACGCGGAGATTGCGGCGTACGTGGCGACGGGTGAGCCCATGGATAAAGCCGGGGCTTACGGCATCCAGGGCTGGGGCGCCACGATTGTTGAGCGTGTGAATGGCGACTACTTCAGCGTGATGGGGCTCGGGCTGCGTCGGCTGATTGACCTGCTCGCGCGAGTTGGCATTCAGTACGGCTACGGCGACGGGCTTTCAGTGGGCGTCGGCCTGCGGTAAGGTCGGCAGCCCGCGCCTCTGCTTGGCGTGCACCTGCGACATTGGGCTCGCGTCGATCGTGCGCCAGATATTGATCACGAAGCAAGCCGCGCCAATCGCCGAGAGCGAGCCACCGATTGCCACCAGAGCGGACGCCCCGTTGACGCCTGTGAAGCCGGTGATGCGAAAGGCGAAGCCGGTCGTGAGCGCCGTGAGTCCGACCTGCGAGGTCCAGAACTGCACCTCGGCCATTCTCCGATAGACGAGCGGCTGCCCAAAGAATCGCGGAATCACATGCAACGCGACGCCGTAAATCATCTGCGTGACAAAGCCGAGTAGGGCCATGTGCAGGTGCGCGGTGCGGTACATCGCTAGCGTCGGCACCACCGCCATTGCGACGGCCAGCAGGACGGCAAGCGAGAACCAGACCAGGCTTCCCTTGAGGAACGACCGAACGAACCAGTCCATGATCAGAGCGCGAGGAGGGCGAGAAGACCGCGCGGCTTCGCCGTGAGGTCCGCAAGCGTGTGGCGATCAAGTACCGTGAAGAACGCGGTCAGCGCCTCATCCATGATGGGCGCGAGTGCACATGCCGGTGCGATGGGGCATTGATTGGTGGCGGGGTCGAAGCACTCGACCAGATTGAGATTGTCTTCCGTCCCGCGCACGACCTCGCCGACGTTGATCTGCGCGGCGGGGCGAGCCAGGCGAACGCCTCCCTCGCGCCCCCGCAGCGTCTCCACATGGCCGAGCTGCGCCAGGCGAGCCACGACCTTGGCGAGGTGGTCCTCGCTCATCCCCATCCGCCGGGCGATATCGGCGATGCGTGCTGGCCCCTCTTCGGCGTGGATGCCGAGATAGATGAGGGCGCGGAGCGCGTTATCGGAGTGTCGGGTGAGTCGCATGGCGGAGGTAGGGAGAGACCTGACAGGGTTCAGGGGAATTCTGACTATTCCAAAGGTGCAAGTAAGATGCACCTTAGTGGCGTCCGGGGCAAGACCCTGGATATCTCGGCACCGCGCCGACGTCACACCCCCAAAGTACACGAGGTCCCCATGTCTTGGTTCTCCCGTTCCCGCCTGATCACCGGCGCCGTCCTGATTGGCGCTGCGGGGGTCGGGTACGCCTGCGCCGGCGGTCGCAGCGCGTCGCTCGCGGGCTCCGCCGGCAACGCCGAGCGTGTCTACGTCGCACCTGGCGAGTACGACGAGCTCTATGCATTTCTCTCCGGTGGCTTCAATGGCCAGGTCGGCGTCTACGGGATTCCGTCTGGCCGTCTCCTCAAGGTGATCCCGGTGTTCTCGCAGCACGCGGAGAATGGCTGGGGCTACTCCGAAGAGACGAAGCCGATGCTGGAGACCTCCTACGGATTCATCCCCTGGGACGATCTCCATCACACCGCACTCTCGCAGACCAATGGCGAGGATGACGGACGCTGGCTCTTCGTGAATGGCAACAACACGCCGCGTGTCGCGCGCATTGACCTCACCACCTTCGAGGCGAACGAGATCCTCGAGATCCCGAATGCCGCCGGCAACCACGCCTCGCCCTTCGTGACGGAGAACACGGAATACATCGTCTCCTCCACGCGCTTCAGCATTCCGATGCCGAACCGCGACGTGCCGATCTCCGAATACCGCGCGCAGTTCAAGGGCCAGATCTCCTTCATCACGGCCGACCAGCCTGGGAAGATGGACATCGCCTTCCAGATCATCGTGCCGGGATTCAACTACGATCTCGCGCGCGCGGGTAAGGGACCGTCAGCCGGTTGGATGTTCTTCTCGTCGTACAACTCCGAGCAGGCGAATACGCTGCTCGAGGTGAATGCGTCGCAGAACGACAAGGACTACATCGGCGCCGTGAACTACCGCGCCGCCGAAGCCTGCGTCAAGGCAGGGAAGGGCAACCGCGTCGCCGTGGACTATCGCCACAACTACCTCGACGAGTTCACCCGCGTCGCGCGCTCCAACCGCCGCACGTCCGTGCTGCAGATCACGCCCGCGGAATGCCCGGGCATCATGTACTACATGCCGACCCCGAAGTCGCCTCACGGCGCCGACGTGGATCCGAGCGGTGAGTACATCGTCGCTGGCGGCAAGCTTGCCGCGGTGATTCCCGTACACTCGGCCACGAAGATGCTCGCGGCCATCCAGAACAGGGAGTTCGAGGGCGAGCTCGAGGGCATCCCCGTGCTGCGCTATGCCTCGACCATCGCCGGCGAAGTGCAGGAGCCGGGCCTCGGCCCCCTTCACACCGAGTTCGACGGCAAAGGATACGCCTATACCTCGATGTTCCTTTCGTCCGAGATCGTGAAGTGGAAGCTCGGCACCTGGGAAGTCGTGGATCGCGCACCGACCTACTACTCGGTCGGTCACCTCATGATTCCCGGCGGCGGCACGCGGAAGCCCTATGGCCGCTACGCCCTCGCGATGAACAAGATCACCAAGGACCGCTATCTCCCCACGGGTCCGGAACTCGCGCACTCGGCGCAGCTCTACGACATCTCCGGGGAACGGATGCAACTGCTGCTCGACTTCCCGACGATTGGTGAGCCGCACTACGCGAATGCGATTGAGGCGAGCCTCGTGCGTGACCGTCAAGTGCGCTTCTACTCGCTGGCGGAAAATCGTCACCCGCAGATCACCCGCTCGGCCCGTGAGTCGGGAATCACGCGCAGCGGCAAGACGGTGCACGTCCGCATGACGGCGGTGCGGTCGCACATGACGCCCGACAACATCGAGGGCATCCTCGTGGGCGACACCGTGATGTTCCACGTGACAAACATCGAGCAGGACTGGGATGTGCCCCACGGCTTCGCGATTCTCGGCGCGCAGAACTCTGAGCTGCTGATCATGCCAGGGGAGACCCGCACGCTCAAATGGATTCCCGCAAAGGCCGGTGTCTATCCCTTCTACTGCACCGACTTCTGCTCGGCGCTGCACCAAGAGATGCAGGGATATGCACGCGTCTCGCCGGCTGGATCGAACGTGGCGCTCTCCGCGACCACGAACAACAAGCAAGCTGCTGGAGGCAACTGAATCATGACATCCCGGGCCCGCTGGCTCATCGTCGTCGCCGCCGTGCTCATGGCGTCGGTCTACGTCCTCCCGCTGTGGCGCGTTCGCCTGATTGCGCCGCAGTACCCAGAGGGCCTCGGGATGCTCATCCGCGTGAATGGAGTGGACGGGATCAAACCGAACGACTTGAACTCCATCAATAACCTCAACCATTACATCGGCATGAAGGAGATTGTGCCCGAGTCCATCCCGGAGCTGAAGTTCATGCCGTGGATTCTCGGTGCACTGATTGTGAGCGGCCTGCTCGTCGCCGCCCTCGGCAAGCGACTCCCCCTCTTCATCTTTGGGGGGGCGCTTGGCCTGCTACTCGTGGCCGGGCTCTACGACTACTGGAGGTGGGGCTACGACTACGGCCACAACCTCGACATGTCGGTGGCCATCATCAAGATCAGTGGCATGACCTATCAGCCCCCGCTGATTGGCTCAAAGAAGCTGCTCAACTTCTACGCGACGTCGTGGCCGGCGTCGGGGGGCATCGCACTCACGCTTGCCGCGGGGCTCGTGGCTGCCGCGGCCGTTGATTCGCGACGTCGCCGCACCACGGTGGAGGCGGCATGAACGGGCGCACATCGCTCCGCCCCGCGACGGCGCTCTTTCTCGCGCTCGTCTCCGCGAGTTGCGGCGCAACCACACCCCGCGAGATCGTCATCGGTCAGGATCAGTGTACCTACTGTCGCATGGAGGTCACTGATCCCAAGTTCGCCACCCAGGTGATCCTGACGACGGGCAAGATCGTCGTCTTCGATGCCGTCGATTGCCTCGCGGGCTACGTGCGCGGCAATCCAGCCGAGCGCATCAAGTCGGTTTGGGTGGCCGCGGTGATGGAGGAGAGTTCGTCCGCGCCGAGGAGGCGGGGTTTCTGCTCGACGGCTCGCTACGAGGCCCGATGGGACGCATCGTGGCCTTCGCCTCACCCACCGCGGCTACGGCTGCCGCGGAGACGTACGGTGGCAGCGTCGTGAGTTGGCAGGCGATTCTCTCGGACAGCGGCGCCCTCGTTGAACATGGCAATCACTAGCATGCGTCACGTGACCGCGCTCCTCTGCTTCGCTTCCGCACTCGGTGCGCTTGGTGCGCTCGGGGCCCAAGATCTCGTGGTTGGGAAGGGCGCCCGCTATGCCACCATCACCGACGCACTGGCGGCCGCCACCCCCGGAGCGACCGTACGCGTTCTGGCGGGTACGTACCGCGAGCCCACGCTCAACGCCCGCGTCCCCCGCGTGACCATCGTGGGCGAGGGGAATCCGGTTCTCGACGGAGAAGGAGCGCGAGAGATTCTCGTCGTCCATGCGCCGCACGTGACCGTGCGTGGGCTCACCTTCACGAACACGGGGACGAGCCAGATGCAGGACCGCGCGGCGCTGCGGGTCCTTGAGGCCGATGACTGCGTGATCGATGACAACCGCTTTCGCGATGCCTTCTTCGCCATCTATCTGCAGCGGTCGGCGCGTTGTGTGGTGAGCGGCAATGACATTCGTTCGCAGGGTGCGGGGGAGACCACCAATGGCAACGGCGTGCATCTCTGGAACTCGCCGCACACGCGCGTGCTCGACAATCACATCGAAGGGCAGCGCGACGGCATCTACTTTGAGTTCTCCGTCGGTGCCGAGGCGCGGGGAAACGTGAGTCGCGAGAACTCGCGCTACGGCCTGCACTTCATGTTCTCCGATTCCTGTCGCTACGAGAACAACACCTTCGATCGCAACGGGGCCGGCGTCGCCGTGATGTACAGCAAGGGCATCACGATGGTCGGCAATGCCTTTCTCGAAGCGAAGGGCGCCTCCGCGTACGGATTGCTCCTGAAGGAGATCACGGACGGCGCGCTGATCAACAACCGATTCATCGGCAGTTCGACTGGGTTGTACCTCGAGGGTGCGTCACGATTGGAGATACGGGACAACGAGTTCCGCGCGAACGGATGGGCGGTGCGCCTCATGGCCAACGCCCTCGACAATCACTTCACGAAGAACAGCTTTTCTGCCAATGCCTTTGACGTCTCGACGAACAGTCGAACGTTACGCAGCACCTTCGAGGGGAATTGGTGGGCCGACTATCGCGGGTACGATCTCGATCGCGACGGGCGCGGCGATGTCCCCTTCCACCCCGTGCGCTTCTTTGCGCTCGTGGTTGAACGCCATCCCGAGGCACTGCTCCTCCTGCGCAGCCCCATCACCCTCGTGCTCGATGCCGCCGAACGGGTCTTTCCCGTGTTGACCCCGGCACTCGCCGATGCCTCGCCACTCATGAGACCTCCTCGATGATCGCCCTCGATGGCCTGCGGAAGTCCTACGGCGCCCGCACCGTGCTCGATGGCGTCTCGCTCGCATTGGAGCCCGGGCGCATCATGGCCCTCGTTGGCCCCAACGGCTCGGGCAAGACGACGCTCATCAAGTGCGTGCTTGGGCTCGCCCGGGCGGATGCTGGGCGCATCCTGCTCGATGGCGTGGTCGCGGATGCCGACGGTCAGTACCGCGCACGTATCGGCTACGCTCCACAGGCCCCGCACTTCCCCGGCAATCTCGCAGTCGGCGAAGTGTTCGCCATGCTTCGGGCGCTGCGCCCCGGAACGGCAACGGATGAAGCGCTGCTCGAGAACTTCGGGCTGCGCGCGGAGTGGGCGACACCAGTCGGAACCCTGTCCGGCGGCTGGCGGCAGAAAGTCAGTCTCGCCGCCGCCTGGCTCTTCCGACCCGATGTGCTCATCCTCGACGAACCGACCGCCGGACTCGATCCCATCGCTGCAGGGATCTTCAAGCACGCGTTGCGCGGCTTTCGCGCGGAAGGGCGCACCCTGCTCATCACGTCGCACATCCTCAGCGAAATCGAGGAGTTGGCTGACGACGTCGCATTCCTCAGCGATGGCCGGCTACGCTTCGCTGGCCCGGTCCCTGCGTTGCTCGCGCAAACGGGGATGCGTCGCCTCGAGCCCGCCATCGCCGCACTGCTGCGCGGACTGCGTGTTGACACGGGAGCGGTCGCATGAATGCGGTCGCACTCGTGTTGCGCGCGGGGACGCGTGATCTCGCGCGAAATCGCTGGCTCTTGGCCTACGGGCTCGGCCTTGCTGGCATCGCTGAACTGCTCTTCATCTTTGGCGGCGCGGGGAATCAGGTCGTGCTCAGCCTGCTCAACGCCACGCTGCTCCTTGTGCCGCTCGTGGCCTTGGTCTTCGGCACGATGCACGTCTATGCCTCGCGAGAATTCATCGAGTTGCTCCTCGCGCAGCCCCTCCCGCGCACCTCGGTCTTCACCGGGCTCTACCTCGGGCTGATGCTTCCCCTCGGGGGGGCCTTCCTGCTCGGCGTTGGCGTCCCATTGGTGCTGCACGGCGCTGCCTCGCAGGCGCCCGTCTCCGCCCTCTTGGCGCTCGCCGCTGGTGGGGCCTTCCTCACCGCGGCCTTCTCGGCACTCGCGATGGCCATCGCGCTGGGTACCGATGATCGCCTCAAGGGCATGTCGCTTTCCCTCGGCGCTTGGTTCCTGCTCACCATCGGCTATGACGGTGCGGTCTTGGCCATCGTCTCGATGTTCGGCGATTGGCCACTCGACCGTCCTTTGCTCGCCCTCATGCTTGGCAATCCGGTGGACGTGGCGCGCGTGCTCGTGCTCACGGCGCTCGATGCCTCCGCCCTGCTCGGTTACACTGGTGCGCTCTTCCGGCGTGCCTTTGGGTCTTTCCTCGGCCCAGCCATCGCACTCACCGCGCTCTCACTGTGGTGCGTGCTCCCCGTCTTTCTCGCTCGTCGCCGCTTTCTTCAGCGCGACTTCTAACGTCCGCTTCACTTCTGCTCGGAGCTCGTCATGATTAGCCGCCTCACCTCTGTCGTACTCGTTGTTGCGTTGATTTCCGCCTGCGGTGGCGGCGACGCGCCCTCCTCGAATGGCGCCTCAGCGACGGCAAAGCCGGTGCAGGCCGCCGTATCGTTCGATCCCGCCTCAATCACTCCCGCGATGATCGCGCTCGGCGACAGCATCTTCCATGGCAAGATTGGTGCGAGTTCATGCCAGGCGTGCCACGGTGTCGGCGGCCAGAACGGCACGGCCGCGCCGAGTCTCGCAGACGCCGAGTGGCTGCACAGCGACGGCAAGCTGGAAGGGATCTACAAGACGGTGAAGAGCGGCGTCATGGCTCCCAAGCAATTCAGCAGCGTGATGCCCCCCTATGGTGGCGTAATGCTCACGGAAGACAAAACGATTGCCGTCGCAGCCTACGTCTACTCACTATCTCACAAGTAAACGGCCTTCCATCGCGCGACCTTCTCGAGCACCTGCTGGACCGTGATGCGTTCCATCCGGTCCGGCCGGTTCGTCATGGAGATGGGATAGTTCTCCCCGGGCTCGCCGTGCGCATCAATCAACAGATCCGCAAACTTGCGGTACGGGCCTACGCGCTTGGGATTCGTATACCCAAGCAGCGAAATGACCGGCACGCCGAGGGCCACGCTGAGGTGCAGTGGTCCGGTATCCGGTGAAATCACCAGCGCAGACTTCTCAATGATCGCCGCGAGCCCTCGAAGTCCACCGTTGCCAAGTGCGCTGAACGGTTTCGTGCGCGTTGAAGAAAGAATGACGCGCTCGGCCTCCACTTCGCGTGGCGAGCGCCCGCCAACGAGGACCGGTTGCAGGCCGTAGTCGCTTGAGAGCGCATCGCAGACCTCCGCCCATCGTTCGGCGGGCCAATCCTTCTGTGGCTTGCTCGTTGCCACGACAATCGGCACGATGGGCCGATCGAACTGCGCCATGAACACGCGCTGCCATTCGCGTTCGGCGTCGTTCCATGGCCCAATGTTCCACGTGAGGGGCAACGGATCCACGCCAAGCCAGTGCGCGAACTCAAGGTACTGATCCTGCATGTGCTGCAACGGATGCGCAGGCAGTTGCTGCGTCGAGAAGATCCACGAGAGATCCCGTGCCCGCGCGCGGTCAAAGCCGAGAATCACCGAGGCATGCGCGAACGACGCCACGACGCCGCTCTTCAAGTAGGGCTGCAGCACCAAGACGCAATCAAAACGCCGCTCCTGCAGCGTGCGACGCACCGCGGCGAAGCCACGCCAGCCATCCGCGCGCACGAAGGGGATCACCTCATCGATTGCCGGATGGCCGGTGAGCAGATTCGTCAGCGCGCCAGCCTGCATCACCCACGTGATGCGCGCGGCCGGATGCACACGCTTGATGGCATTGATGACCGGCAAGGCATGCACGGCATCGCCCACGGCGGCGAGCATCACGATGCACACGCGGTCGAGCTTCACGGCGGCACCCGGCGCCGTCATGTTGCGTCCGCTGACGTCGCGCTCCGTCATCGCGCACCGCCGCGCCACCGTTGCACTCGCTCGAGCACGTCGTGCACGGTGATGCGCCCCATCCGGCCACGACGACGCATCCAGAGCACTTCGTCCGGCGGATCATCCGGTTCGGCAAAGGCATTCACCACGAGATCCATACCGCGGGCGTAGGGTCCGGTGCGCTTTGGGTCGGCCTGCGACATCAGCGCAATCACCGGTGAGCCGACGGCGACGGAGATATGCAACGGCGCCGTATCGAGCGAGATCACCAGGGCGGAGCCCTCGAGAATGCCGACGAGTCCGCGTAGTCCGCCCTCTCCGAGCGCATTCACGGGCGCACTCACGCGCGCCGCCGCAATGATCGCCGCTGCCGTCGCCTGCTCGCGCGCACTCGGCCCGCCCACCAGCACCGGCTGCAGTCCGTAGTCGGCGTGCAGTGCATCGCAGACGGCCGCCCACCGCTCGGGGAGCCAATCGCGATCTGCATCGCTCGTGCCGCAGACAATGGCCGCCACGGGGCGATCAAAGCGCGCGAAGAACGCGTGCTGTGCCGCGCGCTCGTGCTCCCAAGTCCCAAGGCCCCAGGTAACCGGGGAATGCGGCACACCGAGATGCGTGAGGAACTCGAAGTACTGGTCCTGTACATGCTGTCGCGGCCCGGCGGGAATGCGATCCGTCGTGAAGAGCCAGTTCGCATCGCGGGCACGGGCGCGGTCGAAGCCGAGTTTCACCGGTGCCTGCGTGAACGCGGTGACGAGCCCCGACTTGAGCGAGACCTGCAAGGCGAGCACGAGATCAAACCGGTGCGGTGCGAGCGCGCGCCGCACGTCGGCGTAGGCGCGCCATCCGGTGCCGTAGTGAAACGGAATGATCTCGTCGATGTCGGGATGCCCACGCACCAGTGAGGCGGGACCAGGCTGCAGTACCCACGTTACGCGCATCGCGGGGGTGTGTCGCTTCAGCGCCGTGAGCACCGGCAACACATGCACGGAGTCACCGACCGCCGACATCATCACGATGCCCACGTGCTGCATCGGCACCTGCAGGGTCACGCGGGGCTCCCCGCGAGCCGCTGGAGCATGGCGATGGCTGCATCGTCGATGGTCAGCCCGAACTGCGCCCGCGATTTTTCCATCGAGCGCACCAGTCGCGCCAGCGTCAGTTGCCGCGCGCGGTCATCGCCCACGGGCAGAAAGCGCACGCGATCCACATCGAGTGCATAGGCGCGCCAGTCGGCGCCCTCGCGGCTCAAGTACACGTTCTTCACGTTCAGGTCTTCGTGATGTGCCCCCGCGGCGCCGAGCGCCTGCACGAGCGAGGCCGTCGCGGCGAGCATACGTTCGCGCGTGGCTTCATCCGCCGTCGCCCACAGGGCGGGGAAGTCGTTGCCGTCCGGCAGGCGCCGCGTCGCGACGTCAATGCGGCAGAGTCCAGGCCCGGCGGGATACACCACATACGCGATGATTTCCGGAGTGCGCACCCCGGCGGCGCGCAGCCGCAGACTGACTTCCAGTTCCCATGGCGCACGCCCGGGAGCGACGAAGCGATCGCCCGTCACGACGGCGAGCAATCCACCATGCTGTGCGTGCCGCACGACGATGTCGAAACCGGCCACGGGGAGGCGCGTCCCCCAGACGGTGGCGCGTCCATGAAAGGCGCGAGCGCCAGGCATCGTCGCCGCCCAGCAGTGCAAGGTGCGCACATCGCGCATCGCGTCCCGCACGCCCTCGACCGCGTCATCGCGCGCCACGACTGTCGCATCGCGCAACGTAAAGCGCGTGTACCCCGGCGGCGCGACGAGGCGCGCGCCGCTCACCGCTTGACGAGGTAGACGGGGAGTGGCTGGCTCTTGCCCTTCAACGCCATCGGCGGGAGCGGATCCGTCGGCGGGGGTGAACCCAGCGAACGCAGGAAGTCCTCGGAAATCAGAATCTCCCCCGCCTTCGCCGAACTGCACAGACGGCTCGAAACATTCACTGGGTCGCCAATGACCGTGTACTCCAGACGCCGGTCGCTCCCGATGTTGCCCGCAAAGACCTCGCCGACATTAAGGCCAATGCCAATCTCCAACGTCGGGCGCTTTTCGATTCTCCAACGCTCGTTCAGGCGATCGAGCTCGACCATCATGTCGAGCGCTGCCTGCATCGCGCGGTCGCAATCGTCCGGCTCGCCGATCGGCGCGCCCCACTGCGCCATCACCGAATCGCCGATGAACTTGTCGAGCGTGCCGCCATGTCGGAACACACACTCCACCATCTCGGTGAAGTACTCGGTGAGCAACCGTGCCATCGTGTCCGGATTCATCGTCTCGGACAACGCCGTGAAGCCGCGAATGTCGGTGAACATCACCGCCACGCGACGCTTGTCGCCACCGAGCTTGATCGCATCCGGGCTGCTCGCAATGCGCGCGGCCAGGCCCGGCGTGAAGAAGCGCTCGAAGTTGCTACGGGCCAATGCCTCGACCTTGATGCGCTCGGAGAACTGTCCGTTCTCCAGCGCCACGGCGGCAATGCCGGAGAAGGCGATTAGGAAGTCGAGATCGGTCTCGTTGAAGCGCTTCAGCGAGAAGTTGTCCACGTAAATCACGCCGAGTGCCTTGTTCTCCGAGCCGATCAACGGCACGCACATGGCCGACTTCACCTTCTGCAGCACCACCGACTGACCGGTGAAGCGGCCGTCGTCGGCGGCGTCATCGGTCAGCACGGCGACCTTATCGGCCACGGCCTGCGTCGCAATGGACTGCGGCACCTCGCCGCTCGCCGCATCGCCACGACGGTCGCGCGAGATCTGCGGATGCAGGTGCCCATCGCGATCCATGAGCAGGATGGCGCAGCGATCCGCCTCGAGCGTCTGGAAGGCGTATTCGGCAATCTTCACGAGCAGGCCGTGCACGTCAGTCGCGCGGGTCAGTCCCTTCGCGACCTCGAGCAGGATGGCGAGCTTCCGGCGATCCTTTTCGGCGGGATCCTTCTGGCCCGCGAGTTCGCGGCCGAGCGAGGCGGGTTCTTCGAGCGCACCGCGCTCACCCGTCTTGGGGATCTGGCGAACGATCGTCGCGCCGGCGGGCTTGGGCGGAATGGCCGGTTGCGGCTCCGGCGTAATCGGCTTCGCTGCCTCGACCTTCTCCAGCTTGAAGACGACCTTGCCGAAGGTGATCTCCGCGCCCGGCGAGACATGCGACTTGTCGATGCGCACGCCGTTCACGAAGGTCCCATTGCTCGATCCGGCATCGGTGATCTCGATGCCGTTTTCGGTCAGGCGGAGTTCGGCGTGCTTGCGCGAGATGGTCGGATCCACGACGGCGCACTCACTGGTGACCGCGCGGCCCACGTTGTGGACGCCCGTTCCCTTGAGTTCAAACTTGAAGTCGTTGCCGATCCCAATCAGCCGATAATGCATCCGTGAAATATGGACGAAAACACGGACTGGCGCGACCTAGG
>JANLTT010000238.1:0-13231 GCA_031363115.1 Gemmatimonas sp.
CCCCCCCCGGCCGGGGGGGGGGCCCCCCCGGCGGGCCCCCCGCGGGGGGCCGGGGGCCCTACCCCCCGGAACTTCCCCGGCCGGGGCCGCCCGCCACGGGCGGGGCCGACCCGTGCGTTCGTATCAGGCTTTACCCCGCTCTACCTTCCCACGCCTCCAATGACTGACACCCTCCCCTCCCGCGCCGACGCGCTCGCCCTGATGGAATCCTGGACTACCAGCGATTCCCTGCGGAAACACATGCTCGGCGTCGAGGCCGCGATGGTCGCCTACGCCCGTCACTTTGGGGAGGATGAACACCGCTGGGCTCTCGCCGGGCTCCTCCACGACTTCGATTACGAGCGCTACCCGAACGAGGCGCAGGCCGCCGAAGCCGAACATCCCTCCGAGGGAGTGCGTCACCTCCGCAGTCTCGGCTATCCCGAGGACATCCTGCAGGCGATTCTCGGCCACGCCCAGTTCACCGGCGTCGCCCGCGAGACGCGCATGGCCAAGACCCTCTTTGCCGTGGACGAACTCTCGGGCCTGATAACGGCCGCCGCGCTCGTGCGTCCATCCAAGAGCGTGATGGACCTCGAGGCCTCCAGCGTGAAGAAGAAGATGAAGGACAAAGCCTTCGCCCGCGGCGTCTCCCGCGAGGACGTCACCCTCGGCGCCGCCGAGTTGGGAGTGGAGATGGACACGCACATCACCTTCGTGATTAACGCCATGCGCGACCGCGCGGCCGCCCTCGGGCTGGCCGGCCCGGGCGCCGCGTGAGCCAAGTCGCCCCCGGGCGGGAGCCGCTAGTCGGGGGAAACCCCCAACGTCCAGCGGCGGGGACGCGTACTTCAGAGCGTGACCCGTGAGATCTCGTTGTGACCGCCATCGCCCTCCCATGGGCGCCAACCCGTTCCCGTGCCGTGGTGACTGAGCGGCCCGCTGACGAACGGGATCTTGTGCTCGCCGCCCAGCGCGGCGAGCGCGAGGCGTTCTCGGAATTGGTGCGTCGCCATCAGCGACGAGCCTATGCCGTGGCACGATCGATCGTCACGAATCACGAGGACGCAGAAGACACCGTACAGGAAGCCTTTCTGCATGCGTACAAGGCGATTCAACGATTCCTGCCGGACCAAGCCTTCGGGGCCTGGCTGCATCGCATCGTGGCGAACGCCGCGTTGGACGCGACACGTCGCCGCAAGGTGCGTGACGCGGATGAACTTCCGGAAACGGTGGCCTCACCGTTCCGGGATCCTGCCGAGGGCGGCGAGTTGCGCCTTCGGTTGAAGGAGGCGTTGGACACGCTTCCCGAACGGCAGCGTTCGGTGATCGTGCTGCACGACGTCGAGGGTTACAAACATGCGGAGATCGGGAAGATGCTCGACATCCCGGAAGGGACAGCGAGATCCGACCTCCATTACGCCAGATCCCATTTGCGCCAGATCCTCGGCGCACTGAGGAGCGGACTATGAACGACCATGAGATGAAGGGCCCCGCACTCGTGCGGGATGACGATGAACTCACCTCACACCTGCGCGTGATCGTCGCGCCGCCGGTGGATGAAGCGTATTGGAACGGATTGGAACAGCGCATCATGGCCCGCCTTGAGACACGCCTTGCGCGCGGCCGTGAGGAGAATCGCTGGTGGGCGCTTTCGGCTCGCGCGTACCAGTTCGGCTTGATGGCCGCGGGACTCACGCTGATTGTGGCCGCCTCGATTTTCCTGCGCGAACGGGCGTTGGAGCGCCGCATGGCCTACGAGACGGTGATTGAGTCGCCCAGCGGTCAGCCGCAGCAGGTATGGGCCCGTCGCGGGTTGGTGCCGCCTGATCGCCAGGCAACCCTGCGCGCCGTCACCGACCACTAACAAAAGGCGGCGACGATGCGTCGAATCAATGGGCTGGCGCTGGCCTCTTTCATCGCGGTGTTCGCGGCGGGAGCGGCGGTAGGCGTGGTGGGAGACCGTTACGCCCAGCGCGGGCAGGTGATGCGCCAATGGGGCGATCAACGCGCGATGCGCGCACGATTGGCCGATGACCTCGGCATGTCGGCCGAACAGCGCGCCTCAATGGATTCTTTGCTCGACGACCGGAACCGCCAGTACGAATCGCTGATGGCCCCCGTACGCCCAACCCTCGATTCACTCGGGGCGGCCACGCGCCAGCGGCTCCGGCAACTGCTCACGCCTGAGCAGCAGGCCACATATGACCAGATACAGCGCGAGCGCGAAGATGCTCGACGCCGGGAGAAGCAGCGATGAAGGGGTTCGTGAAGTTTGTTGGCGGTGTGGTGCTGCTTGTGCCCGCGATGCTCGCGGCACAGACCGCGCGTCCGATTCCGTTGGATGATGCCGTGCGGTTGGCCCGTCGCAATGCGCCAGGCACCGTGCAGTCGCGCAACGCGATTCGTCAGGCCGCGGGCACGGTGCGTCAACGCTATGCCGCCTTCCTGCCGACGCTCACGCTGAGCTCGGGCGTCAGCAATTCCGAGGGCTTCAACCTCGCGCAGGTGCCCGACCCGGCAAACCCGGGAAGCTTCATCTCCGTGCCGCGTCCCTTCTCTCAGGATTGGGCCGGCAACCACGGCCTCAATGCCAACCTCCAGCTCTTCGGCGGTGGCAGCCGCGTCTTTCAGTTGCAGCAGGCCCGTGCGCAGCTCGACGCCGCCGAAGCCGCGGACGTGACGCAGGAGTTCACGATCGCCCTGCAGGTGAAGCAGCAGTACTACGCCGTCCTCGCCGCGCGTGAACAGCGCTTGGCCGCGGATCGTCAGTTGGAATCGGCCGAGCAGCAGCTGCGGGCTTCCGTTGCGCGCGTTCGCGCCGGCGCCGCCACGCGCTCCGACTCGCTCCGCACCTCCATTCAGGTCGGCAACGCGCGCCTCGCCATTCTCACGGCTGAGAACTCGCTCGCCAACGCCAACGCCTCGCTCGCGCGACTGATTGGCTCCGATGTGCTCGTCACCGCCGAAGAGAGCAGCGCCGGCAGCGAGACCATTGCGATGGCGGACGCCGAACTCCTCGACAACCTCGAGCGGAGCCCCGCCGTCGTGCAGGCCGTCGCGAACAAGGCCGCGGCCAAGGAAGGCAATCGCTCGACGTGGTCGCAGTACCTCCCCACGCTCTCGGTCGCGCTCGGTCGCAGCTACACCGGACGCGCCGGTGAGTTTCAGCTCTGGGGCGACCCCGACCTCAATAGCACGCGCACCAACTACAGCGTCAGCTGGAATCTCTTCAACGGATTGAATCGCGAGCAGCAGGTGCTGCAGACGAGCGTCGCCGTGGACAACGCCGATGCGCAGTTGCGCGACGCGCGCCTCAATGCGCGTGCCCAGATGATTCAGCAGATCGGTGCCTTCCGCACCGCCGAAGCGCGCGTGCAGATCCAGCTCGCCTCGGTCGCCGCCGGCGAAGAGGACCTCCGCGTGCAGCAGGAGCGCTACAACCTCGGCGCCTCGACCCTGCTCGACGTGCTCAACTCGCAGTCCACGCTCGACCAGGCCCGTCGCGACCTGATTCAGGCGCGCCTCGATGCCCGCACCGCCAAGGCCCAGATCGAAGCCCTCGTCGGCCGCGATCTCTAAGCCGCTCGCCACTGAAGCACGCAGGACGCTGCACGCTGCACCCGACCCCCGCCCTTTCGCTTTCTCTTGGAGTTCCCCGCCGTGTCGTTCCGCCCTGCGTACCTGACCCTTCTTCTTGCTGCTGTCGCGATTACCGCGTGCGGAAAGAAGAAGGAAGAGCCCTTCAAGATCCAGACCGCCGCCGTCGAACGCCGCACGATCATCGTGCAGGCCGAGGCGACCGGCATCATTGAACCGATCAACGTCGTCGAAGTGAAGTCCCGTTCGTCGGGACAGATCACCGAGATGCCGGTCGAGACCGGCACCCTCGTGCGCCCCGGCGCGCTGATCGTGCAACTCGACACGCGCGACGTGCAGAACCAGTACGATCAATCGAAGGCCGATCTCGAAGCGTCGCAGAAGTCGCTGGAAGTCGCCGAGCAGAACAAGAAGCGCTCGGACGATCTCTTCCGCGGGCAGATCATCACCGCGCAGGAGAACGAGCAGGCGGGGCTGACGTATTCAAATGCGCTCTCGCAGATCGTGCGTGCGCGCACGAATCTCGACCTCGCGCAGCAGCGTCTCGATGACGCACGCGTGGTGGCACCGGTGATGGGCACCATCATTGAGAAGCCGGTCGCGCTTGGCCAGGTGATTCAGTCGGGCACGAGCGCCGTTGGCGGCGGCACGACCATCGTGAAGATGGCCGACCTCACCAAGGTGCGTGCGCGCGCGATGGTCAATGAAACGGATATCGGCCGCGTGACGCCGGGCCAGGAAGCGACGGTGGTGGTGGACGCCTTCCCGGACCGCACCTTCCGCGGCGTGATCGAAAAGATTGAACCGCAGGCCGTCGTGCAGCAGAACGTCACGATGTTCCCGGTGCTTGTGTCGCTTGAGAATCGCGAAGGCTTGCTCCTCCCCGGCATGAACGGCGAAGTCAGCATCATCTCCGACCGTCGCGAGAACGTGATTGCCGTGCCGAACGAGGCGATTCGCTCGATGCGTGAAGCGGCGCAGGCCGCGACTATCCTTGGCTTGAATCCTGATTCCGTGACGGCGCAGATTCGCGCCAGCATGGGCGCGTCGTTTGGTGGTGGCATGCCAACTGGCATGCCGGCCGGTGCGGGCGGTGGTCGCCCGACCGGCGCTCCGGCCGCGACGCAGATGCGGCCGGGCTTCGCTGATTTCTCGCAGCAGGGTGGTCAGGGTGGCGCAGGCGGCTTCCAGATGCCGCAGGTCACCGATGCGCAGTGCAAGGCCGTCACCGATGCGCGCACCGCGAAGCCGGCCGCCGCAAAGAAGGTGGACGACCTCTCCGCGCAGATGCGCAATCCGGATGCTGATCGCGCGAAGCTGATGACCGATGTGCGCACGGCGTACACCGAGCTCGGCGTTGATATGACCGTTGCCCGCGCTTGCCGCATGCGTGACGCGGGTGGCGCGGCGCCGGGCACCGCCCGGCCCGCCACGAGCGGCACGCGTCCGCAGGGTGTCAGCACTGGTGCCTCTGCTGGCGGTGCCGCGAATGGTGCCGCAAATGGGGCCGCACGACGCGGTGGCCGCAGCTCCACACGCATGGGCTTGGTCTTTGTGCAGAAGGCCGACTCCACTTGGGAGCCGCGCATGGTTCGCCTTGGCGTGGCCGATTACGACTTCACTGAAGTCGTGAGCGGACTCGAGGAAGGCGAGCGTGTCGCCCTCCTCAGCGCCGCCGCGCTCCAGATTCAGCGTCAGGAGAGCAACGACCGATTCCGCGCCATGACGGGCGGTGGCTCGCCGCTCGGTGGCGGTACGACCCCGGGTGCTGGTGCAGGTGGACGTCCGGCCGGCGGCGCGCCTGCTGGCGGACCTCCCCGGTAGCTGATCATGGACTTCATGGAAACCATCCGCGTCGCAATCGGCGCGCTACGAGCCAACAAGCTGCGGTCGATGCTCACGATGCTCGGCATCGTCATCGGCGTCTCCGCGGTGATTGCCGTCGTCGCGCTCGGTACCGGCGCGCAAAAGGCCGTGAACGATCGCATCTCCTCGCTCGGCACCACGCTCCTCACCGTGTCGCCGGGCCAGGCGCGCACGGGCGGCGTGATGTCGTTCGACAATCGCTCACGCCTGACGATTGAAGATGCGCAGGCCCTCGTGGAGCGCGGCGTTGAGTTCGGTGCCGTGCAGCCCGAGATATCATCGAACCTGCAGGTGCAGTTCCTCAACAAGAACGCTGGGACGCAGGTCGTCGGCACGACGGCCAACTACCCGGAAGTGCGCAGGTACGAAATGGAGTCGGGGCGCTTCTTCACGGCCGCCGAAGATGCGGGGCGTCAGCGTGTTGCCGTCATTGGACCCGCCGTTTGGCAGAACCTCGGACTGCAAAGCGCCGATGGCATCGTCGGCGAGACCATCCGCATCCGCGGCATTCAGTTCACCGTGATTGGTGCCTTCAAGTCGAAGGGGCAGGCCTCGCCCTTCAGCAATCCCGATGACCAGGTGTTGATCCCGCTCGAGACGGCGCGCTTTCGCGTCATGGGCACCAATCGTCTCCGCTCGGTCTCCGTGCTCGCCAAGACCGAGGAGAACATCCCGATGGCGATGGCCGACATCCAGAAGATTCTCCGCCGCGAGCACAAACTGCGTCCGGAGCGTCCAGATGACTTCCAGATCCGCAATCAGGCCGACTTTCTCAGCACGCTCGGTGAGACCACGCAGGTCTTCTCGATGCTGCTCGCTGGCATCGCGGCCGTCTCGCTGCTTGTTGGCGGCATCGGCATCATGAACATCATGCTGGTGTCCGTGACTGAGCGCACGCGTGAGATTGGTATTCGGAAGGCACTCGGCGCGACGAAGATCAATATCCTTTTTCAGTTTTTGATTGAGGCCGTCGTGCTTTGCATCATCGGCGGTGGGCTCGGCATTGCGGTGGGCGCCGGCGGCGCACTCGCCTTCACCAAGTTCCTCGGCTGGAAGGCGACAATCGGCGCGTCAAGCGTCGGGTTGGCCTTCGGATTCTCGGCATTTGTCGGATTGGTGTTCGGGGTGTATCCGGCGAGGCGCGCAGCAAGCCTCGATCCCATCGTGGCGTTGCGCTACGAATAGATTCTAAGTGGTTGTGGTGCAATGATTTAACAGCGGGCGGCGTACTCGGTACGCCGCCCGTTCTGTATTCATTAGACAGCGTCCACTCACTCGACGCTGGACCCCCCCGTACTGCGCTATACATTCCACGCTTCGCCATGCCCGACGACCTCTCCCCAGACGGACCGAATCCGCGCCCTTCGATGGCGCGGCTAACGGCCGAGTACCGACCGCCCGAACGCCATCACGTCGAGTCGAATCCCACCGGGAAGCGACTCGCCGTGCTTACGCTCACGGCGCTTGGCGTGGTCTATGGTGACATCGGCACGAGTCCCCTCTACGCGATGAAGGAAGCCTTCAGCAAGCCGGAGTACGGGCTGCAGGCCGACCCCGCGACGATCTACGGTGTGCTCTCGCTGATTCTCTGGTCACTGATTCTCGTCGTCAGCGTGAAGTACATCTCCTTCATTCTGCGCGCGGACAACAAGGGCGAGGGCGGTATCCTCGCGATGCTCGCGCTCCTGCTGCGTACGGAAAATCTCGATGCGCGCAAAAAGACGATTCTCATCGCCCTCGGACTCTTCGGTGCCGGGCTGCTCTACGGCGACGGCATCATCACGCCCGCCATGTCCGTGCTCGGCGCGATGGAAGGACTCGAGGTTGCCTCGGACATTTTCCACCCGTTCATCGTGCCAGTCTCGGTTGGCATCATCATCGGGTTGTTCGTCATGCAGAAGTTTGGCACGCATAGGGTAGGCGTCTTCTTTGGTCCGATGATGCTGCTCTGGTTCGGTACGATTGGCGGCCTCGGGCTCGTTGAAGTCATCCAGCACCCGTCGGTGCTCGTGGCAATCAATCCGGCGTGGGGCATCAAGTTCTTCATGACGCTCGGGCCGAAGGGCTTCATTGCCCTCGGTGCCGTCGTGCTCGCGGTGACCGGCGCCGAGGCGCTGTACGCGGACATGGGACACTTCGGCGCGCGTCCCATTCGTACCGCCTGGTTCTGGCTCGTCCTGCCGGCGCTGGCGCTGAACTACTTCGGACAGGGCTCGCTCCTTCTCCGCGATCCCACGGCCATCGAGAATCCGTTCTTTCTGTTAGCGCCGAGCGCGTTGCTGTATCCGTTGATTGTCGTCGCGACCGCCGCAGCGATCATTGCATCGCAGGCGTTGATTTCCGGTGCCTTCTCGCTGACGCAGCAGTGCATCCAGCTCGGCTACTGCCCACGCCTGACGATTGTGCACACGTCGGCCAACGAGTTCGGGCAGATCTACGTGCCGGAAGTGAACTGGGCATTGGCGACCGGCACCGTGCTCGTGGTCCTCGGCTTCCGCTCGACCGGCGCGCTCGGTGCGGCCTACGGCATTGCGGTGACCGGAACGATGGTGATCACCTCGCTCCTGTATTTCGCGATTGCGACCGAGCGGTGGAAGCAGCCGATCGGCCGCGCCCTCTTGGTCACCGCAATGTTCCTGGTGGTGGACATCGCCTTCCTCGGCGCGAACCTCATCAAGATCGTGCATGGCGGCTGGGTTCCGCTGCTCCTGGGCATCATGCTCTTCGTGATGATGACCAGTTGGAAGCGCGGCCGCGCGATTCTCACGGAACGGATGCAGGAGATCTCGTTCCCGATGGAGCACTTCATCTCAGACATCGGCGAGAACCCGCGCACGCGCGTGCCGGGCACCGCGGTGTTCATGACCTCCGAGCCGCTCGGCGTGCCGGTCGTGCTGTTGCACCACCTGAAGCACAACAAGGTGCTGCACGAAACCGTGCTGCTCCTGTCGATTCAAACAGCCGACATACCCGAAACCTCGCGCCACGAGCGCGTCTTCATTGAAGCGCTCGGCCACGGACTCTTCCGCGTCGTCGCCGTCTATGGCTTCATGGAGTCGCCGGACGTGAAGGAGATCCTCCAACGCTGCCGCGACAACGGCATCGCCGCCCGCCCGCTCGACACGAGCTATTACCTCGGCCGCGAACAGCTGATTCCACGCCGTGGCCCGTGGAAGAAGGGCGGGATGAGCATGAACATCGTGCGCAAAAAGATTTATGCGCTGATGTCGCGTAACGCCCGTTCGGCCACGGAGTACTTCCAGCTCCCGCCGAATCGCGTGGTTGAACTCGGAACGCAGATAGAATTTTAAGTCAGGATGAAGGTGGGAGGATGGAGGATGAAACCTCCTTCGCGCCCTCCAAAGTTTTCATCCTCCATCCTTCATCCTCCATCGCTCTCTTTATGCGCCGAATTGTCCTAGCACTATTACTCGTCAGCGCGCCCGCACTAGCGCAGCGGCAAGCCGCGCCAAGAGACGACGCCAACTTCTCCTTCTACTCCGGGGGCCCCTACCGCGCCGGCGTCCCGCGCCCAGAGACCATCCTCGGCTTCAACGTTGGCGCACGCCACACGCAGTACCACCTCCAGGAGCGCGTCCTCCTCACCATCGCCGATGCCGCAAAGGATCGCGTGCGCGTTGAGGAGATCGGCACCACGAACGAGATGCGCACGCAGCGCCTCTTCATCGTGAGCTCGCCCGAGAACATTGCACGCCTCGATGCCATTCGCGCCGACCTCGACCGCATCGCCGACCCGCGTGGCGCTTCGCAGGCGCAGATTGACGCCGTCGTCGCGCGCACTCCGGCGGTGGTATGGTTCTCCGGCTCCGTGCACGGCGACGAAGTCCCTGGCTTCGAAGCCTCGATGCAGCTGCTCTACCACTTCGCCGCCTCCGAAGATCCGGCGACGCTGGAGCGCCTCAAGAACGCGATTGTCATCATCAATCCGGCCTCCAACCCCGATGGCCACGAGCGCTTCGCGGTCTGGAGCAACTCGATTGCCGTCGGTAGCGCGGAGCGTCAATCGCTCGAGCAGCAGCGCAATCAGCCCTGGTCTATTTCTGGTCGCTTCAATCACTACCGGTTCGACATGAACCGCGACCTCATGGCGATGACGCAGCGCGAAGTGCAGAACATCGTTGGGGGCATGCTCCGTTGGCACCCGATGGTCACCGCCGACCTTCACGGCTATACCTCGACGTACTACATGGCGCCCGCTGCGCGCCCTGTGAACACGAACATCTCGCAGTGGCCCTATGGCTGGAGCGAGCGCATCGGGCGTGGCAACGCGACGGCTTTTGATCGCTACGGCTGGCTCTACTTCGTACGCGATGCCTTTGACCTCTATTATCCCGGCTACTACGACTCGTGGCCCTCGCTGACTGGCGCGATGGGCACCACCTACGAGACCGATGGTGGCCCGGCGCTCCTCAAGAAGCGCGAAGACGGAACACTGCTTTCGCTCCGCGATGGTATCGCCAAGCACTTCGTCGCAGCGGTTTCCACCTTTGAGACCTCTGCCTCTGCCGCGCGCGAACTCGTGCGTGACTACGCCGGCTTCCGCGCCAAGGCTGTCACCGATGGTCGTAACGGCACCATGAAGCGCGTCGTCTTTGTGCCGGGGAACGACCCCGCGCGCGCCGCCGAGTTGGCGGCGGCGCTGTTGCGCGCTGGCATTGAAGTCACGCGCACGACGAGCAGCTTCACTTCTGCGCGCGCCGCGAGCTACAGCGAAGATGGCGTCCGCAGCAAGCAGTTCCCTGCCGGCTCGTATGTGGTGGATCTCGCACAGCCGCAGGGGAAGGTCGCCAAGGCGGTGCTCGAGGCCGACCCTGAACTCGACCCTGTCTTTGCCCGCGCGCAGGTGGAGAAGTTCCAGCGCAATCAGCAGCGGTCCCGCAACGCTGCCGACAGCGAAGGCTATGAGTTCTATGATGTATCCGCCTGGGCTCTGCCCGTGGCCTTTGGTGTTGAGGCCTACTGGACGGAAGATGCCCCTGCTGTGAACGCGACTGCGCTCTCCCTCACCAACGGCACGCGTCTCAATGGCGAGGTGCTGCCGCATGCTATCGCTGGTGGCATTGTTGCAGGGGCGGACGCACGCTCGGCATTCCTCTGGCGCAACGATCGCAACGGCGCCGCGAAGCTCGCCGCACAGCTGATGCAGGAAGGCTTCCGTATTTCGATTGCCGCCGAGGGCATTCAGACCGGCGCGACCAACTGGCCGCGTGGCACTTGGGTGGCCCGTGTCGGTCGCAATGATGCCGAGCTCGCGGGGCGTATTGATGCGCTCGCGAAGGAAGCGGGTGTGGAAGTGCGCGGCGTCAGCACCGCCTTCCCTGAAACCTCGCAGTATGGCACGGGCTCGGGCGTTGTTGTTGCGCTGCAGGAGCCGCGTATCGCCGTTGTCGCCGATGGCGTCTCGCAGACCAGCTACGGCGCCGTGTGGTGGAGTCTCGAGGTGCGCTACGGGATCAAGTTCACGCCGATTGCCGCCACCGCACTCAGCGGCGATCTCTCCGCCTTCAACGTCATCATCATGCCCGGCGGCTCGGCGGGCAACGGTGCCAATCTCAAGCGCTGGGTGGAGAATGGCGGCGCGCTCGTGACCTTTGGTTCGGCGACGAGCTGGGTGACACGTGAGGAAGTCGGCCTCACTTCCGTGCGTCGCATTGCCTGCGTGGAGAAGAAGGACATCAAGCCCGCCCCTGCGGATACGGCGCCGCTGGATTCACTGCGCACGGCGGTGAGCCCGAACGCCTGCCCGGATGAAGTGGCTGATCTTCCTGGCAGCCACTTCGATGTGGTGCTCGACATGACCAATTGGGTGACGCTCGGCATGGAGCAGCGTCGCTTCCCGGTGCTCGTGGGCGGGAGCAGCTTCTACACGCTCTCGCAGGACGGCGGGAATGTGGCGGTGTTTCCGACCACAGGAACGTTGCGTCGCGGTGGGTTTGTGTTCCCGAACAACTCCGAGCGGTTGCTGCGCGGGAGCACCTTCATTGCGCAGGAGAAGGTCGGACGCGGCAATGTCGTGATGTTTACGAGCGAGCCGATGTTCCGCGGGTGGTGGCGGGCGCTGGATCGGTTGGTGTTGAATGCGGCGTTGTTGGGAACGGCGTTCTAGCTTGCGCGGGAGCCCCGGGGACTGGAGTATTGGGGACGCGGGCCTCTCCTGAGCCCGCGTCCTTCCCCCCGGAGGCACCATGCAGTTCGTCGTAGACCTGTGGATCCCCATCCTGATTTCGGGGCTGGCCTGTTGGGTCATCTCCGCCATCAGCTGGGCGGCACTCCCGTTCCACAACCGCCTGTGGAGCAAGCTCTCCAACGAGGACGCCGTGGCTGACGCGCTGCGCGCGGGAATTTCCGGCGCGGGCCTCTACTCGGTGCCCCACGGTGGCGCCGAGGGTGGAAAGGCTCCGGGACTCAGCGAAAAAATGGCCAAGGGCCCCATCGCGTTCATCACGGTGCTGCCGGCCGGAATTCCGAACATGGGCAAGATGATGGCGCTGAGCGTGCTCTATAACCTCATCGTCAGCGTGTTCATCGCCTACGTTGCCTCGCACACGCTCGCGGCCGGCGCCGACTACCTGACGGTGTTTCGCGTCACGGGCACGGTGGCGTTCATGGCGCATGGGCTGGCAACCATTCCGGACTCTATCTGGTTTGGGAAGCCGTGGGGGAGCTATGCACTGCAGTTCGCCGATGCGCTGGCGTACTCGCTGGTGGTGGGTGGGGTCTTTGGATGGCGGTGGGTGTAGGCGATCAGACGAAGGACGCAGGTCGCACGCGGCTACTCCCACCTGCGCATCACCGCGATGCCAAACGCAATCAGGAACAAGGGCAGCAACAGGTTCGTCACGTCCGCGGCAAGTTGCACAGCCGGCGTGATGTTCCGAAACATCCCAATCAGTCCGAAGGCCGCCGTCACGGCGCCGAGCACGGCCATCTTTCGCCCACCGATACGCCAGAGCGCAACCGCGAAGGCGCCGAACGATGCGTAGAGCGCCAGCTCACCGACGAACTCACCGATTGCGTTCCCGAGATAAGCGTTCAGTGCATCGAACACGACCGTCAGCGTCTGCTGTTGCGCCGCATCGGCCATAGGCCACGCCTCGGCGAGCACCCATTGCGCCGTGCTCCACCGCGCGAGCCCCAGCGTCATGGCGAGTGCCGCGACCACCTGCAGCAACACGCCGAGCCGGAGCGCCGAGGCATTGCGGCCATCGGGGTGACGAAGGGCGTCGGCTGCACCCACTGAAGCGCCGATGAGGGTCAGCGGGAGGAGTGCATAGATGATCCACACCGCGCGCCCGGAGCCACCGAGGGCCAGGAGCTTGGGGAGCACATCGGCCGCCGGTTGATCGAGTACGTCGGGATAGCCGAACCGGGCCGCGAGCCACGAGAAGACGACCAGGAATCCGACGCTCGCGGCGATGTACGTGGCACCGCCAAGTCGCGCGGCCAGCGATGGCCTGGTAGAGTTGAGGGACTCCATTAGTAGCGCACTCCGAAGCCGATGGTGGGGTTCAAGCGGGTTTGCTTCGATTCCGGCGCGTACAGGACTGCGACGCCGATCTGGCCACTGAATCGTGTCGTGAACATACGCCGCACGCCGACGTCGGCAATCACGCTGTTCGACCAGCCCTTCGTCAGGCTCGGAGCGAACGCTAGCGAGGCATAGGGCGAGGTGCGGGCGTCGGGCGCAGCGTAGTATGCGGCACCAAGGCGGATGAAGTTCGTGTTGCGCTGTTCGCCCTCTCGCTTGATGACCGTGGGATAGAAC
>JANLTT010000274.1:0-2035 GCA_031363115.1 Gemmatimonas sp.
GCCGCCGCGAGCGGCGCCGAGACCTGGTGACCCATGTACATCGGATGCATCAAGCGGTTCACGTCCGGCATCACATCCGTCTCGATCCGCCGCACCACATCCGCCAACGGCTTGATCCCCATCGGCATCGGCTCGTCAAAGCGCGCGGCAATCGCCCGCTTGTCCAATCGCGTCGAGACGGGTCCCTCCCCCGTCTTCGTCTGCGCGAAGTAATCGGCGGCAATCTTCAGGAATGGCACGCCAGCCTCGAGCGTCATGTCGCTCTCCAGCGCGGCCAGCAACTCGGCGGTACGTGCGTCAGTCATCCTCATAATCTGCCCGCGCGCCCGCACCTGAGCGACTCCCAACTGGCCCCCGCCGCACGTTCATCCCACATTCGGGGATGCCAATCCGCCCCGCCGGCCTCCTCGTCGCCCTGCTCGCCCTCGTCGGCGCCCCACGCGCCGCGGCCCAATCCGCCGACTCCCTCCGCGCACTCGTCGAAGCCCCGCGCATCCCCGGCGACACCGGCGTCGCAGGCCTCACCCTCGACGAACTCCTCGCCCGCGCCAACACCCCGGGCATCAGCGTCGCGGTGATTCACAACTTCGAAATTCACTGGGCCCGCGGGTACGGCATCGCCGATGTCGCCACCGGCCGACGCGTGGATGCGCGCACGCGATTCCAAGCCGCCTCCATCAGCAAGCCCGTGACCGCCTTCGCCGTGATGCGCCTCGTGCAGGACGGGCGATTCTCCCTCGACGACGACATCAACGCCACCCTCCGCTCCTGGCGCGTCCCCGACTCCGAGTTCACGCGCACGCAAAAGGTCACCTGGCGCTCCCTCCTCTCGCACACCTCCGGCGCCGACGACGGACTCGGCTTCCCCGGCTACAATCCCGACGCGCCGCGCCCCACCCTCGTGCAGATCCTCAATGGCGAGCGCCCGTCGAATGTTCGGTCCGTCACCTTCGCCCGCGCCCCCTACGCGCGCTACAAGTATTCCGGCGGCGGCACCACCATCGTGCAGCTCGCCCTCACCGATCTCACGCAGCGCGACTTCGCCACGTGGATGCACCAGATGGTGCTCGCCCCACTCGGCATGACCAACAGCAGCTATGCGCAGCCCGCGCCTGATACCGTGCACGCGCGACTCGCGCACGCGCACAGCATCCAGGGGCGCCGCATGGGCGACGTCCCCTGGCATGTGTATCCCGAGCAGTCCGCTGCCGGGCTTTGGACGACCGCCGAGGATCTCGCACGCTTCGTGATTGAGATTCAACGGGCTGCGCGCGGGCCACGGGGTGCGGTGCTCACGCAAGCGTCCGCGCGCGAGATGCTCACTCCCGTTGGCGTCGGACCCTTCGGCGTTGGCCCAACGCTCAGCTTTCGCGGCGAGGGATGGTACTTCCACCATAGCGGCGGCAACTGGGGATTCCGCGCGAACTTCGAGGGGCACGTGCGGCATGGCTACGGGCTCGTGGTGATGACCAACAGCGATGGCGGCGGGCGCGTCATCGCCGAGATCACGGAGCGGGTGGCGCGGGTGTATGGGTGGGATCGGGTGGTGGAGCCGCTGCGGCGGTAGGGGCTGCATCACTTCGCCTTTCGACGTCGCCGTAGATCAACGAGCACACGCTCCAACGTCTGCCGCTCCGCCGTAGGCACTGTCCCTCCCCACTGCGCCGCGAGTTCATCCATCGCCTGCAGGCAGTCGAGAATTGCCTGCTCCAGCGCCGCACGGCGCGTCCGCATTCCGGCCCTCCACGGCACCAGCAACTGGCAGACCGGCCGCAGCCGCACGCTCACGCGATTAAACACCGGCGCTAAGTGTCGCTGAGGCGTGAAGTGGCACACGGCGGCCCCCTGATTCATGCGGACACGAAGGTAGTCAAGTTTCGCGAACTCATCAGTCAGATTGCGGTAGTTGATGTAGTTGGTCCCGTCGTGCGCCTGCATCTTCCCGTCCATGCCCTTGAACCGATTGTGCGGCTTTGTCATGTCCGTCTCCCCAGCTTGGCCAGCGAGACATACGCGCTGTTCGTGATCATCACTT
>JANLTT010000289.1:0-8215 GCA_031363115.1 Gemmatimonas sp.
CGTGCTTAGGTGTCTATCGATGGTACGCACGTTGCTCAGCGGAAGATTCGGATCGAGCTCGGCCGCCACGCGCCGGAGCGCGGGGATGACGGCGGCGGGATCGCCCTTGGTGCGCATCACCACGGACATTCCCGCGCTCCAGAGCTGGGCCTGCGGGAACCACATGAAAGCGCGCGGCTCCTCACCCAAGCGTTGATACTTCCCAGTGGGGACGATGGCGACCACCGTATAATCCGCGCGCGCCGTCTTCACAGTCTTTCCCAACGCATCCTGGCCGGGCCAGAACCGCTCGGCAAAGCGTTCGTTGATGACCAGCACGCGTACGGACGCGCTGTCATCTCGCTCCGTGAACTCGCGGCCCGAGCGGAGTGGAATCCCCATGGTCGTGAAGTAGCCTGGGCTGACCATCGAGTAGTTGACGGACATCCCCTCGTTCTCGGCCGGGACGTAGCCAGGAATCTCGACGTCGCGGTCGCTACTATTGAGGCCGAGCGGAAGGTTCTCGGCGCGACTCACCGAAACCACCAGCGGATCGGCGGAGAGACGCGCCTCGAGCTCGCGGTAGAACGTTTCCGTGCGCGCGCGATCGTATCCCTGCTTTGAGGGATCGACATCTGTAATCAGGAGCTCGGTTGCGTCGAAGCCTTTATCGAGCGTGGTCGCCTTCCGAAGATTGCCGAGGAAAAGCCCCGCGCACACCAGTAGCACAATCGAGAGCGCCATCTGCGCGACGACGAGTCCACGTCCGACGCGCGAGCGTCCCTCGCCGGCCGGCGCCTCTCCCTTAAGCGCGGGGATCAAATCGGGACGCGTCGCCTGAAGCGCGGGCGCGAGCCCGAACAACACACCGGTCACGACCGTCGCCGCAACCGCGAAGCCCAGCACCCGCGGGCTGAGCGAGAGGTTCGGCGAGAAGACGATATCCATCGGCAGCGAGATTCGATTGACGAGCCCAATCGTCCAGAAGGCGACTAAGAGCCCCACGGTGCCAGACACTGCCGCGAAGACGAGACTCTCCACCAGCAACTGACGGATCAGTGCACCGCGGCGCGCGCCGAGCGCGAGGCGTATGGCCATTTCGCGAGCGCGATCGCGCGCGCGGGCGAGGAAGAGATTCGCGACGTTCACGCAGGCGATCAACATTAGGATGACCACGACAATCATCACGACAGCGGAGAGGCCGACCTGCGCTTCACGGAACGTCGGATGGATGCCGGCATCATTCTGCCGCACGAGATGGATGCCGCTGTTCTCGTATTCATCCGGGAACTCGGCCAGCAATTCGCGCTCCACGGCATCGAGCCGTGCCCGCACCTGTTCGAGCGACACATCGGGTTTGATGCGCGAGATGACGCTCATATTGTTGTTGCCACGCGCTTCGAAGAAGCGCTCGCCCCCCGGCCGCGCCTGTCCGAGTTGCATCAATGGAATCCACAGCACCGGCTCGACCATCGGCATCACGCCGAGAAATCCCGGCGGGGTCACGCCGATGATGGTCACGTTTTGCCCGTTGAGCGGAATCTCCTTGCCGATGATGTTCGGGTCGCCGCCGAACTGCGTGCGCCAGCCGCCATCAGAGAGCACGATCACCGGGTGCGCCCCGCGTCCCTCATCTTCATCTGGCGTAAAGGTGCGCCCCTTGGCGGCGCGCACACCGAGGACGTCGAAGTAATCGGCCGAGACCATCTGCCCGAAGACCATCACGGGTTGTCCGGATGCCGTGATGCTGAAGTTCTCCCACGACCAGGTCGCCGTGCCCGAGAAGACATCCTTGGTGCGTGCGCGCAGGTCCCAGAAGTGAGGGATCGAGTTCGATCCGTATAGCTCGGGACCCGGATACGTCCGATACAACTGGACGAGTTCGTTCGTGTTCTGCACCGCGGGAAGCGGGCGCAGGAGTAGCGCCTCAACCGCTGCGAAGACCGCCGTGTTGAGCCCGATTCCGAGCGCGAGCGTAATGACGACGATGCTCGTGAAGAGTGGACTCTTCACCAGCATCCGACCCGCGAAGCGGAGATCCTGACGAAGGGCCGCGATCGACAGCACGCGGCCAGAGCTGGGTTCAGTCATAGCGGAGGGCCTGCATTGGATCCACCGACGCTGCGCGACGGGCCGGCACGTAGCCGGCCGCGAGTGCTACCATCGCGAGCATGAGGACACTGAGCGAGAAGACCAGTGCGTCGTGTCCTTCGAGACCATACAGCAGCGAGCGCGCGGCCTTGCCGAGTCCGAGTGCGGCGGCGACGCCGAGCACACCGCCGATCGCCGTCATCACACCGACCTGCTTCAGCACCATGCCGCGCACCTGCGCGGCATCGGCACCAAGGGCCATCCGCACGCCAATCTCTCGCGTGCGCTGCGCAACCGAATACGAGAGCACCCCGAAGAGCCCCACGCCGGCGAGCAACGTGGCGAGCACGGCGAATGCCGCCGAGAGGATTGAGATCATGCGGTCGAGGAAGACGTTTTCGCGAACCTGCTGCGGCATTGTCTTGAGGTCCTCCACCGGCACGGTCGCGTCGATGCGCTTCACGACTTCGCGGATTGAGGCGAGCACCTGCTCCGGTGGGAGTGACGACTTTACATAGAAGTTCATGAACCCGATCGTGTTCGTCTGGCGCCACGGCGTGTAGAAGACGGGCGGAACGCTGTCCTTCACATCACTGTACTTGATATCAGGAATCACCCCGACGATCTGGGTGTCGAGCGTGTCACGACGCGTGTCGTCGGTCATGAAGCGGCCGACGGCGTCGCTCCCGAGGCCAAACTTCTTGGTGAAGGCTTCGTTGACGATTGCGACGCGGCTCCCGCCGCGGACATCGGAGGACGTGAACTCGCGTCCGGAGCGCATCGGCACGCCGAGCGCGGCGAAGTACCCGGGCCCAACGGCGTTCAAGTGCGAGTTGTTATCGATATCGGCGCCGCGCGCGAATCCCTGCACGTACACGTCCGTCCCCCAGTTATCGCCGGCCATCAGCGGCACGAGCGAGGAGGTGACCGCGGTGACGCCGGGGATGGTGTGCAGTTCTTCTTCGACGCGTTGGAAGTAGAGGTTCGAGCGCGTGGAGTCGTAGCCAGAGCGCTCGGGCGAGAGCCCAAACGTCGAGAAGTGTGAGATGTCGACGCCGAGATCGACGCGGCTCACATTCACTAGACTCTTGAGGAAGAGTCCGGCGGAGACGAGCAGGGCCATCGAGAGCGTGATCTGCGCCGTGACGAGCGACGCGCGGAAGCGCGCGGCGGCCTTTCCCCCGGTGAGCTGTCCGGCGCCCGCGCGAATCACCGAGATGAGATCACTCCGCGTGCTATGGAGCGCCGGGAACATCCCAAAGATCAAGCCAGTGGCGATCGACAGCCCCGCCGCGAACAAGACCACCGAGGGCTGCAGCACGAATTGAAGCGTCTCGCCCGCGTCGGCGGGCATCAGCGAGCCGATAAACACCAACGTCCATTGGGCGACGAGCAAGCTTGCCAGCCCACCGAGGAGCGCGAGGAGCACGGACTCCGTGAGCAGCAGCGAGAGCAGTTGTCGCCGCGTGGCGCCAAGCGCGAGGCGCACGCCCATCTCGGCGGCGCGGCCAGCGCCGCGCGCGAGGAGCAAGTTCGCGATGTTCGCGCAGGCGATCAGGAGGACCACGCCGGTGACGCCGAAGAGCAGGAACAGCGGCGTCTTCGCCTCACGGAAGATCGAGCTCTGGCCGCGCGGTCCGGCCTCGAGCTCGAGCGACTTGGTGCGGAACCGCTGCATCGTCGGATCGCTCATTCCCTCTTGTAGCGGGGCCTCGACATCGGAGAGGATCGGACGGTAGAGCGCGTTGAGCGCCGTGGCGGCCTGTTCGATCGACACGCCTGGCTTGCGGCGTCCGAATACGTACACCCAGTAGCTCTTGCGATTCTCGAACGCGGATTCGCGGAAAAAGCGATCGATCTGTGCGCGCATTGAGATTGGCACGAAGACGCGCGGCCGCGAGCCCAACGTGGTCCCGATGAATCCTTCGGGCGCCACACCGACAATGGTGTACGAAAGTCCGTTGATGATTAGCGATCGACCGACCGCGGCCGGATCGCTCCCGAAGCGTTCGCGCCAATAGTCGTGGCTGATTACCGTGACGGGATTCGCACCTGCAACTTGGTCATCGGCAGGAGTGAGTAGGCGGCCGAACGCGGGCTGGAGCTGGAGGGTCGGGAAGTACGAGCCCGAGACCATCATTCCTTCACCGGTCGCGGGCTCGTTGTTGACCGAGAGATTCGCCCCGAAGTTGCGGTGCGCCGCGAGTCCTGTGAGGACCGTCTGCCCCTTCTCGAGGTCGCGAAACATTGGATACGAGAGGACGACGTCGCAGTCTCCTGCCTGTGAACACGACTGCGAGCCTGGCTTCGGCCCCGGGGCCGCGAGGTTGACGAGCTCCTTCGGGGCGGGGACCGGGAGCGGGCGCAGCAGGATCTGGTCGAAAAGCGAGAAAATCGCCGAGTTGGCGCCAATCCCGAGGCCGAGGGAGAGCACTGCGACCGCCGTAACGAACGGGGTCTTGAACAGCATGCGTGCAGCGAGCTTCAGGTTGTGGAGCATCGGCGGGACCGGGGGTGAGATCGCACTCGGAGCGCGTGCAGGAACAAGCCGCCGGACACGACGCCGGGCACTCAGGGTTGAGACACCCCGTTCCGGTCAAAGGTTTGGTACTACGGTATGAACGACGGCGGGGCGGGTATCCTCCCCTACCGGAGAACTCGGGTGGGGGTTTCACCTGTCGGCCGGCGAGGCCCTGCCATAGCCGCTCAGGAGCGCGCGATGCGAAGCGCATAGGTGCGCGCCCTGCTCGCCGCTCCGGCTGATTCCCGGATAAGAACAACGACAGCATCGGAAGCAATCCGATGCTGTCGTTGTTCTTTTCGTGCCACAGGATCCGGCGTCGCGCGCCGGCCAATGGGTCGGTCGTGGCGATCCTAGAAGGCGTACCGCATGCCAGCCTGGATCTGGCGAGGATCGCCGAGTCCGCTCCGGATGGTCCCATCGAAGTTGAACAACAGCGACCCGAACGCTGGGTCACGGAAGTTGTTCCGACCGAGGACATTGAACACCTCGACAATCGCCTCGAGGCTCTTGCCGGATGCGAACGAGAACGGACGCGAGAGGCGGAGGTCCCAGGTTGCGTACTCGTTGTTGCGGCGGAGGGTGTTGCGCTTCAAGATCGTGCCGTTTGCACAGACGCGGGCACCGGCGTTCGCCGCGCGCTCTCCCGAGGGTGCGTTGGCCACGCACGACTCGCTCATCGGTTGCGCGGACGCATAGCTGAACCGGTTATTCAGGAGAAGGCCTGCGGGAAGCCGCGACAGCAGGTACGCGTTGAAGCGGTGGCGCTGGTCGCGATCGCTGTATCCCCATTCGCGATCCAGCTGGTTGGCGCGCGCGTACCGGAAGGTGAAGGGGTCGCGCTCGTTATCGTCGTCGGACTTGTCGGTGGAGAGGGTGTAGTTGATCTCGAACTGGTTGTTGTCACCGCTCCGCTTGGCGAGGCCAATCGTGAGTCCGCGGTACTGGCTGCTGGCGCTGCTCTCCACCGTGGTGAGCGTAGCGATTCCGTTGCCGCCCGGGAGGCCGGCTGACCACGGGCTCCCAAACAGCGCGTCGTTGCGATTGACGAACCGCGTGAGGCGATCGGTATTGGCGACGGTCACCGACACCGAGCCAGTAAGTCCTCTCGAGCCGAGCGTGCGCTCGTAGGCCGCCGTTGCGCTCATGGTGCGCGGATTCCGGAAGTTCTCGTCGACGATAAAGATGTCGGGGAAGAACGGCACGCCGGCGGGTGCCGGCAACAACTGGTCGATGTCCGGCGGCAAACCGAGGAACGTGAGCTCGGAGTTGCGGAACATCGTCTGTCCGACAGAGCCGTTGTTGTTGCGCACCGACGCGAAGTTGAGCGCGGCGATGCGGGCGTTGTAGATGCCGGCGCTGAGTCGGACCACCTCAGTCCCGTTGCCCTTTCGGTCCCACGACATGCCGAATCGCGGCTGGATCATCACCAAGTCTGAGGGGATCTTGCCGTTGGACGGGAAGCGGTACGTCCCGGTGCCATTGGTGACCGACTGGCCGATGAAGGGCGCGAAGAAGACGTCGGAGGGAGCAGTGATCGGGTCGGGCTGCTTCTGGCCTTCAAGCCGCACGCCGTAATTGAAGGTCAGGTTCGGACGCGGCTTCCACGTGTCCTGCAGGAAGAAGGCGATGTCCATCTGCTTCAGCGACTGCGTTCCCGACTCCTCGACCGTGCGTCCGCCGACCCCGGCCTGCTGGAGGTAGAGGAGCACCGGACCGGTGATCGTCTGGCCCCCAGGACAGGTGCCGGTCAGGCTTGAGCCGCCACCGGAGCACTCCACGTAGTTGTTGCCGTTGGTGGCGTAGTTGATGAACCCGTTCACACTGCTGAAGATGAATCGCCCGTTCGCGAACCCGATGAACGTCTGCGTTGAGTTCACGAAGTTGACTTCGGCGCCCGCCTTGAAGAGATGGTTGCCCTTCACCATGCTGATGTTGTTGAGCAGCTGGAGTCGCGTATCGTAGTACTCGACCGGAATGAAGAACGGTCGGCCGATGCGGAACGCATTGCCAAAGTCCATGGCGATGTCGGGGAAGTCGCGGCCACCCGGCAGCGTCGGCGCGTCGTAATCACGCGGGCGGTCCTCACGGGCGATTTGGAAACGGAACTCGTTCGCGATGGTATTGCTGAGCTGGCTCGTGAGCTGGCCGCTGAAGGCGTTGCTGGATCCCTTCTCGACCGCGTTGGCACTGCGACCCCACGTGTCGACGTCGAAGGTGCCGTTGGTCTGCTGGTTGTTCGTGAAGTTGTACTTGACCGAGAGCAGATGTCGGTCGCTGAGTCGCCAGTCGATCTTGGCGAGGAACACCTGGGCGTTGTTGGAGCGCTCGATTGCCCCGAAGTCGTTCGCCAGAGCACCGCCGAACGCAGTCTGGAGGAAGGTGTTGAGTTGCGTGAACTCGGCGCTCTCCGGCCGATTGCGCTGCTTGATTTCGGTGAACCCCTGCTGGTCATACGCCGTAAAGAAGAAGACCCGGTCCCTGATGATCGGGCCGCCGAGGGTGAAGCCGAACTGATTCTGACTGAAGTCCGGCGTGAGCCGCGCGCCGTTCCCCTCGAGGTCGCTGGAGAGGGCGCCGTTCTTGCCGAAGTAGTGCACCGAACCGCGCATTGTGTTGGTGCCGCTCTTCGTGATGACGTTCACGAATCCGCCGGCCGACCGGCCGAACTCCGCGTTCGCGCCCTGACTCGTTACCACGAGCTCCTGCACCGCATCGAGATTGAAGGTGAAGGCCGGCCGCTGGCCACCACGCTGCTCGCCGAAGAACGGGTTATTAAAATCGGCGCCGTCGACGCTCACGTTGTTGAAGATGCCGCGCTGACCGGCCACCGAGAGCACGTCACCGTCCGGACCCTGGGTCACTGCGACGTTCGGAGTCACGAGTGTGAGCGCCAGGTAGTTGCGTCCGTTGTTCGGGATTCCGGCGACGGCGCGTTCGGAGAGGGTTGTCGTCGCCTCGGTCTTGGTCGCGTCGACCGGTGTGGTGGCGCGATCACTCACGCGCACGGCGGTCAGCTCCGTCGCGGTCCGCTTGAGCGCGAACGGCACTTCAACGACCTGGCCGACGCGCACGACGATGTCGCGCTGTGCTTGCGGCTCGAAGCCGAGCGCGCGCACCGTCACCTCATAGCGCCCGAGTGGGAGCAGCGTCACGACGTAGAGGCCGGTCTCCACCGAGCGGATCGTCCGGGTGAAGTTGGTCTCGGTGCTCCGAAGCGTCACGAGCGCTCCCGCGACCGGCGCTCCTGCCTCGTCACGGACCATGCCGCGGACGATTCCGGTGGTCGCTTGTGCTTGCGCCTGCAGACCGGCAGGAAGCAGTGCGAGAACGGCGAGATGGGCAAGGAGGCCCAAGGTGACGGTGACCTGCCGACGAACTGCGTGCATGACGAACTCCGCGCTGGGGTACGAGGTCCATGCCGGTGCTTTCAACCGGCCACCAATTTTGGATGCGCATAGTATCACCGCGTCCATGGTCCGGCGCTAGACCGTCCGCTCGCTGTTACATACGGGCTGTTGTTCAATCACAGGGTGCATCACATCAGTCCGTGAGGTGAATCCAAAATCCTCCAAGCCGAACTCCTGAAAGCCTCACGCGACTGCCCGCGGCGACTGTCCCGTA
>JANLTT010000307.1:0-2649 GCA_031363115.1 Gemmatimonas sp.
GTAGCCCGCGCGCCTTCGGGGCGGCGCGCGTGACCGAATCAATGAAGTCCAGCGTGGCGCGATTGCCCGCATCACCGATCGCATGGATGCCGACCTGGAAGCCCGCGCGCATCGCATCGGCGACGAGCTGCTGGTTGAACCCGTAGGCTCCACCACTCACGCCGCGGTGGCCGGGACGGTCGGCATAGTCGTTCAGCATTTGCGCCCCACGGGAAGCGGCAGGGGCATGAGGAGAACCGAGAGGATCATCATCACAAAGATCATGATCATGATGATCAGGGCCTGTGCGCTCTTCCTCGACGCCCGCGTACCCGCGCCTACTCGTCCTCTTCCTCAGCTTGCGCTCGCAGCTGAAGGTCCCGCCATCGAGCGGTTACAGCACTTCTGGCTCGTGAATCGCGGATTCTCGAGATCCATGCGTCCACGTCCCGTCTCCGAAATCCGCGCGGGAACCTGAGCTCCGGTAGCGACTTGAATCGACGCCCTCGCTTCACGGCGAAGTAGAAGGTGTCGAACACTGCCTTTTCGGCCGTAGCCAGCGGGAAGCCGATGCGGATTCCGAAGTCATCGAAGCCCCCGAATAGCGCAGGCTCCATGCGGTGAAATTCGAATCTGCCGACCGGAGTGTTCACGGCCCGGCGTTGGCGCAACGAAACGACATGTATGGTTCCCGGCATTTGCTGGATGAGGCCACGCAGCGCCAATGCGCTCACCAGCGACACGTATCCCGACTCCGCCTCGCTCTCGCCTCCCATCAGAAAGGGTACAAGGAGGAACGGCGAGAAGTCGGGATGCAGGGGGTATCCCCAGACCCCAACCTTCATCCGCAGCACGATGCCCTCCTTCGCTGCTTCCGCGAGATCGCGGCTCGCCGCCGAGATCGACACACCGGCGAGCCGTGCGACTTGACTCGTGGAGAACACGGGCTTCTTCGGGGCGATGTCTCGGAGTACCAAGAGCACGGATCTACGCATCTCGTTCTCCATCACCGGTGTGTGCGTTCCCCTGGCCGTTCTCAAGTTCGCCGTCGAGCGAGGCCAGAAGTCGATCACACAGGCTGATCACAGAGACCTGCTGTTCGAGCCAGACTTCTTCCCCCGTGTAGGTACCTGCGTCCGCTGGGTCGAGGTATTCCAGCACCTTGTCCCTGTACTCATCGTACGGGATCTCCTGTGCTCGAGCCCGCGCTCCTTGGAGATCGGCTCTTCCTAGTCGTTGGGCCATTCGCCCCAGCGCATCGTCAGAGACTGGCTCTCGCAGCAGCCAACAAATATCGAATACGTCCCGAGCCTGCACGGCGGTACGGTTCGCCAACGCGTCCAGCTTCTGCGAGATTGCTGACTCGCGCGGATAGTGCATCGCGAACACCGCTGCGAACCAGCTGCCATACAGCGCAGTAACCATCGGATGCACCGGAGCCAGCCGCGGGCTATCCCCGTCGCGTGGCCCCCTGAAGGACACTTCCACCGTGGTCGAGTGCGGCACCCCGCCCACCACCACCTGCCTCTTGAATCTGAGAGTGGTCTCCGAGTCCTTTGAGATCTCCTTCTCGTCTATTCGAAGTTCCTGGATTCCGTATTCTCGAAGCCGTCGTGCGAAGCGACCGCCCGGCTTTAGAGTCTCTCGAAGATGCTTCTTGACCGCTTGCCGTTTGAACGGCGCCACATCCAGGTCGATGTCCTCGGAGTACCGGACGCTACCGAAGTACGCTCGAAGATTCACGCCACCCTTCACCGACCAGTGCTCGGTCCCGAGCTTGGCCGCGAGTTCCTCAAGTAACGCGAGGTGCAAGACCTCCCGCGCTTGTCGCGGGCTAAGTGGCTGATTGATAGGCATGGGATTTAATAATATGCATTAGTTTTCTGTAATTGACAATAACTGCATATTATTAACTCTGTAACACGTTGATTTATATGGATTTACCTATAAACAAGGAGGGCGACCGCGAGAGGGCCAATACGATGGGCGAGGGACGCTCGACCGTGCGGCCGGATGGCGACGGCGGCAACCGGACTCCTCCGCCCCGTTACCGCTGAAACGTCACCCGCCCCCGCGACACCGTCAGCACCACCTTCCCCCGCAGCAACTCCGCCGGGCTGGCCCGAAACGGATCCACATCCAGCACCGTAAAGTCCGCCCGCTTCCCCACCGCGATCATGCCGGCGTCGGCTTCATCAAACCCCGCGTACGCGCTCCACACCGTGTACCCACGCACCGCCTCCTCCGCCGTCATCCGCTGTTCCGGATACCACCCCCCAGCCGGCCCCCCACTCGTATCCTGCCGCGTAATCGCCGAGTGCAGCCCATAGAACGCACTCCAATCCGACCCCGGCAAATCCGACGAGAACACCAGCGCCGCCCCTGCGCGACGCAGCGTGCGCCACGCATACGCGCCAGCCATCCGCTCCGCGCCGACGCGCGTCTCCGCCCATCCCTTGTCCTCCACCGCATGCGGCGGCTGCACCGAGGCAATAACGCCGAGCGATGCAAAGCGCGCGATGTCGGGAGGCGACACCACCTGCGCGTGCTCCACGCGATGGAGTAGCCCGCGCGCCTTCGGGGCGGCGCGCGTGACCGAATCAATGAAGTCCAGCGTGGCGCGATTGCCCGCATCACCGATCGCATGGATGCCGACCTGGAAGCCCGCGC
>JANLTT010000231.1:0-7064 GCA_031363115.1 Gemmatimonas sp.
CACCCGGGTGCCGAGCTGCGGCTACGAGAGACCGTCGGCTCCGATACGAGAGTAGCTGAGCTCAAACTGGACTTGCAAAGTGATCGCGCATAGCTTTTTGAATGGGTCAGTTCACGCAACGGGACCCAATCGGGCTGGCAGGTGGGCTGAATCTGTACGGATACGCCGACGGTGACCCAGTCAACTTTTCGGACCCATTCGGTCTATGTCCGAAGGACGCCGGCGGTGACGGTGAGACCGAAGCTTACAGTGACTGCCCCAAAGGGTCGTCTGGCTACTACGCGCACCGCGCGACTCAAGGAGACAGCAGTCTGACCAACACGGTCCTTGGATGGGGTGCTGCCTGCGGCGAGAGCGAGGACTGCACGGCGGCGGCCGCGATTTTGTCGGTGTTCGGCGGCGGAAAGGTGTTGGATGGCGTGGTGAAGTCAGCACAGTACCTCCGCGTTGGCGTTGGGCGACACAACGGGCGACGTGTGTACCGGGCCGCGGGCAGAATGATCCCGCGACGATGGAACAACGGACACATCGACTTCTTCGATCTCGGTCCACTTCCATGACGGACCTGCTCTCGGCGTTCCAACTGCGCGCGCTCGCTGACGTGAAATCCGCACTCGCGGACTCCGGACTCGAGCTGGGGCCATGCGAGACGCTCGGAAATCGAGAGAAGTACGTTGTGATATCGTTTGCGGGCTATCGCGTGATCCTGTACCTCGACGGCGCGGAAATTCTTGGCAATGGCCTCGACCTGAGGTTCGAGAACGAAGACTTCGGCAACCTCGATCTCCTGCGAGCGAAACTGCTTGCCGAACTGAGTCCTCTGCTTCCCAAATCGTAGCCGTACGCTGCGGCGGAATGAGCGTCGCGCAGAGCTCGTTTCGCTTTACATCCCTCAATGGCGACCAACGCTCCGCCCCGAAAGCGCGTATTTCGGGGACATGCCCTCCCCGCGCCCGTTTCGCCCCCTCGCACTCGCCATCCTGCTCCTCCTCGGAGCAGTCGCCCCAATTGCGGCCCAAAACACTCCCGCCGCCCCCCTGACGCGTGCGGAACCCGTCTCCGAACCCCGCCTCCGCGTCTTCCTCGACTGCCCCACCGGCGGCTGCGATCGCAACTACCTCATCACCGAGCTCCCCTTCGTCCTCTGGACCCAGGACCGGCTCGATGCGGACATCCACGCCCTAATCACCACCCTCAGCACCGCCTCCGGCGGCAGCGCCTACACCATCAACCTCCTCGGTCGCGGGATCTTCGCCGGCAAGTCCGACACCCTCGGCGCCACCGTCCCCCCGAACACCACCGACGAACTGCGTCGTCGCGAACTCGCGCGCGTCCTCAAGCTCGGGTTGGTGCCGTACGCCATCCGCGTAAGCGATTCGAGTCCGTTCTCCCTGCGCTACGATGCGCCAGTCAGCGTCACGGGAGGCGGCAGTGAGGTCATCCAGGATCCGTGGGACTTCTGGGTCTATCGCCTCCGCGCCAACGGCAGCGGTAACGCCGAGTCGCTCAACTCGTCGTATCAGATCAATGGCAGCGTGAACGTCAGCCGCACCACCGAGGCACTCAAGCTCTCGTTCAATGCCAACGAGGAGTACCGCGCCAACACCTTCACGCTCTCCGATAGCTCCGAGCAGACCTTCATTCTTCGCTCGACCGATCTCAGCGCGCGCATCGTGCGCAGCGTCTCCGATCACTGGTCCATCGGCACACGCCTCACTGGTGGCCGTTCCGACTTCCGTAACCAGGCAGCATCCGCCGGACTCGACATCTCCGCCGAGTACAACTACTTCCCCTGGCGCGATGCCACCTCGCGGCATCTCATCGCCGCGCTTGCTATCGGCGGACGGTATTTCGATTACAAGGAGGCCACCATTTATGACCTCACCACGGAGATGCGCCCCATCGCCCGCGCCATTCTTGCCGGCGAGTCCCGTCAGCAGTGGGGCACCGTGGATGGCGCCGTGCGCTACACGCACTTCCTCCACGACGCGAAGACCTACAACCTCAGCTTCAACGGACGCGCGAACTTCCGCTTGACGCGCGGCCTCGCGCTCGAAATCCGCGGCGATGCGGCCAAGGTGAACGATCAGCTCTACCTCCGGCGCGGCGGCGCCACCGACAGCGAGGTCCTCACACGCCAGCGCGCCCTCGCCACGAACTTCCGCATCGGTGGCTCGATCGGCCTGACCTTCACCTTCGGCTCGATCTACAACACCATCGTCAACCCGCGCCTCGACGAACTCGGCACCTGAGCGTGATCAGCTACTGACTGCCATCGCGAAGGTGATGACGTTGCCACCCGGCTCGCGTACGCAGATTTCTTCCATCCCGTAGAACGTTTTCCGGCGCGGGAACACGAGCGGCGCGCCCTCGATCGCCTCGATCGTCACGTCGAGATCCATCACCTCAAGAAACAAGAACGTCCCGCCCCCCAGCGCATCGCCAAGCGCGGGAATGTCCGCCTCGACACTCGCACGTGTCTGATACATGATCTCGAGTCCACTCTTCTCGAGAATCACGAAGCCGAGTCGTCCTTCGTGCTGGACGTCGGCCATCTTGTCAAAGCCGAGCGCTTCCCAAAAGGGAATGCAGGGCTCGATTTCATCCACGAGCAGAATCGGCGTGATGCGCTTGAGCCAGTTCGCCATCGCTTAGTTCCCCTGCCGCCCGGCGGCATGCTTAGTTCTGATTCGCTCGAGCCCGGCAGAAATCTCCGCCGCGCTCACCCAACGTCCGCGCACCATCACGCCGCTGCGGCGCGTGAGATTCTCTAGGTCGGCGATCGGATCAGCGTCCAAAAGCACGAGGTCCGCCACCTCTCCAACCGCAACCGTGCCGAAGTCGCCCGACTGACGCAGCGACTCGCGCACATAGCGCCCCACATTCCGCGTGCCGCTTTCCAACACTTGATACGGCGTGAGCCCCGAGGCCACCGCCACCGCCATCTCACGATGCAGCGCAAAGCCTGGCACGTTGAACATCTGCGGTGAGTCCGTTCCCATGAGCAGCGGCGCACCCTCTTGCGCGAGTACCCGCAACATCAGCCGACGCAACACTAAGTAGCGCTCGCGCCGCTGCGGTGTCATCCGCTGATTCTCGTCGGCGAGCGCGCGGCCACGCTTCTGGTTCATCCACGCCGTCACCTGCGCCTGCGACACGTACGCCATCTCCGGCAGCGCCGCCAATTCCTCGGCCGTGCGATCGTTATAGAAATTCTCCCACAGATACATCGTTGGGACATTCCACACATTCAACTCGCGCGACATCCGCGCCAGGGCCGGAAACTTTAGCGGATCTACGGCATCAATCGCATCGCCCAACGTCGAACCCGACATCCGATACACGGCAGAGTCCCGCACTGCGGCCTCGAGATAGCCATCAACATGGTCAATCGTCGAAATCCCACTGCGCATCGCGTGCACGAGTCCAACATCGGCGGGAATGTGTCCACCAAAAGTCAGCCCCTGCGCCTTCATCTCGGCGACCGATGCATCCCACGTGGCGCGGCTCACACCGGGGTGAATCTTCACGAGGCTATAACCCGTGGCGGCGGCCGCACGCACGAGCGCCACTCCCGCCTCAGGTGTTGGTGCCGAGGTGCCATTGAGCGATGGTGCCGCGGGAAAGAATCGCGGCCCGAGCATCGCCCCACTCGCGAGCCGCGCTTTCAAGTCAATCTGGTATGGCGCGCCGAGCATCCCGCGAATCGTCGTGATGCCATTCGCGACGTACAGGAACATGATGTCTGCGAGCTGCTCCTCAGTCGGGCTCCCGGGCGGCACATGCGCATGCATCTCGGCGAGCCCCGGCATCAGGAACTTGCCGCGCCCGTCAATCCGCGTGGCTCCCGCCGGCACCCTGGTGCGCGCGGAGGGTCCCATCATCGCGATGCGGCCGTCCTGCACGAGGACCGTCTGCTCGGCGAGGCGGCGGTCGCCGTCCATTGGCAGCACGGTGACGTTGGTGAAGGCGATGGTTGTTCCCGGCGCCGTTTGCGCTGCCAGCGGTGCCGTCGCGAGGCAGAGCAGGGCCGCGAGACGCCGGAGACGTGATGGATGGGAGTTGGTCATGGAGATAACTTAGAGTCCAATGTCCTCCACTGCTCACCCCCCGCGCGCCGGAATCATCGGCCTCTCTTGGCGACAGCTCATCGCGCTGATTGCGCTCGTGAATGTCTTCGTCGCTTCATATCTCCATCTCTGGAAGATCGGAAAGGCCGGCGCGCTTTCGTGTGGCGGCGGTGGCGGCTGCGCGCTGGTGCAGTACAGCCCCTGGAGCTGGTTCCTCGGCGTAGACGTCGCGCTGATTGGCGCTGTTGGCTACTCGCTCGTGATGGTTGTCGCCGTGATTGGCTCGCTCGAACGGTTCGCCGATGCCCGTTGGGTCGCACGCACCCTGATGGCGCTCGTGTGGTCGGCCTTTGTCTTCACGCTGCGGCTCAAGTACGCGGAGTTCTTCTTGATGAAGACCTTCTGCCCGTGGTGCGCGATTTCGGCGGTGAGCATCACGGTTTTGAGTGTGCTGGTGTACCTGGAGTGGCGGCGGGCAAGCGCGACATAGTGTATTAGCTAAACTGCTGTCAGTATTGCGCTTATATCATAAGCCGCTTATGTTAACTTATGTCCAAGATTCGGCGCCACCTCGCAGAGATTGGAGCGCGCGGCGGCCGCAAGAGCCGGCGCACGCTCAGCCCCGATGCGGCCCGGCAGATGGTCCGCGTGCGCGAGGCTCGTCGTGCGTTCCAGCGATACCGCGTGCGCTGCTTCTGGTCGTATGACCCGGCGTATCGCGTCACCGCCGATGACATCACGTGGGTCGCTGAGCAACTGATGCGACACGGCGACCGCGAGGCCTTCAAACTCGGGGCGCGCCTATGCCGCTAACGCCATTTCAGCATCGTACCCTTGAGGTGTTGGCCACCTCCTCCGGCCCTGAGCGGTATCTCGCAGGCGGGGCGGCGCTGCATCGCGCGCCGGATTCGCTTCGATACAGCGAGGATCTCGACTTCTTTCACGACTCCGAAGCACGAGTGGCGAACGCATTCGCCGCAGATCGTGACGCGCTCGTCGCTGCGGGGCTCTCGGTTCATGTCGAGTTCAGTCAGCCTGGCATGGTCCGCGCGATTGTCTCCGCGGGGACCGAAGCGACACGCGTGGATTGGGCCCACGATACCGCATGGAGGTTCTTCCCACTCGTGCGCGACGTGCTCGGCGGATGGCTACTGCATCCAGTAGACCTCGCCATCAACAAAGTGCTCGCGCTGGCCGGACGCGATGAACCGCGCGACCTCGTCGACATGCAGTGGTGCGACCGGGAAATCCTTTCCCTCGGCGCACTTGTGTGGGCGGCACCGGGAAAGGACCCCGGACTCTCACCGCTACTGTTGCTCGAACTCCTACAGCGCCGAGGCACCGTACGTCCAGAAGCACTCGCGCGACTTGCCGTGCGTGAGACGCTTGACCCGATGGTGCTCCGCGCGGAGTGGCGCTCGGCCCTCGAGCGCGCGGAGTCATTCGTGAGAGACCGCCCCGCTGAAGAATTGGGCGGTCTCTACCTCAATCGGCAAACCGGCACCGCCGTCACGCCGCTGTCCGGCGTGTCACTCGAGGCACAGGATCTCATGGTGCACTTCGGCGGACCTGCGGGGGTGGTGCCCATACTCACCGATACAGGGCTGCGGTAAGTTCGCCGTTATGCGTCTTGCCACGCGTTAGAGGTTGATTCTCTCGGCAGCGTTTACTCCTGATCCGACTGTAGCTCCGCCAAGTCCGCGAGATCTCGCGGCCGCCCCGCCGCCGCCTTATTCCGCAGAAGCGCGGCGCGCCCTAGAACAGGAACCTCGGTTCCTTCGACCATTATCGTCACGCGGTCCGGCCAGGCCTCCGGGAAGGTGACACCGGAAATGCCGGTCAGTACGTCGATGCGAGACGGCGGAACGCCCATCTGAAACACGAGATCGTCCGAGGAAAAATCCTCAAGACGAAGTTGGTTCAGCGGCGCCCCAAACTCTTGGAGCGCTCGCCAGACACGCGCGGCATTCTCCGGTGTCGGATTGATCCAGATATCAAGATCGCCGGTAGCTCGAGGCCGTCCGTGCACGGCAACGGCGTACGCGCCAACGACCAAGAACTCAACGTTGGCGGCGGAGAACGAGGCCAATATCTCGGCGAAGTCTCGGTTCATCAGCCGCTCCATGAGTGAAGGCTCGCAGTTGGCGCGTCAGCTCCCACACAAGCGCAAAGCGGGCGGAGGGCGAAAGCCGCGCCGTCTCGTCGTCTGCTTCGCGATCCGTGAGTCTCCCCACTCGGACCTGCATCTGTCGGGACGCCATACGTGAAAGATAACGCCCCCGACAGATGCTCGGCGGCACCTACTTCGCCGCCACCGCCCGCAACGTCGTCGCAATCCCCTGCAACCGCTCCAAGTCCTTCCCGGACGCCCCGCGCGCCAACCGCTCCGCCTGCGACGCCGCCGTCTCAAATGCCGTCTTCCGACGCGCCCCCGTCTGCCGCTCCGCCACCGTCAGCGAGCTCCGCAGCATCTGCAGCGACGCCGGCTGCACCTGCGACCCACGCGTGAGCTGATCGAGATACGCCTTCGCCACCACCACATCCGCGGGCCACACAATCCGCGTCTGCGCCTGCGGATTCTCCTCCGCCACCTGCACCAACCGCGCCGCCGCAATCTCATTCTCGGTGAGATGCTCGCTCGGCGTCAGCTCCAACACATCAAGCCCGCGCGCAATCTCCGAGCCGTAAATGCGCCCGTTGTACCAATAGGTGGACCACTGCCCACCAAGCGTCAGCGCCGAGTCCGACACTGGGCCGCGATCGAAGAAAGCAATCTCCTTTGGCGCCGCAGGATCGGTGAAGTCAAACACCGAGATGCCACCCTGATACCAGGCCTGCACCTTGATGTCACGCCCCGGCACCGGCACGAGCGAGCCGTTGTGCGCCACGCAGTTTTCCTGCGGCGTCTGCCCCGCCGGCAGCTTGTACTGGCTCGCGAAGGTCAGCTCGCTCCCGTTGCGCGTGTAAATCCCATTCGCGCCCCAGGTCGGCTTG
>JANLTT010000358.1:0-26204 GCA_031363115.1 Gemmatimonas sp.
GGGTGGGGTGGTATGGTCGTGGGGGTTAAAGCCTTATACGAACGCCGGGGTCGCCCGCGCTGTGCGCGGGCGACCCGTGCGGGTAAGGTCCCGGGGTTACGGCCGCCGGCCGCCCGGCGGTCCGCCGGCTGCGGCTCCACCCTCGGGGCCGCTGCGGCGGAAAGTGCGGACCATGTCCTCGGCCTGCTCGTCGAGCACGGTGCGGCCCTCGGCGCGCTTGTCCTCGGGGAGGAGGGCGAGCGCTTCGTCCACGTCCTTGGTGCGCTGGACCCGAAGTTCGGCCATGGTGCGCACCAAGACGATCATCCGCTCACGGGCGATCTGCTGCTCCTCAATGGACGGTGCCATGGCCGAGCTGGTGCGATTTCGAGCCATGTTCACTTGCGTGCGCAGCGAGTCGTAGCGCGCGAGCATCGGCGCGTAGCGCTCGTTCATCGCCGCCGAGGCGGTGCCGAGGGCGGTGACGGTGGCGTCCTCGAGCTTGAGCTTCCGCTTCTTGTCGATGAGGTGGTCGGCGGGGTTCATCCCCGCGGTCACGGCGCGGACGTTGGGGAGCGGCGGCGTGGTGGGGGCATCACCGCGCGGACCTTGGCCGGTGGCGCGGCCGCCGGTCCCGCCGGTCGAGGCTTGCGAGCCGCGCTGGGCGGAAAGGGCGACCGGGGAGAGGAGCAGTAGCGCGACTACGCCGAGGCGGGGGAGGCGACGCACGGTTGAGACTCCGTCTGGAGAGAGAGGGGGGGGAACCGTCCGGATTATAGACGCTTCGATTAACGCCTGCGAGGGGTGTGAATCCGTGTCAAGGATTCCCTGAGTGAGAGGACAGGGAGTTCCCCTACGGAGATTCCACCCACGGCTGACTGTTTTGCCTTGACCGAAGGCGCACCTTAAGCCCCGGTGTCTATCCGCTCGCGGCCGACTGGCCGTACGGCAAGGTCCCCCCATCCGGTTGGAGTCGGCATGAGTTCGCATGTAGAGACCTTTTCATATGATGATGCGGTCGTCCGCAAGTTTCTTTGGGCCACGGTTGTCTGGGGCCTGGTTGGCTTCACGGTCGGCCTGATCATCGCGCTGCAGCTCGCGAACCCCTGGTTCAACTTCAATCTCGAGTGGCTGTCGTTCGGCCGCCTTCGCCCGCTCCATACCAATGCCGTGATTTTCGCGTTTGCGGGTAACGCGATCTTCACGGGCATCTACTACTCGACGCAGCGCCTGCTCAAGACGCGGATGTTCTCCGACGGCTTGAGCAACTTTCATTTCTGGGGCTGGCAGGCGATCATCGTCGCTGCCGCGCTGACCTTGCCGCTCGGCTTCACGCAGGCGAAGGAGTACGCCGAGCTCGAATGGCCGATTGATATCGCGATTGCGGTGGTGTGGGTTGCTTTTGCGGTCAACTTCTTCGGCACGTTGATCAAGCGTCGTGAGCGCCACATCTACGTAGCCATCTGGTTCTACATCGCGTCCATCATCACGGTCGCGGTGCTGCACATCTTCAACAACCTCAGCGTCCCCGCCGGGCTCTTCAAGAGCTACTCGATCTACGCCGGCGTGCAGGATGCGTTCATGCAGTGGTGGTACGGCCACAACGCCGTCGCGTTCTTCCTGACGACGCCGTTCCTCGGCCTCATGTACTACTTCATGCCGAAGGCCGCCGAACGGCCGGTCTTCTCGTACAAGCTCTCCATTCTGCACTTCTGGTCGCTGGTCTTCCTGTACATCTGGGCCGGCCCGCACCATCTGCACTACACGGCGCTTCCCGATTGGGCGTCCACGCTGGGTATGGTCTTCTCCGTGATGCTCTGGATGCCGTCGTGGGGCGGCATGGTGAACGGCCTGCTGACGCTGCGCGGGGCGTGGAACAAGGTCACGGAAGAGCCGGTGCTCAAGTTCTTTGTGGTCGCGATCACGGCGTACGGCATGAGCACCTTCGAGGGCCCGATGCTCTCGGTGAAGAGCGTGAACGGGCTCGCGCATTACACCGACTGGATCATCGCGCACGTGCACACCGGCGCGCTCGGCTGGAACGGCTTCATGACGTTCGGCATGATCTACTGGCTGGCGCCGCGCCTCTTCCAGGCGCCGCTGTTCTCCAAGAAGTTGGCGGAGCTGCACTTCTGGATTGCGAGCTTCGGCATTCTGCTGTACGTGGCGGCGATCTACTCGGCCGGCATCACGCAGGGGCTGATGTGGCGCGCCTTTGACGAGACGGGACGCCTCGCGTATCCCGACTTCGTCGAAACGGTGATGAAGCTGATGCCGATGTACTGGGTGCGCGTCGTGGGTGGCACGCTCTACATCATTGGCACGCTGATCTTCGTCTACAACATCTTCAAGACGTGGAAGGCTCGTCCGGCGACATACGAAGTTCCAGTGAACTCCGCGCCGAAGCTGGCGAAGGAAGTGCCTGCGGCGCATCCGGCCCCGGTGGGCGAAGGGGCGTTGGCGCGCTTCCAGTCGGTGCGCTGGCACCGTCGCTGGGAGGGGATGCCGATGTTCTTCACCGTGATGGTGGTGGTCGCGGTGGTGGTGGCGTCGCTCGCCGAAATCATTCCGACCTTCCTGATTCGCTCGAACGTCCCGACGATCGCGAGCGTGAAGCCGTACACGCCGCTCGAGCTCGCGGGGCGCGACCTGTACATCCGCGAAGGCTGTTTCAACTGTCACTCGCAGATGGTGCGTCCGTTGCGTCATGAGACGGAGCGTTGGGGCGAGTACTCGAAGCCGGGCGAGTTCGTGTACGACCATCCGTTCCTGTGGGGCTCGCGTCGCATCGGGCCGGACCTTGCCCGCATCGGCGGGAAGTATCCCGACCTCTGGCATGTGCGCCACTTCGCGGAGCCGCGCGCGATCGTGCAGAACTCGATCATGCCATCGTATGGGCATCTCGGTCGCCGGGCGCTGGACTTTGACGGCATTCAGGCGCGCGTGGACGCGATGGTGATGCTCGGCGTGCCCTATGGCGAGGCGGTGACGAATGCGCCGGCGATGGCCCGGGCGCAGGCGCAGCAGATTGGCGCCGGCATCGAGGCGGAGGGCGGTCCGGCGGGCATTGCGGATCGTGAAGTCGTGGCGATCATTGCGTACCTGCAGCGCCTCGGCAAGGACATCAAGTCGGCACCAGTGTTGTCGACGGGTGGAGTGACGCCATGAAGCTCGTGGATGTGATGAGCGCCTCTGGACTTTCGATGTATGCGATTGTCGCGCTGGTGCTGTTCGTGGCCGCGTTCTGCGCGGTGCTGTTCATGATTCTCGCACCGGGGGCCGCCGCACGTCATGCGCAGGCCTCCCGACTTCCTCTCGAAGATGACGCCCCGCTCGCGGCGGCGCACCGGAGCAGCCATGAGCAATAAGCCCAACGACGAGGATCGCCTCCTCGATCATTCGTACGACGGCATTCAGGAGTACGACAATCCGATGCCGCGCTGGTGGGTGTGGGGGTTCTACGCGACGATCGTCTTTGTCCCGTTCTACTACTTTATGCCCGCGCCGTTCGGCGAAGGGCCGGGGAATGTGGCGCGCTACGAGGCGGAAGTCGCGGCGTACAAGGCCACGCAGCCGGAGCAGACGGGCCCGGGCGTGAGCGATGAACAGCTGCTCGCGCTCGTGTCCGATCCCGCGCAGATCGAGGCCGGCAAGGTCGTGTACAATGCGAACTGCCAGGCGTGCCATCGTCCCGATGGCGGTGGCCTGATTGGTCCGAATCTCACGGACGACGCGTGGATCCATGGCGCCGCACCGTCGCAGATTCACCTGATTATTGCGCAGGGTGTGCTCGCCAAGGGCATGCCGGCGTGGGAGCGCCTGCTGAAGCCCGAGCAGGTGAATGCGGTGACGGCGTATGTGATTTCGCTGCAGGGGACGAACCCGAAGGACCCGAAGGCGCCGCAAGGTCCGGCGTCGGTTTCCGCTGGGGGAACGACCGGCACGTGACCGCTCCCGCTGCATCCGGCCGCGTCCTCGCCACGCTGAACGAGGACGGCTCGCGCCGTTGGATTCGCCCCAAGCCGTCACACGGCAAGTGGCTGATTCGGCGACGCGCGGTGGCGTACGGCCTCATGGCGCTCTACCTCGCCATTCCGCATCTGCAGTGGAATGACAAGCCGTGGATGCAGCTCGATTTCCCGAAACGGCAATTCACATTCTTCGGCTCAACCTTCCTGCCGACCGACACGCTCCTGCTGATGCTGCTGTTCGTCAGCGTGTTGATTGGCATCTTCCTGCTCACCGCGCTGTTCGGGCGCGTCTGGTGCGGCTGGGCCTGCCCGCAGACAGTCTGGATGGAGTTTCTCTTCCGCCCCATTGAGCGGTTGGTGGAAGGCAGTCCGAACGCCTCGCGCGTGCTGGACCGCGACAAGAAGCACTTCACGCCACGTCGGCTGGTGAAGTACGCGATCTACGCCGTGCTGGCGGCGGTGTTGGGCAACACCTTCCTCGCCTACTTCGTTGGGGCGGACGCGGTGTTCAGCTGGATGATGCAGTCGCCGATGGATCATCCGACGCCCTTTCTCGTGATGGCGGGAACGACGCTGGCCGTCTTCTTCGACTTCACCTGGTTTCGCGAGCAGACCTGCTTGGTGGCCTGCCCGTACGGACGCTGGCAGTCCGCGCTGTTGGATCGCCAGTCGGTGATTGTCGCGTACGATACCAAACGGGGCGAACCGCGCGGACATGGTGCGGGTGCGCGTACCGGCCTCGGGGACTGCATCTCGTGCAATGCCTGCGTGCTCACCTGCCCCACGGGCATTGATATTCGTGACGGGCTGCAGATGGAGTGCATCCACTGCACGCAGTGCGCCGATGCCTGCGACGAGATCATGGTGAAGGTTGGGAAGCCGACCGGACTGATTCGCTATTCATCGCAGGATTCGCTCGCCGGTAAGCCGCCGCACATTTTGCGCGTGCGCACGGTGCTCTACCCGCTGGCCTTTGTGCTCTTCTTTAGCGCGTTCCTTCTGGCGCTCGCCACGCGATCGTCCGCCGATGTCACGATGCTGGGGCCGATTGGCGCGCCCTTCACCCTCGAGGCGGACGGCAGCGTGGTGAACCAGGTGCGCATCAAGGTCGCGAATCGGTCGGGAGTGGAGCAGCGCTACACGATTGCGTATCTCGACGAGCCTGGCGCGCGTTTGATTGCGCCGGAGAACCCACTGCGCCTGGCTGCCGGCGCTTCAATAACGACCTCCGTATTCGTGATTCAGGCGCCGACTCGCTTCGATGATGGCGAGCGTCGCGTGCGCTTCCGCATCAGCGATGGCGCCAAGTTCTCGAGTGAGTTCGGTTGGCGGTTGCCGGGGCCGGACCGTCCCGATTCCCCAGAGTCGGAGCATAGATGAAGCGCGGATGGCAGTGGCCGCTGTTGGTCTCGTTGGCGTTGCTCTTCACCGTCGGGGTGAATGTGGTGATGCTCTTCGCGGCACGCGGAGATCCCAACGGGACCGTCGTGGAGCCCGACTACTATCGCAAGGCGGTGGAATGGGACCGCACGATGGCCCGGCAGGCAGCGAGCGATGCGCTCAAATGGACGGCGACGGCCTCCATTGGCGCTCTGACCGCGGCGGGCGACGCCTCGTCCGCTCCGTCGGCTTTGAGCTCGCGTGAAGTGCGCGTGGTGCTGCGCGATTCCAGCGGAGCTGCCGTACCCGCCGCCGATGTGCGCGTGACGATCATCCACAACATCGAAGCGGCGAAGTTGATCGAAGGGTCGCTCACCGCGCAGCCCAATGGCGATTACGCGGCGACGCTGCTCGCGCCGCATGCCGGTCGCTGGGAGGTGCGCGTGACCGCCCGTCGTGGTGAAGAGCGCTTTCTCGCGACGCTGCACGCCGAGGCCCCGTGATTGCGCTTGCTGGCTCCGTGTTCGTGGCCGGACTGCTCGGCAGCGCCCACTGCGCCGGGATGTGCGGGAGCTTTGCCTGCCTCGCCTCCGGCGGTGACGCCTCCGCGGGACCGCGGGCGCTGCGCTCGAGCGCGGGCTACAACCTGGGCCGCCTCGCCTCGTACGCAGCGCTCGGCGCGATTGCCGGTGCTGCCGGAGCGGGGCTGGATCGCGCGGGACGCATCGCGGGACTCGCGCGTCCGGCGGCGATTGTCGCGGGGATCCTGCTGATTCTCTGGGGCACGGCCTCGCTGCTCTCGGCCCTTGGGGTGCGTGTGCCAATGCTCGACATACCGCCGGCGCTGGCAACGCGGATTGCGCGCGCGGTCCGGGCGGTGCAGGAGCGTCCGCCGATGATTCGCGCGCTGGCGGTGGGTGCGCTTTCTGCGGCGCTGCCCTGCGGCTGGCTCTACGCTTTTGTGGCGACGTCGTCCGCCGCGGGCTCTGCAATTGGCGGAGCGACCGTGATGGCCGCGTTTTGGCTTGGTACGGTGCCCATGATGGTCGCAGTTGGGATGGGGGCGCAGAAACTGCTTGGTCCATTTCGTCGCCGTCTCCCGGTGCTCACGGCCTCGATGCTGGTGATTCTGGGCGTGCTCACGGTCTCGGGCCGACTCAGCGCCCCTGTCGCGTACGCCGCCGATGCTCCCGCCGCCTCCGATGAGCACCGCGACCACCGCTGAGTTTGAGCTGGGCGCGACCGCCCAACTCACCTGCGCGCACTGCGGCCTTGAGGCGACGCCGGGTGAGGCGCGGACCGTGGATGGCGCACTCTACTGCTGCGCCGGCTGCGAGACAGCAGCGAGCATCATTCGTCAGAGCGGGCTCGGCGGCTTCTACGCCCTCCCGGACCGCCGCACGAGTCGCGTGGAAGCGAGCGGGCGCAGCTACGCCGAGTTCGACCACGAGGCGTTTCAGGCTGCGCATGTCCGCGTCGCCTCCGACGGGCTCGCCGAGGTGTCGTTGTACCTGGAGGGCGTACACTGCGCCTCCTGCGTCTGGCTGGTTGAGCGCGTCCCAATGATTGTGCCGGGCGCGGTGCGCGCCGAGTTGGATGTGACGCGCGGTGTCGCACGGTTGGCCTGGGATCCCACGCAGACCGCTCTCAGCACCTTGGCGCGCGCCTTGGCGCAGCTCGGGTATCCGCCGCATGCCTTCCGCGGTCAGCGTGCCGATGATGCGCGCCGCGCCGAGGAACGCGCGATGCTCACGCGCATTGGTGTGGCGGGGGCGATTGCCGGCAACGTGATGACCATCGCGCTCGCGCTCTACAGCGGCTTCTTCAGCGGGATGGAGCGCGAGTTCGAGACCTACTTCCGCTGGCTGAGCTTTGTGTTGGTGACACCGGCGCTGTTCTGGCCGGGGCGCATCTTCTTCACCAGTGCGTGGCAGGCGGTGCGGAATGGCGGCCTGCACATGGATGTGCCGATCGCGCTCGCGTTGGCGGTGGGCTATCTGCAGGGCGCATACAATACGTGGCGCAACTCGGGGCCGATCTACTTCGATGCCGTCGGCACGCTGATCTTCCTGCTCCTTGTTGGGCGGTACCTGCAGCATCGGGCGCAGCGGTCGGCGGCCGATTCCGCGGCGCTGCTCGGTGCGCTCTCGCCGGCAACTGCGCGCGTGGTGGAAGGCACCACCGTGCGCGAAGTCCCCACGGAAGCGGTGCTGCCAGGGATGCTCCTCGATGTGCGCGCCGGCGATACGCTCGCCGCGGACGGCACGGTGGAGCGCGGCAGTTCGTCGCTCGATCTCGCACTGCTCACGGGTGAGTCACGTCCGGTCTCCATCACTGAAGGCGAGCGTGTATTCGCCGGCACGGTGAATCTCTCGGCGCCGATTCGTGTGCGCGTGGAGGAAGCCGGCGCGATGAGCCGTCTTGGGCGATTGCTGCGTGACGTGGAAGACGGTGCGCGTCGGCGTCCCCCGGTCGTGCTTTTTGCCGATCGCATGTCGGGGTGGTTCATCGCGATGGTACTTGTACTGTCGGTGACGACGGCGGCGATCTGGTGGGGCCGCGACCACTCCACGGCGCTCGACAACGCCATCGCATTGCTTGTGGTGACCTGTCCCTGCGCCCTCGCGATGGCGACGCCGCTCTCGTTTACCGTGGCCATTGGTCGTGCGGCGCAGCGTGGCATTTTGATCAAGGGCGCACACGCGCTCGAGACGCTCACCGGCAAGGGCACGATCTTCCTCGATAAAACGGGGACGCTCACCGAAGGGCGCATGGTGCTTGAGGCCTTCGTTGGCGATGCCTCGGTGCAGCCGATGGTGCTCGCACTGGAGCAGCACTCGCGGCATCCGGTGGCGGTGGCCTTTGCGAATGCCTGGCATACGCTGAGCCCCACTGAAGCCTCGGTGGTGCGTGAGACCCTCGGCGGTGGGTTGAGTGGGCTCGTGAATGGACACGACGTGATTGTTGGGCGCCCGGAATGGGTGCGCGGTCAGGTGAGTCGCGAGTCTCCAGCGGTGCGTGAGGCCGCATCTCTGGAGGCTCGGCTCACCCCCGTGCTCATTGCGGTCGATGGCGAGATTGTGGCGCGCGCGGGTTTTGGTGATCCGTTGCGCCCCGAAGCGCGCGATGCGGTGAAGGAACTGCAGCACCGCGGCTGGCGGGTTCGTTTGCTCAGCGGAGATGCGCCGGACGTGGTACGCTCGGTGGCACAGAGTCTTGGCATTGCCATGGAGGACGCCGAGGGCGGCGCGAGCCCGGAGCGAAAGCGTGAGGCCGTCGAGGCGCTGCGCAGCACGTGCACGGTGGTGATGGTCGGCGATGGCGTGAATGATGCCGCGGCGATCTCCGCGGCGACGGTGGGCATCGCGGTGCGCGGCGGGGCGGAGGCCTCGATGGCGGCGGCCGATGTGTACCTCGCACGCGGCGGCATTGGCTCGTTGCGCGAGTTGGTGGATGGCGCGTTGCGCACCACCAACATCATTCACCGCAACATGCTGATTGCGCTGGGTTATAACTTGATCGGTGTGGTGCTGGCGATGATGGGGGCGATTGACCCGCTCTTTGCCGCCATCCTGATGCCACTCAGCTCGGTCACCGTCGTGGTGGGCGCCTGGCAGTCGAAGACCTTCCCGCGGAGTCGGACGTGAGCGTGCTCTTTCTGTTGGTGCCGCTGGCGATCGGACTCGTGGCCATCTTTGTGGCCGCCTACGTCTGGAGTTCGCGCACGGGGCAGTTCGATGATCTCACGACGCCGGCGATGCGCGCGCTGCATGACGAACCCAATGCCGGCGTGGCCAAACCGAAAGAGCCCAGCGCGTAACGCGTGGGTTAACTGCGAGCCGCGCGCAGCGCGTTGACGATCACCGCGACATCAATGGCTTCCTGCAACAGCGCGCCGATTGTCGGCGGGATGTACCCGAGCGCCGCCACGACCATCGCCGCCCCTGAGAGCGCGAGTCCGGCAATGATGCTCTGCTTGGCGATGCGCACGGTGTGCTGACCAATCTCCACCACCTCGGCCACGCGCGAGATGTCGTCCGCGAGGAGCACGACCCCCGCCGCCTCGGCGGAGATCCCACCACCCTGCGCGGCAAGTGCGACACCAACGGTGGCGGCGGAGAGCGCCGGCGCGTCGTTGGTGCCATCGCCCACCATGAGGACGCGCCGTCCTTCGCGCTCGAGCTGCTGCACCACGCTGACTTTGTCTGCCGGAAGCAAGTCGCCGCGCGCTTCGGTGATGCCCACCCGCTTGGCAATTGGCGCGACGTTTTCCTGGTGGTCGCCGCTGAGGAGCAGCGTGCGCGTGAGGCCGAGCGCGGTGAGGCGCGCGAACATCGCAGGGAGTCCCTCGCGGACGCGATCGGCGAAGGTGATGACGCCCAGCGCATCGTCACCGGCAGCGACGTAGGCGCGAAGTCCGCTGGCGCTGCTGTGGAGCTGTTCAAGCGCGTCGGCGGCCTTCGGATGTTGCGCGCGCACGAGGGCCAGCGATCCCACCGTGACCGTGCGCCCTTCAACCACACCGGAGACCCCCTGGCCCGGGGTTTCGACGATCTTCTGTGCTTCGGGAATGGTGAGCCCACGCGCTTCCGCGGCGGCGACCGCCGAGCGGGCGAGCAGGTGGCCGGAGCCCACTTCGACGGCGGCGGAGAGGCGCAGGAGCTCATCGCCACCGTCAGGACGCACGGCGAGCACTTCCGCGACGTCGGGGCGACCGATCGTGAGGGTGCCCGTCTTGTCGAAGACGGCGGTGTCCACGCGCGCGAGGAGCTCAAGCGCGGTGCCGTTGCGCACAATGATCTGTCGGCGCGCGGCGCGATTGATGCCACCAATCACCGCCACCGGCGTGGCGAGCAGGAGCGGGCAGGGGGTGGCCACCACGAGCACCGCGAGCACGCGCGAGACATCGCCGGAGATCCACCACGCGATCACGCAGGCAATCAGCGTGATTGGCGTGAACCAGACCGCCCATTTGTCGGCGATGCGCTGAATGGGCGACTTCTCGGCCTGCGCCGTGCGCACGAGTTCGACGATTTTGGCGTAGAGTGACTCGCTCGCTGGAGCGGAGACGGTAAGCACCAGCGGGCTCTGCAGATTCACCACGCCGGAGCGCACCGACGACCCAACGCTCACGCGCTCGGGGAGCGGCTCGCCGGAGATGCGCGAGGTATCGAGTGAACTGGAGCCTTCACGCACGATGGCGTCGCAGGGAATCATCTCGCCCGGGCGGACGAGGATGAACTCGCCGATCTTCACCGACTCGGCGGGGACATCGGCGGTATCGGTCGCGGACTCCCCATTGAGGCGGTGCGCCACGCGCGGTGCGGCGGCCTCGAGTTCACGGACGGCTTCGGAGGCGCGCCCCTCCGCGTAGCGCTCGAGGAGTTCGCCACCGGTTTGCATCAAGACGATGACGAGTCCGGCAACCGGCTCACGCAGGGCGATGGCCGTGCCGATGGCGAGCATCGCGACGACGTCGGCCGCGAAGTTGCCGCGCAGCATGCCGCGCACCGTGCGGAGAACGACCGGTGCGCCGAGTACGATGAGCGCGCCGTAGTGGAGCCAGAAGCCCCAATGCGCGGTGTTGGCGCTGAGGTAGAGGAGTCCGCCAACAATCAGCGCGAGCAGCGCGAGGGCGGGGGGGCGTGCCGCGGAGAGCGGGACAAGCGAAAGCGCCCCGTCCCGCGTGGCGGGAACGGGGCGCTCAGGCGCAGCGGCGACGCCGGTCACGACTCTACGGAGTCGTTTCGGCGGCGGCCGGCTCGTGGCCCTCGAACTTCTTGTTCGTGAGGTACACGGTGGCAACGATGATCGAGGCGACGCAGATGGCGCCGATGATCAGGCCCTTGAAGTGCGCGGCGGTGTCCTTGCCGGACATGGGGGTGTTGGTTGTAACTGACATAGCGATGAAGGCTGGAGGATGAAGGCGAACTGCGCCTTCGTTGGGGGGATAGACCTCTGGCGTGTTCCTTCTTCCTTACGCGACGCGGACGGAGACCATCTGGTCCTTGTCCGTCAGCTGCTTCATGGTCTCGATGCCCGAGGTGATCTGGCCAAAGACGGTGTGCACGCCGTTGAGGTGGCGCGTGTTGGCTTCGGAAAGGACCATGAAGAACTGCGAACCGCCGGTGTCCTTGCCAGCGTGCGCCATGGACATCGCGCCGACCTTGTGCGTCTGCGGGTTGCCCGCGGTCTCGCACTTGATCTGCCAGCCCGGACCACCGGTGCCCGGCGGGCCCTTCGGGGTGCCGCCGATCTTGGCGTTTGGGCAGCCGCCCTGGACGACGAACTCGGGGATCACGCGATGAAAGCGGATGCCGTCGTAGAAGTTCGAGTTCGCGAGCTTTTCGAAGTTGGCGACCGTGATGGGCGCGTCCTTGTCGAAGAGTTCGACGATGATGGTGCCCTTATTGGTCTCGATTGTGGCGGTCTTCATTGAACGGCGGATGGAGGATGGAGGATGGAGGCTGAACGGCCTTCATCGAATGACCGAAATCTAACGAGGTCTTGGGGGGGAGGAGGCGGCGAACTGGTAGTACCGGGGCACCTTGCAGCCGTTGAGCACGGCGGGCTCGAAGGTCCACTGGGCGATTGCGTTGCGGGCGCCGGTGGTGAGCCAGGGGCTGGTGGATTCGATGGCCCGGAAGGTGGTCATGTCGGGCTTGCCGAGAGTGTCCACGAGGACCTCGACCTTGAGAACCGAGCTGCCGTCGCGGCGGACGGCGGTGCGCGGGACGGGGCGGCGAATCGGGGCCGGGACCATGCGCACTGGGGTCGGGACGCGCTCCACATCAAGCCGCGGGTCGAGCGCGGCGTTCTCACGAGCGATGACGCAGGAGTCGGCCGGCGGGGCGAGGAGTTGGGCGTTCGTGGTGCGAGCGGCGGAGGCGCAGGCGCCAGCGGCGGCGGCTGCGACGGCGGCGAGGGCAATTCGCATCGCACGCGCAATCCGCGGATGGCGCGAGGGGGGCGCGGCGCGCGTCGGCTCGTGAGTCGGCGTCATGGTATGTCGGCTGAGGGACAGATATCGGCGAGCGCACACTCGCCGCAGCGCGGCTTGCGTGCGTCGCACACGCGGCGGCCGTGCCAGATCATCAGGTGGGACAACATGGTCCAGCTGTCGCGCGGAAAGAGGGGCTGTAATGCGCGTTCGACCTTCACGGGATCGGACTCCTTGGTAAGCCCAAAGCGCCGCGAGAGCCGTTGCACATGGGTATCCACCACCACCCCTTCGTTGATGCCGAAGGCATTGCCAAGCACGACGTTCGCGGTCTTGCGACCAATGCCCGGCAACACCACGAGGGCATCCATCTCGGCGGGCACCTCGCCACCGTGATGCTCCACGAGTTGATGCGCGAAGCCGGAGAGCGACTTCGCCTTGTTGCGAAAGAACCCGGTGCTCTGCACGACCTGCTCGATCTCCTCGCGCGGTGCGGCCGCGAGGGCGTGCGCATCGGGCCAACGCCGAAAGAGCTCGGGGGTCACCATGTTCACGCGCTTGTCGGTGCATTGCGCGGAGAGAATGGTGGCGACGGCGAGCTCGTACGGATTGCGGTAGTCAAGCTCGCAGTGGGCGTCGGGGTAGCCGGCGAGCAAGCGCGCGTGGATCTCGGCGGCGTGGGCCTTGAGGGCGGTGCCGCGAAGAACTGTGGGCTTCTTCGCGACCTTCTTCACCGCCTTCCTCGCGACCTTCTTTGCCGCGGTCTTCCTCTTCACGCTCACGCGATGGTCGCGGCCGTCTTCGTGATCGCTGCTTCCCGCCGCCGCCGCGTCGCAAACGCCACAAACTCCTCGGCGCTCCGCGTGTTGATCACGTCGTCCGCGGTGAGCCACGCCTTGCGCGCCATCCCGATGCCGAGTGCCATGTTGTCGAGCCCGTCCACCGAGTGCGCGTCGGGACCAATCTCGATGCGCGCCTGGTGCGCCCCTGCCAACTTCGCGAGACGCCAGTCGAGGTCCAGCCGATGCGGGTCGGCATTGAGCTCCACCGCGACGCCGAGCTCGCCGGCACGCTTCAAGATGGCGTCCATGTGAATCGCGTAGGGCTCGCGCGTGAGGAGCAAGCGCCCCGTGGGATGCCCGAGCACCGCGATATGCGAATCCTCGAGTGCCTTGAGCACGCGGTCAGTCATCTGCGTCTCGTTCATCCCGAACCGTGAATGCACGGAGGCAATCACGTAGTCAAAACGATCCAGCACTTCGACCGGATAATCAATTCGTCCGCAGGGAAGAATGTCCGCCTCGACGCCCTTCAACACGCGGAAATCGGTGAACGACGCGTTGATGGCGTCAATCTCCTCGTGCTGTTGCACGAGCGACTCCGCGGTGAGTCCGCCCGCGTAGAACGCCGATTGCGAGTGATCGGAAACGCCGAGGTAGCTCCAGCCGCGCGCACGCGCCGCCGCGGCCAACTCGGCGATCGTCGCGCCGCCATCGGAGTACTGCGAGTGGCAATGCAGCACGCCGCGGATATCGCTCAGCGTGATCAGCCCCGGCAGCGTGCCATTGGCGGCCGCAGCGAGTTCGCCGAGCCCTTCGCGCAGTTCGGGGGTGAGCCAGGGAAGACCACAGGCGGCGTAGAGTGCGGGCTCGTCCGCCAACTCAACCACGCCGCCACTCGCATCGGTCAGATTGTGCGCGCCGAGGGTGAGTCCGCGCAGCGCGGCACGCACGGCGACTTCCTGCACATGTGTCTCCGAGCCCGTCGCGCGGAACCACGTCACCACGAATTGTTCGGGCGTCACGCAGTGCAGTTGGAGGCGCACGCCATCGTCGAAGCGAATGGAGACTTCACGCGTGCCGCTGCCCACGGAGTCGCGGACGCCGGGGGTACGTGCAAAGGCGGCCGCGACCGCCTCGGGGTCTCGCGCGCACGCCGCGACAATCTCCACTTCGCGCACCGTCTCGCAGTGTCGACGTACGGCACCGGCGATCTCGGCGCGCACGACACCCGGCTGGCGCCGAATCGCCGCGAGGAGACGCTCTGCTTCCGCGCGACCATGCGGGAGGAGAATCTGCGCGCCGCTTTCCTTGAGCCACGCAATCCCGCGCAGCACCTGTTCCGCCGTACGCGCACCAAAGCGCGGCAACTCGGCGAGGCGTCCATCGCGCGCGGCTTCCTCGAGTTCCTGCAGCGTGTCGAGGCCGAGCCCTTCGTGAATGCGGCGAATGCGCGACGGGCCGAGGCCGGGAACGCGCATCATCTCGAAGAGACCCTCGGGAGTGCTTTCGCGGAGGCGATCAAGCAGCGCGGCGTCGCCATCATCGCGGAACTGCTCGAGGACTTCGACGACCTCGGGGGCGAAGCGGCGCTTGTCGCGCTTCAGGAGTTCGGCGAGCGGACGGGCTTCATCGGCCGCGAGGGAGCGGGCGGCGTCGGCGAAGGGGGCCGGGACCGCCGGGTCCTCACCCTGCAACTCGAGCAGGGCGACGATCTCGTGGAGCAGATGGGCGGCGGTTCGCGAATCCATAGGGATGAAAGATGGAGGATGGAGGGCCATCCTCCAACCTTCATCCTTCAGCCTGCAGACAGCTCTTCCCGCCCCGCGACCGTCGGCAGCTCGTTGATCAGGATGTGCAGCTGCTTCTCGGTGAGGTCGATCTCCTGCGCCGCGCCGTCAATGTCCAGCAGGCCGGCGCGCATGGAGATGGCGACCTGATTCAGATAGCGGATCTTGGCGAGGATCTCTTCCGTGTGGCGGCGCAGCCCGACGTACCGGCGCTTCTCCGCGAGGCCACGATGGTAGCGGCGGCTGAGTTCGTCGGCGGTGAGACGCTTGGCGAGCACGGTGACTTCGTCGCGCGTGCGACCGGGAAGCGCGCCGTGGTCGGGGAAGCCGAGGTCTTCCCACGCTTCGTCGGCGAACCAGATCCGCCCGAGAAACTCGATCCCGTCGTACACGATGCGGCACGACACGTTGTAGCGGCGCCCAGCCACCTCGATGGTGGTGATGTGCGGCTGCACGATTTCCTGGCTCGGCCTCGGATCGTTCACTTGGGGTCTGTCCGGTCTAGAAAGTCATCCACGGCGGCGAAGAGTGCCGCTGGTTGCTCAACATACGGCACATGACCGCAGTCCTCCAGCCACACTTTCTCGGCCCCGAGGGCAGTGGCGGCCGCGGCGGCGGAGGCGAGGGGAATGGGGTCCTGCCGTCCGTGCACCACGAGGGTGGGAATCCGGAGGCCTTCGAGGGCGGGCACGAGGTCGAACTCGCCAAGTGATTCCCAGACCGATTGTTGCACGCGCCCCGTGACGCGGAAGGGGGTGAGGTCGCGGGCCCGGGCGGGATTGGCGAAATACCCGGCCACAGAGAGCTCAAAGGTGCGTTGCTTGTACGCCTCGGGATCGCGCTCGCGGAGGTCGCTCGCCACCAGCGCTTCCCGGAGCGCGGCGACCTCGGGCCCACTCTGCCGCCGCGCGAACTCGGATTCGAACTGCGCGCGCCAACTCCGTGAGAGCGGGGCGGGACTGATCAAGACGAGCCGCACGGGCATCGGCCCAGCGCGGCCCGCTGCGGACTCGACGCAATAGAGCGCGGCGAGCATCGCTCCCCATGAATAGCCCACCAGCGTCAGCGGCCCCGCGTGCACGCCGGTCTGCAACTCGGCGAGCACCGCCGTGAGATCCGCGACATGCGTCTGCCAAGTGATCGGCGTGCGATCATCGGTCTTGGAGCGTCCGCCACCGCGCTGATCGTAAAAGAGGCAATCGCGCGTACGCGCGAGTTCGAGCAACTGCGGAAGCAGGTACTCGTGATGCGCGCCGGGGCCACCGTGCAGCACCACCACGGTGCCCGTGGGGGCCGCGGGAGCGTAGCGGCACCAGTAGAGCGGAATCGCAGTGCTCGACGTGTAGCCGTCGGAGGTCGGAGGCGGGATTGGTGGCATGGTGCTTAAAGAAAGCTACGGGCGATGCGCGCGGTATTCACATGCACGCGCACGGTGTCGGAAATATCACGGCCGTAGCCGCCGGCAATCGCGATGGCCACGGGCACGCCGACCGCGCGGCACGACTCCAACACGAGCGCGTCGCGGCGCATGAGTCCGTCGAAGGTGAGGCCGAGTCTTCCGAGCGTATCACCTTCGTGCGGATCGGCGCCCGCGAGATAGAACACCAAATCCGGACGTGATGCGGCGAGCACCTGCGGCAATGCCTCCGCGAGCTTCTCGAGATACTCAGTGTCCTGCGTGCCATCCTCGAGTTCCACATCAAGCCGCCCCGACACCTTGCGAAAGGGGTAGTTGCGGCGGCCGTGCATCGAGAAGGTGTAGGTGTCGTCATCACCGACGAAGATCGCGTGCGTGCCGTTGCCCTGATGCACATCGAGGTCGAGCACGGCGGCACGGCGAATGCGTCCCTGCGCGCGGAGCGAGCGCACGGCAATCGCAACGTCGTTGAGCACGCAGAATCCTTCGCCATGCGTGGCAAAGGCGTGATGCGTGCCGCCCGCGAGATTCATCGCGATGCCAGCGCGCAATGCGTGCTCGGCCGCTTCGAGTGTCCCGCCCGAGGCGCGGAACGAACGCTCGACCAATCCCTCGGACCAGGGGAAGCCCAGCGTGCGCTGCTCGGCGATGGGCATCGTGCCGCGCACGAGTCGCGTGATGTACTCGGGGTCGTGCACGCGATGCACGTCCTCCAGCGGCGTGCGCGCGGGATCATGGAGCGTCTTGCGCGTGACGATTCCCTCAGCGAGCACCGCGTCCCGCAGCATCGCGTACTTCGCAATCGGGAAGCGGTGCCCATCAGGGAGCGCAATCACGTAATGCGCACTCGACCACACATGCAGCGTCATGGCGAGGTCAGGTCAGCGCGCGCGACGTGTTTCGAGAGGCTCAGCGGACGGCGCCTTCGCCCTTGAAGACGACGCCACCCTTCATGACGAAGTTCACGCGCTCAAGTGCGGTGACATCGGTGAGCGGATTCCCCGGTACCGCCACGAGATCGGCGAGCAACCCGGTGCGAATGGTGCCGAGGCGATCCTGCCAGCCGAGGAGTTCGGCGGCGCTTGCGGTGCCGGCGACAATTGCCTGCATCGGGGTGAGGCCACCCCACTGCACCATCAGGGTGAATTCGTGGCCGTTCTGCCCGTGACGGCCCACGCCGGCATCGGTGCCGAGGGCGATGCGCACGCCGTTGGCCTGGGCGAGCCGAATCGCGGCGCGCATGGCATTGCCGGCGGCGCGCGCCTTGTCGGCGACGAGCGGGGGCAACCCACCGGCATCCGCGGCACGGAGCACGGCTTCGCCGGCCATCAGCGTGGGAACAAGAAAGGTGCCGCGCGCGGCCATCAGCTTGGCTCCTTCTTCATCGAGGAACGACCCATGCTCAATGCTCGCCACGCCAGCCTGCGTGGCGCGACGAATGCCCTCAGCGCCGTGCGCGTGCGCGGCGACCTTGCGCCCTAAGGTGCGTGCTTCGTTCACCATCGCGGTGAGTTCCTCGAGCGAGTACTGCGAGGCACCGATGCCCTGCGTACCGCCCGAGAGGACACCCGCGGTGGCACAAGTCTTGATGACATCGGCGCCGTACTTCACCTGATAGCGCACGGCGCGCACGACTTCGGCGACGCCATCGGCGATACCGGTTTCGGGGGAGCCGTCAATCAAACCCGGACGATAGTTGTTCTCGTCGCAGTGGCCGCCCGTGATGCCGAGCGAGTGGCCGGCATTCTGGAGGCGCGGGCCTGGGACGTAGCCGCCATCAATCGCGTTGCGAAGGCCCATGTCCTGAAAGCCAGGAGCGCCGACCATGCGCGCGCTGGTGAAGCCCGCCATCAGCGTGCGACGCGCGAATTCGGTGCCGAGCGCGACCTGAAAGCCGGGATAGTCATTCACGGAGGATTGGAACGAACCCGGATCCTCGATTTCGCGACCAATCAGGTGGACGTGGAGGTCAATGAACCCCGGGAGCAGGGTGGCGTCGCCGAGGTCCACGCGGCGCGCGTTCGCGGGGACGCGCACGCTGCTCGCGGGGCCAACCGCGACAATGCGGTCGTCCGTAATGACGACGATGCCGTTTTCGATTGGCGCCGCGCCGGTGCCGTCAATGATGCGTGCCGCACGAATGGCGACCGTCCCCCGGCCCGCGGTCGGGAGTTGCTGCGCGGCGAGCGGAGTGGTCAGAGCGATGGCGTGGAGCAGGAGGGCGGCGACGGCGAGACGCATGAGCGGGTCGGTGTTGAGTCTGGGCAAGCGAGGCGCGTGCGCGTGGTCGCAACGCAGAATGAAGGGTATGTTACCGGAGCCCCCGCGGTGTCACCAGCAGGGGCACCTGCCGAGATGACCGAGCCCACCCCTGCCTCCTCCGCCGATTCCCAGAGCGCGCCGCACACGGTGACGGCTGTGGTCGCGCTTGCCGTGCGATTCGCGCACCTGGTGTCGCAGCTTGTGTCGGATCCCGGCGCGATGATGGAGTATCGGAGCGAGCTCCGCTCCTTCCAGCGCGCGCTCAAGCGGCACACGGTGGTTCTCACTTCAACTGAGTCAGAGCTGCTCGCGAACGGCGAGGCCTGTTCCTCGCCCGACCCCGTGCTGAGCGCCTCGTGCGTCCTGCTCGCCTCGCGGCTTTCAACGTATGGCGTGGAGATGCTCACGCTGCATGAGCGCAGCGCCGAAGCCGATCTCAATGACCTGTTGCGGCTCCTGGCGACGGTGCCCTCGCAGCCTGATCCCGTCGCTTTCTTTGCCGCACGAGCCAGTGCGATTGACGTGCGCGGCATTCCACGGGTGCTGCGCGCACGGGTGACGGAGCAGGCGATTCCTCTGGTGCCGCCCCCGGCGCCGCGCGCCGTGACGGCCCCACCGATGCGGGCGGTGACGCCCCCGCCGATGCGCGCGGTCACGGCGCCGGCCATCCCGGTTGTTCCGGTCCCGACTGCTGCGCCCGCAGTTGCGCCGAACGCCGACGACGCGGAGCCGCGCGCTGATCGGCTTACCGAAGCGCTTGAGATTCCGGTGCCCGAGGATCCCGCGTTGGCGAGCCTTCTCGAGCGCCTCCAGGCCGCGACAGAGCTCACGGTGGAGCGTCCGCTGCTGGCCGCGCTTGCGGAGTATGCGGACCTCGCCTTCCGCACCGGACGGCACCTCGCGATGCTTGACGCCATCGCCGGGCTCGTGGCGATTGAGTTCGTGCAACTGGAGAAGGATCCCTCCGATGCGCGCCGCGCCGAGTTCGCGCAGCCGCTGCGACGGCTCGCCAACCCGCTGATTCTCCGGCAGCTCGCCGTGATGCGCCACCAGCACGCGGGGGATGCCACGCTGGCGCGACGCCTGCAGCAGGTGCTGTACCGTTTCGGCACCGATGGCACGGAAGCGTTGCTCGATGAATACGCGAATGCGTCGTCGGCCGATGCGCGCACGGCGCTCATGGACTCCCTGCGCGCCATGCGCCGCACGCTGGACGTGCTCTACGAATGGGTGCGCGAGCCCGACGACATCGTGGTGCGCGACGCGGTTGCCGTTCTTGGGGATCTCGGCGGGGAGCCCGCGGAGCGATTGCTCGCGGAGTCGTTGCGTCATCCGGAGCCCCGCGTTCGCCGCGCGGCGGTGGCGGCGCTCGCCGCCTCGCGGGACGATCTCTCGCTCGACCTACTCGGCGCCGCCCTCGACGACGAGTCGCCGCTCGTGCGCGCACGGGTGGTGTCGGCACTCAGCACGCGTGGCGCGCCGGCACTGAATCACCTGATTCCGCTGCTCAACATCGAGTCAGATACCGAAGTGCTCTACGCGGCGATGCACGCCATTGGCACGATTGGTACTCCCGAGGGTGTGCAGGCGCTGATCACCTGTGCGCAGGGCGAGTCCACGAATGCGCTCAAGCGCAATGCGACGTTCCGCCTGCAGGCCTGCTCGGCGCTGGTGATCGTCCGGACGCCACAGGCGATGGCGGCGGTGGGGATGTTGCGAGAGGATCGTGATCGGGCGGTGCGCGAGGGCGCGCTGCGACTTGTGGCGCAGGCGGTGCGCCGTCAAACGACCGCCACGATGCGCGCGGTGACTGAATAACACCGAGTAAGGCGCGCGGAGCGCCGCGCGCCCTACCGCTTAGCGTGCCGTGAAGTCGGTGTCCTTGTTCACGGCCTTGCAGGACGCGGCAATCAGCGTCGCGGCGTGATCGAGATCCACCAAGCTCACCATCTCGTTGGGCGAATGCATGTAGCGATTCGGCACCGAGAGCAGCGCCGTCGCCACGCCCTGACGCGCGAGGTGAATGGCATCAGCATCGGTGCTCGTCTCGCGCCCGGCCGCGTGCAACGTGAAGGGAATGCGCGCCGATTCGGCCGTGTCGCGCAGGATGCGGAAGGCGACCGGCGAAATCACCGAACCGCGCGTCAGCACCGGACCGCTCCCCAGCGGAGAATGCCCGAGTTCCTTCTTCTCGACGCCGGGGTGATCGGTCGCAAAGGTCACGTCAACGACAATCGCCATGGCGGGATCAACTCGCTCGGCGCTCACATGTGCGCCACCGCCGCGATACGCGATCTCTTCCTGCGTCGTGGCCACGGCGACCACGCGGGCGTCGCCAGGGTCTGCGGCGTACCGACGCAGCGCCTCGAGCACGACGAAGGCGCCGATCCGGTCGTCAATGGAACGCGAGACAATGCGATCGTTCGGAAAGTCGAGCGTGCGCTGGTCAATCACGCCGGCATCGCCAATCGCGAGTTGCGCCTCAGCCTGCGCCCGCGTCGTCGCGCCAATGTCCACCCAGAGATCGGTGATCTTGGAGGCCTTCTCGCGCTCGTCGGGCTTCATCAGGTGAATCGGCTTCTTGCCAATTGCGCCCATCACCTCACCATTGCGGCCCTCGAATCGAATGCGCTGCGCAACCAACACCTGCGGATCCCATCCACCGATCGGACCGATGTACACGAAGCCATCGTCGTCGATGTACGTGACAATCACCCCGATTTCATCGATGTGACCGGCGAGCATGATGGTCGGTGACCCCTTGGGATTCACGACGGCAATCGAGTTGCCGTGCACGTCGGCGTGGACTTCGGCGGCAAAGCTCTTGGCTTCGTCGCGCCAGACCTTGGCGGGAGCCGATTCGTAGCCCGAGGGGCCGGGGGTGTCGAGCAGCTTCTTGAGAAAGGCGACGGACGGGGGCTTCAGCATGCAGTGCTCCTCAGGCAGAACGCGCCGCCGCCGTGAGGGGTTGCGCAAAGATCGGATCAACGGGAGTGAACAGCGAGGGATTGAACAGACGCGCCATCACCTCGATACCATCGATCAATCGCGGCCCCGGACGGCTCGCGAAGGCGTTGGCATCGAGGGCGAAGACCTTACACTCGCGGGCCCAGCTCCATTCCGAACGGGCGAGCAACCGCTCTCCCTCCTCGATGGCGCGCGGCAAATCGTACCCGCATGGTGCAATTAGAATCACCTCAGGGTTCGACGCGCGGACCTGCTCCATCGTCACGACCACGCTGTGCTCGCCGGGCTTGGCCAGCACGTCAATTCCCCCGGCACGCGTGACCATCTCGGGAACCCAGTGGCCAGCGGCGTAGAGCGGCTCGCCCCACTCGATCACCGCGGTGCGCGGACGCGGCGCCTTCGCGGCCTTCAGTGTTTCGTGCACGCGACGCATGCGGTTCCGTGCGCCGGCTATAAACTCCTCCGCTTCGTCCGCTGCCCCGAGCGCCGCACCCGCGCGCGCCATGTCCTCCAGCACGCCATCGAGCGAGGTCGCGCTGAGGGCAACGACCTCCGGTACCGGGGTGAGCGTCGCGGCGAGGGCGCGCACATCGGTCTCCACTACGGCGCACACATCGCAGAGCGCCTGGGTGAAGATCAAGTCGGGCTTGAGCGCGCGAATGCGGTCGTCGAGCAACGTGTAGAGCGGGGCACCGGCCCCCATGATTTCGCGCACCTGCGCATCCACGACGCCGGGGGAGGCATCGCCATCCACCGCGGTCGTGGTCACCCGGACGCGGGAGTCCACGAGGGGCGGATGATCGCAGCAGTGCGTCACCCCCACCAACGACTCCATCGCGCCGAGTGCGGCGACAATCTCCGTCGCACTCGGCAGCAGCGAGATGACGCGCATCAGCGACTCTCTCGCGGGACCGGCAGGAGCATGAGCGCGAACACAAAGCCCACCACGCCAATCGCAAGGGTGGCGACGGGTCCGCCAATGAAGTGCAGAATGATGCCGAAGAGCGCCACGCCCTCGCCAACCGACCAGCCAATGAGCGTGAGCACCCCGCGCTTGTTGTGCGCCGCCGACTGCAGCTGTCCCTGCAACACGAGAGTCACCAGCATGGAGGCTGCGACGAGCGCCCAGAGCACGTAGCGCATCATGCCGACATTGAGCGGTGAGTCCATGGCGGGCGCCGTACCCTGCGCCCGCTGGAAGAGCGTGATGCCGGCGAAGGTGAAGACGCCGGCCATCAACGCAATGCGAATGATGAAGAGTTGCTTGGATGGCATACTACTTCTTCTCGTAGACGAGCTTGCCGCCGACCCAGGTGGAGACGACGCGCGTGTCCTGCAGCACCTCGGTCGGGACGCGCATGATGTCCTGGCTCAGGACCACGAAGTCCGCGCGCTTCCCCGGCGTGAGCGAACCCAACTCCGCTTCCTGGAAGCCCGCGTACGCGGCCCACAGTGTCATCGAAAGCAGACCTTCCTCGCGCGTCATACGCTGCTCGGGGAACCAGCCCCCAACCGGCCAATTGCGCGCGTCCTGACGCGCCACGGACGCCTTGAACGAGATGAGCGGATCTACGTACTCCACCGGCGCATCGGAGCCGTTGGGGATCACGACATTCGTCGCGAGCAACGAACGCCACGCGTACGCACCGCGCAAACGTCCTTCGCCGAGTCGGGTGCCTGCCCAGTACATGTCGCTTGTCTGGTGCGACGCCTGCATGGAGGGAATCACGCCGAGCTGTGCGAAGCGCGGGATATCATCGCTGTGCAGGATCTGCGCGTGCTCAATGCGAAAGCGGTGATCGGCACTGGGGCGCGCCTTGAAGGCGGCCTCGTAGGCATCAAGAACGAGGCGGTTGCCGCGGTCGCCGATTGCGTGCGTGTTGATCTGGAAGCCCGCGACCAGCGCGCGGTCCGCCACTTCGCGAATGTGACCTGGCGCTGAGACCAACAGGCCGTTGGTGCGCGCGTCGTCGCTGTAGGGCTCGAGCAGCGCGGCGCCACGTGAGCCGAGTGCGCCGTCCTGATAGAGTTTGACGCTGCGCACCCAGAGTGTGCCGTCGTAGGCGCTCACGAGCGGGCCACGGCGAAACCAAGCGTCAATTGTCGGCGCGTGGTCGGAGATCATTGCGTAGAGACGGATGTTCAGCGCGTTCTCGCGACCCAGCTCTTCGTAGATCTCGAGCACCGCGCCTGAGGCGCCGGCATCATGGACGCTGGTGAGACCCCAGCGGTGCATCTCGGCAATGGCCGCCTTAATGGACTCCTTCACCTGCGCGCGTGTCGGAGAGGGCACCACGCGTGCGACGAGACCTTCGGCGTTGTCCACGAGCACTCCCATCGGCTCGCCATTCTCTCGCTTGATGATGTCGCCGCCGCTCGGCGCCACCGATTCGCGCGTGAGGTTTGCGGCGCGCATTGCCGCCGCGTTGACGAGCACCGCGTGACCATCAACGCGGTCGAGCATGACCGGGTGATCCGGGACGGCGCGCGACAGCGCTTCGTGATCGGGCCAACGGGTATCGCCCCAGTCGTTCTGGTCCCAGCCGCGTCCTCTGATCCACTGCCCCTTTGGCGTCGACTTGGCGCGCTCGACCACGCGGGCGATGACCTCCTCGTAGGAGGTCGTGCCCATGAGATCAACGTTGCGGAGACGTTCGCCGACGCCGGCGACATGCAGGTGGGCGTCGGTCATCCCCGGAATCACGGCGGCACCCGCGAGATCGAGCACGCGGGTATTCGCGCCGGCGAGAGCCCGTGCACCCTGCGCGTCGCCCGTGAAGACCACGCGGCCCCCGCGGACGGCCATCGCCTCAACAATCGGGCGCGCCCCCTCGGCGGTGTAGATGCGGGCGTTGACGACCACGAGGTCGGCGGGCTGCGCGGCATCTCGTGCGGCATCGCGTGAGGCGGGCCGTGCGGCCTGAGCTCCCATCGCGGGGGCGAGGAAGGTCAGGAGCGCGGCGACGAAAAGTGACTGCAGCAAGCGGAGCATTGGCTTTTGGCGGATCGGAAGAAAGGGAGCGAAACTCAACCTTGTGATTCTCGCCGGAGCGGCCCCCCGGCGCCAGTCTCAACTGCGTTCATATCGGACGAGCGAAAGCCGCGTTGAGTGGCGCGCGGCGCGGGAAGTCGCATCTTTCGCACCATGGCCTCCTCCACCGTCATCGTTGCCGGACTCGGCGCCGCCGGCAGCGCGGCCGCGTGGCGTCTGGCTGCGGCTGGCCACCAGGTGATTGGGCTCGAGCGGTGGCGCACCCCGCATGCCTTCGGCTCCACGCACGGCGAGTCGCGGGTCACGCGGATTACCGCCTGGGAGGGCGCGCAGTATGTCCCGCTCGCGCAACGGGCAAATGCGCTGTTTGACTTGCTCGAGAAAGAGAGCGGGATGCCGCTCCGGCTCCACACGGGCGGGCTCTTCGTGGGGTTCCCGCACGAGACAATCATTGCCGGAACGATTGCCTGCGCAGGGCATGCCGGGGTGCCGTGCGAGGTGCTTACGCGCGAGGAGATTTCCGCGCGCGTGCACGGCATTCGCGTCCCCGACGGGATGATTGGTGTGGTGGATCCCGGCGCGGGGGTGCTGTTGCCGGAGCCCATTCTGGAGGCGATGCATGCGAGCGCACGGCATCATGGGGCCGATCTGCGCTTTGACGAGCCAATGGTGTCGTGGGTCGCGGATGGCGATGGCGTGAGTGTCACCACCTCGCGCGGCACGTTGCGTGCGGACCGGCTGATTCTTGCGACCGGTGCCTGGATGACCGAGCAACTCGCTCCGCTTGGTGTTGCACTCACGGTTGAGCGGCAAACGCTGCATTGGTTCGATGCCCGCCGCGACGCCCCCGTGCGCCCCGTATTGATTGTCACGGATGGCCGCGACCATGCGACGGTGATTTTCCCGACGCGCGATGGGCAGGTGAAGGCGGGAGGGCATGGCACCGAAGAGCTCTGCGAGCCGGACACCGTGGACCGCACCATCCGTGCGAGTGACATCACGCCCGTGGCCAAGCTGCTCGATGCCTGGCTTCCCGGTGATGCCGGAATGCATCGGCGCGCCGCGACTTGTTTGTACACGCGCACGCCGAGTGGACATTTCATTCTTGATCGCCATCCTGAGCATTCGCAGGTGATTCTCGCGAGCCCCTGCAATGGCTACGGCTTCAAGTTCGCGAGTGCGATCGGCGAAGGGCTCGCTGCCCTTGCTACGGGAAGCGAGCCCTCGGTCTCACTGACGCCTTGGCGGCTGCGTCGCGGATAGGTCAGCGCGGACTTACCGCTGATTTACCGCTGGCGGCTCGCCAGCCAGCTGTTCCGAAATGCCATCTGCGCGGGCGAGACGCTCTGCCCGGCATCCTCGAAGGCCACGACTTCCACGCGCGGGTCGGCCTTGACCACAATCTCCGCTGACCGCTCGCCGTCACGCGAGAACCAGCGAATCCGCAGGCGATCACCCGGCTTCTTGGCCTCAATCGCCGCACGCACATCTGCAAGTGAGGCGATGTTCGTACCGTCCATCGTGAGAATGCGATCACCCGCCGAGAGTCCCGCCTCGTACATCTCGTACATCAATGAGCCAATCGTCGTGGGACCAGAGAGGCGCACCGCGCCGTCCTCGGAGGTGAAGCGCGTGTCGCCGATCCACGCCACGGTCGGCTGCGCCGGTCGCACGAGGAAGCCCGCGCGCGCAAGCAGAGCGGGGTAATCGGGGAGTTCGCTGCCAAT